>JAZQPR010000001.1:0-2025 GCA_045628605.1 Oscillospiraceae bacterium
TTGTGCTGAGTACAGATGTGAAGGACAGGAATTACTTGAAATCATACAGCGTGAACATGAACAGAATGGAAACTCAGGTGAAAGTGAAACCGATACTACCAAGACGAAAACTAAGAAATATGCTGAAACTGAAAGTGAAGACTTAGGCGATTCTGATTTTGCTGACCAACTTTCATTCACATAATTCCTATAGTGAGAAAAAGAAAAATATAATCTCACATTTACAAACAACAAAACGAAAAGTCCATACAGACAATTTATGATGTTCCTGTTTTATTTGATTAGCCATTCGCTTGTTTTTTCAGAATGGTGTTTTATGAATTAAGTGTGCTGAATAAATCCAAAAACAGATATCCAAAAAATCTGTTCTGTTCAGCATGAAAAATCAAGGGTAAGAAAAATAAAGCGTTGCCCACTCTACAAAGCGTAGGTAGAGATAAGCTAAGGAGAAAAATTCGCTATGATAAATACAACAAAAGCAGAAACCTCTGTAACAAAGTCTGCTGAGTATCTGTCACCATCGGGAATAAAAGTCAAGATTACATATCCTGATAAAGTTCCTGAATGCATCCGACAGCAGAAGATAAACAGGATGTACGATATTCTCATCGGTGAAAACAGCACAAATGCTGATATAGAAAACACTGAGAATTCTACAGTGATTTTGTGAAAAGGGGTTGCAAATTTCATGATTTGGAGTTATGATATTAAAAGCGTAATATCGGCTTTCAAAACAAAATTTGGAGGTCGAAACAGATGAAAATCAAAAACAATAATGGTTTAACAGCAATTTATGTACGCCGTTCCGTAAGTGATAAGGAAAAGGGCAACAATTCACTTTCGATTGATGCCCAGAGAGAAGAATGTATCAGATTTGTGGGTGCAGATTCCGAATATCGTATTTACTGCGATGATGGTAAAAGCGGAAAAGATGTACAGCACAGACCTGCTTTTCAGCAGATGATGTCAGATGCTCGTGAGGGACAGATTTGCAGAATTATCGTGAAGAAGTATGACAGATTTTCACGTAACATGAGAGAGTATCTTAATATCACTGACGAACTTGACAAACTTGGAGTATCCGTTTATTCTCTTTCTGAACCGTTCAATACCGAAACAAAAGAAGGCCGCATGATGCGTAATAATCTTCTTAACTTTGCAGAATTTGAGCGTGAAACAATAGCAGCCAGAGTAGCAGATGCCTATAACACAAAGGCTCGTGAAACTGGTTTCTATCAGGGTGGTAAGAAATACTACGGTTACAAGTCAGAAAGACGCACAATCAATGGTAAGACAGGTTCCGTTCTTGTACCGAATGAACAGGCTGAATCCATTCAGATAGCCTACAGACTGTATCAGAAAAGTGATGTTTCCCTTAATGATGTTATCAAATACTTTAAGGAGCATAATATCGTTACCAAGCGTTCAGATCATACAGGCAATCAGGTACAGGGCAACATGAATGAAGGACATATTACACAGCTTCTTCAAAGTCCTCTGTATGTTCGTGCTGATAAGGATGTATATGCGTATTTTCTTTCAAGGGGATACGAAATCATTGATGATATTGAAGATTACAATGGTATCTACGGAGTATTTATTCATACAAACAGTGATGGAAGCCAGTATGTAAAGCTCGGATACCATGAAGGACTTGTAGACGCTAAGACATGGCTTGCAGTGCAGGATAAGAAGTCACATAATATCAGATATAGAAACAACGCTAAAGTAAAGAATTCATGGCTTGTCGGTCTTGCAAAGTGTAAACACTGCGGCTATGCTTTACTTGTAAGAAAGAGCTACAACAAGACCAGAACAAGATACTGGAGATATTTTGTTGACTTCGGCTTCAGAACTGTTGCAGGCTGTAAAAGAAATACCATTGCAACACATCCTGATGAAGTTGAAGAAATCGTTCTTCAGGCTATGCGAGAGAGAATTGCAACACTTTCCATTGAAAAACATCTTGCAGAAGCACCTGATTCAGAAACAGAGCAGCTTAAAGCAGAAATACTCCGTTGTGAT
>JAZQPR010000002.1:0-6977 GCA_045628605.1 Oscillospiraceae bacterium
GTTCCACCTGTTCCCATACCGAACACAGAAGTTAAGCTCTTTCGCGTCGAAGATACTCGGTTGGCGACGAAGTCGGAGGCCAAGCGGTCTTAGGAAGACAAATTTGGTGGACAACTCCTTGGCTCACAGAACGACATGGCTACGATCCGACTTGTTCCACCTGTTCCCATACCGAACACAGAAGTTAAGCTCTTTCGCGTCGAAGATACTCGGTTGGCGACGACCCGGGAAAATAGATCAGTGCCGGCACTTAGATGCATAAATTAATGTATCATTTTTTGCGAGTGTGCTGGAATTGGCAGACAGGCACGTTTGAGGGGCGTGTGTCTTTGGCGTACGGGTTCAAGTCCCGTCACTCGCATTTTAAAATTTAATAGTCGGTGTTTACAGCAAAGAGGTTCCACCTGTTCCCATACCGAACACAGAAGTTAAGCTCTTTTACGTCGAAGATACTCGGTTGGCGACGACCCGGGAAAATAGATCAGTGCCGGCATTATTTGCACCATTAGCTCAGTTGGTAGAGCAACTGACTCTTAATCAGTGGGTCCTGGGTTCGAGCCCCCGATGGTGCATTTTTTTATATATTTATATAAAATTTAATATTATATGCGAGTGTGCTGGAATTGGCAGACAGGCACGTTTGAGGGGCGTGTGTCTTTGGCGTACGGGTTCAAGTCCCGTCACTCGCATCTATACGCAAAGATGGCTGAGCTGGTCTAAGGCGCACGACTGGAACTCGTGTAACGGCTAATACCCGTTCGAGGGTTCGAATCCCTCTCTTTGCGTTTCTAAAACTGCTTGATAAAATCTTTATTTTATCGAGCTTTTTTTATTTTCTTTTATTGAGGTATGGATTATGATGAAGGTAAGAATAATAAAGACACGTAGAAAATTTATGAGCAATTATAATTATTTATTAATTAATGATGATACACATGAGGCTGTTCTTGTTGATGCTTCATGGGAACCGTTGAAGATAAAAAGCGTTCTTGAGGAAGAAAATGCAGTTCTTTGCGGTATTCTTCTTACTCATGCTCATTTTGATCATGTAAATATCGTAGATGATCTTCTCAGTGAATTTGATATACCTGTATTTATAAACAGGGCAGAGGCTGATTATTATAACTTTAACTGCAAAAATCTTGTTCTTCTTGATAATGATCAGGATATAAATATTTGTTCAACTGTAGTGCATTCTCTTTTCCTTCCCGGGCATACGGTTGGTTCTTCGGCTTACTATACTGATGAACATTTTTTCCTTGGGGATACTCTTCTTATCGAAGGCTGTGCGCTTCTTGACGATGAGGGTGCTGATGTTCATCAGCTGTTTTTAAGTGTGAGAAAGCTGTTTGATTTTATTAAGGATGATACTGCTGTATATCCCGGTCATGCTTCAAAAAACAAGCCCGGTCTTACCATGAAGGAATTAAAAAGCATAAATATATATACAGATGTTCATGACGAAGCTGCATTTAATGATCTTTCCGGATGGAACAGTACATTGCAGGTTATTTCATAAAATATATTAAATAAAATATTCAATAAAAAATCCTCTGAAAACTAATTTCAGAGGATTTTTTATCTATCTTACCAAAGATGAAAGTCTTTCATAGTCTTGCTGATAAACAAGCGAATTTCCGCTGTCTGAAGCATGTATTGACGTCTGGGATGAAATGTTTATCTGATAGTCGGTTTTGGCTATTAGTACGGCATTTTTGAATACCTGTGCAGCTGTTTTGGTTATGTCTTTTAATCGCATGTTCAATATCTGATGTTCTTTTATTGTATTTTCAATGATAGTATTCAGATTATTTGCAACAGACAGCTGATTGAAGTATTCCTGGTCTTTGTTTTCTTCACTCTCGTTCTGAAATTCTGTGAGAACATCAACATATCTTTTCTGTTCATTTTCAAGTGTTATCAGAGTATTTGCTGATACTGTTTCACATTGTTTCATTTTTTGTATCAGTGATTCTACGTTAGGGTAGTACTTTGAAAATTTTTCCCAGTATTTTTTTACGACAATTTTGTTGATAAGTGATGATTTCATAAAATCAATACCTGTAGGATCCAGTACTTTCAGGTAATCAGAAAATGCTTTAAGATATTTTGCTGCTGTAATGCCGACGCTTTGTTCGGAACAGCTCAGATCTATACATTTCTGAGCTGACTGTATTGCTTTGTTCATTTCATTGGAATACATGTTTTTCTCCTGACAGATATTAGAGATTTGCGTTAAAGAGGTTTTTCAGCTGATAAACAACGTCATCGGTTCCTGCGTTTATACTTGCTGCTTCGTTTATTGAAGAGATTTTCTTGAGTTCTTCAAGATTGGTGTCGTTGTATGCTATTGTGTAGATCGGGATACCTGTATGTCTTATAGCTTTTTCAATATCCTTATATTCAGCACCTGAATTTTGTTCTCCGTCACTTAAGAGGAATATAGTTGGCTGAATGTTAAGATCTGCATTTGCTGTTTTGAAGTCTTCGAGTAATAATGCTGCCTCAGCAAGTGCTGAAAATGTTGAAGTTGTTCCGGATGCTGAAAGCTGATCTATTGCTCCCTGGAAATATGACTGCTGGTTTATGTCGAAGGCACTAATAGGAAGATCTACGTTTACGTTGGTTGAATAGCTGACGATGCCTATATAGTTGTTTGAATTTATATACTTCATACTGTTTGTCATCGACTGCTTTAATGCTGCAAGAGGAGCGCCTGACATTGAACCTGATGTGTCGACTACAAATACTGCAGCGATCGGTTTTGAGGCATTTTTGTTCTTTTTCCAGAGCTTCTGCATCTGAAGCCATGTGTTTCCGTCTGTTTTCGGAATAGAGTCTTTATAGTTATCCATTTTATTAAAGCCGTATTTATCAGCTTTATTTTTAGCATCAGGTGTTTTGCAGAATTCGTTGAAGGCTTTTATAAGTTCCATTTTATCATTTGAAATTCCTTCGATCGCATACAGCGGATTGTCATGTCTTACGCCGTATGGGATGAACTTGTAGCCTGTTTTAAGATCAACGTCATTTATATATCCCTGGTATTCGTTTATAAATGTTGTAAAGGTGGAGTTTGCTGCTGCTTCTCTCATCTGAAGAGTGTTGTATGCTACAAAAGGAACGTTATTCTGGAATTTATTAAAACCTGCGATCGCATCAGCACTTAAAGGTGAAGCACCGTCATAGCTGTAAAGAGTTGATGCAAGGAAGTTGAGTCCTGATGTGCTCGAAAACGGATTTGTGTATCCTGCAGTAAGAGTTCCGTTTTCTGTTGCAGTAATTATTGACTGAATATCAACGGTTCCGAGTTCCTGTTCAAGCTGAGTGTATTTACTGTTTTCAAGAACTATTCCGGCAACGTTTCCGACCATTTTGTTTGATATTTCAACGAGCTTTACGCCGTCAAAAATAAGCATGTCTGCCCACATTGAAGCGGAAGGGGTAATAGCATCAGGTGTGTATATGCCTGATGAAATATAGTCTACCTGTGTTCCTGATGAAATTGATCTCAGGGAGATTCCTGCTGATTTTCCGTTTATAGTCTGGTTTGAACTGTTGTATTCTTCTGCAAGTTCTTTCAGCCAGCCGTCTGTTTTGCTTCCGGCTTTTTCAGGTGATGAGAATATTTCTGCAACTACCTGTTTGTTCTGTGCATCTACTACAAGCGGGTACGATGTGTTGATATCAGGCAGCTCTACGACCTTTGCGTCACTGTCGTATGATACAGTTCCTTTAGGTGCATGGTTTTCTGTGATTTTTACATCTTTTTTTGAGCTGTTTACAAGTGCCTGATGTGCTGTTTTGTCATTCATTGTGTCGCTGACTCTGGTTTGGTATGCTCCGTTTTCTCCTTCGTCTGATGACAGGACTACGCAGAGAATAATACCTATTATGACTACAACAGTCGCAAATACAGCGATTACTATTTTTTTACTTTTCATTTAATCTTCATCTCTTTCTTTAATATTTTTATAATTCTGAGTCTGTTCAATAAGTCTGTTCACGTTTTCCAGAGGCATTTCTGAGATATCGTCCAGTGAAACAAGCTCATGCATAAGGTCATCTATATGTTCAATGACAACATCATTGTTGTTATAAAGATTTTTTACTTCGTTTATATATTCATTTGCTGTTTCGTTTTTTGAATCAAGTCTGTATGCGTTGTAATCAAATACATCTATTCTTTTTTGAATTCCTTTGAGGTTTTTGTTAAAGATCTTTAATACTTCGTTAAGTGTAGTATCATAGGTGTTGTATGTAAGATCAGTCTCAGAAAATGAATCCTTTAAAAGCTTTTTTATGTTTGCATATTTCATTTTCATGGAAATACTCATGTCATAAAGCATTTTTTTCTGATTTTCAAAAGGACCAAGGTTAAAGTTTTTCATGTTTTTGATATATGTGATGAAATCTTCAAGCTTTTGTTCTTCTGTTTTGGTTTCTTCTGATTCTATCATAGGAAGACTTTCTTCTGCCTGTCTGCTTATAAAATAGTTCGTCATAAAGATAAGCAGGCCTATAAGCAGGATCATTATAATAATTCCGGCAACGGTTCTCAGAGGATTTCCGTTTATCAGATGAAGACAATGTTTGGAATATATAAGGAAAATTGAAAACAGAAAACCTGCATATAACGGTATAAGTTTCTTTAAAAGGGAATTCAATTGAGACTCCTCCAATTCATAATATATCACATTATATAATATCATAAATTGTCATTAAAGTCAATTTATTAATTTAGATATTTTGCATTTTTACCATAGAATTTTTCTTTTTGTAAGCAGCAGTAAAGGATATTTTCTGATGAGAATGCTATATATCATTTTCACATATTTTGTTAAGTTAATTTGAGGTGTTTTATAGTTGATTTTTGGTTTTCTGTATGATATACTCGATTTATACACAGAGGACAAATTATGTTTTTTTAGTTCAAAGCAGGGATTTGAAAATGCTTTACTCTGTAAATTATGGAGGAATTAAATTATGAAAAAGCTTTTGGTATCAATTTTGGTATTATCAATGATAACATCACTTGCTTCATGCGGAAAAAAATCTGAAAACAGCAGTAAAACTGATGATAAAAGCAGTAAGGTAACAGAGCAGACAACTGATGCTGCTGCTTCTGAAGAAAAAACAACAGCTGAAACGAAGAGTAAAACTCCTGAAGAGACAATAGTTTCCGGAGAAGCACCCGCAGGTTCAGTAACTGATGAAACAAAGCTCGGTGAGGCAATCACGTATTGGGTTGATGGCGATTACTTATATTTTAAGATTAAAACATCAGCCGAGATTGATGCCGACAGATATAACATTGACATAGTAAATCCGGGCATCTATCTGACAAGAGATTCCAAGTTTATTACTCAGTCGATATATGAGAACACGCATTGTTTTGCAAAAGATTTTGATAAAGAATATTATGACGGAGAATATGTATTCCGGGTTGATAACAACATGATTACAGAGCTTGCTTCGGATGAATCGAAATGTGCTCCGGGAAGCTGGTCAGTGCTTTTATATGACGAAGATACGAGTCTTGTACTCGGTCAGTGGCTCATTGTTTTTGATGGCGGCGGAGATTATCACTTTGAATACAGCGATTCTTTCCTTTGCGGTGCGGGCGAAGACAGGGAGGCTAAAGAGTTTGACAGTCTTCAGGATGAGGTTGCATCATGGTTTTCCTTTAACGCATATAGTGAAGACTGGTCTGAATTCTTCTTTGACGGATTCTATCTTGAGGAGAACGATCCACAGGGATATGACAAGTATTATATGATGATTTGTCCTGAGGGCGACTACACAACTTATGAGGATGCAGATGCAGTAGATTATACATATTCCGGAATTGTTGAGAAATGTCCTTATAAGTTCTCACTTGAAAATTATTGTGTGCCTGATCTTGGAAAATATACGCTTGTTCTTGCAAAAATGGGCGGAAATGTTGAGGTTCAGTTTGATGCCGAAAAGACAAATGCTACCGATTGGAAGATGGATTTTTCTGATGTAAAATGTCCGGCTCTTGAAGAAAAGTACAAATAAGAAATGAATAATTAAGTGACATCGGTGAAGATAATTTTTTTTGCCCGGGACAACAGATTTTGCGTCCCGGGCAAGTTTGTTTCATTCATCTCTGTAACGTAAATTCGTAATGCTTCACAGATCAAAATTTAGTGCTCTGTTTGATAATCAAGAAATCTTTTTGCTGAATCCTTAATTGTTTTATCCACACTATCATTATTAGCTATATCTTTGAGGACGGATAACAGCTTTTCGGTATTGTTTTTGCCATTAATACAACGATTTAGCATCCATACAGTATGCATTGCAGGAGAACGTTGTACAGAACTTATTAGAAGCGGAAGATAGTCAGGATAGTAATTCTCAATAAAATGAACCATCGCACCCGGCATTCCAAAATCATCAAGAGGATGCTTTTCCATAATGGAGAACAGATTATCAACGATTTCAAAACCTGCACCATAAGCTTTCAGTTTTTCAATTATTTCTTCCGATTCAAATTCAAAATCATCTGAGCCGACAAGGCTCTCTAATTGTTTCAGTAATTCTTCAATCATTATTTTCCCTCCAAAATCCGGTTTTCAGAAACAAACTGTGTGTCTGCCTATATCTGTAATTATACAGCATCAGCAGAGCTGAATGTTGTCATGTCGTTCTGAAATTTTTCTGTATTAACTCTGACTTTCTCACCTGATATCATTCTTATTACAGAATCACGTAATCCGTTCATATCAAGCTGTATAAATACTTTCAGGGCTTCAAACGTCTCTGTTTTAGTCCAGTAATTGCTGAATTTTTTTCTTAAGCAGGCAAGAACTACTGACTGAGGATTATACATTGGATTACCATCAATCTGATAACCGTTATACCATTCTTTCATCTCTTCAAATGAAAGAAAGTATTTTTTACAAAGTTCTTCAGTTTCATTCTCAGTAAATCCCATGAATCCAGAATAA
>JAZQPR010000003.1:0-2453 GCA_045628605.1 Oscillospiraceae bacterium
TCCCCCGCCTCTATAGGCGGCGGGGTCTATTCTCTCGTTCAGTAGGAGTTCAATCTCCTACTGAACGAAAGCAATTCTTCGAATTGCCTCTGCTTGTTAAAAGCAGAGCTTTGAATAAAGACCAAAACCGGACCAGCAGAAACTGATATTTAAACAATAACGGAGGAGAATAAATATGAATTTTAAAAAAATCACCGCATTTATAATGTCAATGGCACTGACCATGTCATGTGCGGCAGCAGGAATACCGGGTACAGTTTACGCTGAAGGCTCAGACGATGAACCGTTTTCCGCAAAGCTTTACCAGAACTACGACTATTCCACATCAGAAGAAACAATTTATGATATTGAATTTCAAAGCATAGACAGGAGCGTTGAAACACTTGTTATTCCTTCAGAATACCAGGGAGTAAAAACAGGCGGAATTGCTTATCTGAAAAATGACGACATAAAAAATATTATTTTCCCGGCAGACTTTACTTCTATCCGAACTCTTGAATGCCCGAATCTTGAGTGTGTCGTTATGCCGGATGATATAACTGATGTAAATGTTCCGGCTTTAGGCAAAAATGTTACTATTATAGGCAACGGACGCGGATTTGCTTCATATTATGCTTCAGCAAACAGAAATCCTTTCAGACAGTCAGGTGACATCAATGCCGACGGTAAAGTAAGTGCAGCGGACATCGTAAGTATGATCTCATATCTTACAGGACGCACTGATGCAGATGGCATCGCCAAACTTGCTGCTGACATTGACCATGACGGCAGAATGAGCATTGCTGACATAGTGCGAATGAAAAGTCTTGTGCTCGAAGGCGGCGGCAGTCTTAATATTTCCGGCTGTCTTGCTGATCCGGATCTTTTCGGATTCACAAGGTCATACAATACGGAAGCCGACAGCTCACTCAGCAGATTTACAGCTGATATTACAGGTGCAGTCCTTCTTGACACAGATGATGAAAACGGAGAACTAAACACTGTATATTCCCCGCTCAGTCTGTATATGGCTCTTTCTGTTCTCGCAGAATGTGCAGATACTGAAACTCTCAATGAACTTCTGACTTTCCTTCACGCAGACAGTCAGAAAGATCTCAGAAAAATAAATAACGATCTTTTCAGATCAATGTATTTTGATAACTACAACCGCTATAACAAAATGGCTAATTCGATCTGGCTTGACAATCAATTCAATGATGAATTCGGATTTAATCAGGATACTGTTGACAGGCTTGCTCAGTACTACTATACTGCAGTATATGAAAAAGACCTTCAGTGTCAGGACGATCTTGACGATATTTCAGAATGGATAAACTACAATACATCAGGAAAGCTTAAACCGCAGTTTAAACCATCAATTGATGAGGCAGTAAAGATCATAAACACTGTTACTTTCAAGGAAAGCTGGAGAGATAAATTCAGAACTGAAGAAGAAAAAGAGTTTACGCTTCCTGACGGTACTGTCAAAAAATGCATGATGATGACCAGAAAAAATGAAACCGGTATCATCACAGAAACTGAAAAATTTATAAGGTATACCAAAACATTTGAAGACGGATACACAATGAATTTTGTTCTTCCTGCAGAAGGATCATCAACTGACACTCTTCTTTCCGACAGTGATCTTTTAAACGAAATGTTCAGCAGCAGGCTGAAGCCTGAGGTATGCTTTGTAGACGTAAGCATTCCTTCATATGACGTAGCTTCAAAATTTGATCTTAAAGATACAATTAAGGATCTTGGCATAAGCCGTATCTTTGACTCCGAAAATGCAGACTTTACACCGCTGGCTGAAGACGGAGACCTGTTTGTTTCAAATATCACACAGGAAGCAGTACTGACACTCGGAAAGGAAGGCTGCGAAGCTGCAGCATACACAGCGGTAAGCATGGCAAGCAATTCAATTTCAGTACCGAATTACAGACACGTTGAATTCAACGCAGACAGACCGTTTATCTACTATATTTCAGATAGTGTAAACACTCCTCTGTTTGTAGGTGTTATAAACGATCCGACAGAAAAATAAGATAGTCTTTTTTTAGCGTTAACTTTGTGTACCTTTTTTCAGCCTGTTTTTGAGTACAACTGCTAATTTTCAATATATTTTAATAAAAAAATAAATGATCTGGTCTACTCATTAAAATCGAGTAGACCAGATCGCTTTTACAGGCTGTTTCTTAACAGCCCCTTTTTTATCCAAGTGCAGTATCGAGGACCATCATAAACGAAAAACCTGTCAGAGTAGCCAGTGCCATCTTATCCTTGTTCTCATTTGTCTGACTTTCCGGTATCAGCTCTTCAACAACAACATATATCATTGCTCCGGCAGCAAAAGCAAGCAGAAACGGAAGAAGGATCTGCATTCTGACTGCAAGAACTGCACCCGCCAGAGCTGCAGCCGGTTCAACCACACCACTAAGCTGCCCGAAAAAGAATGCTTTCTTTCTGGACAG
>JAZQPR010000004.1:0-59511 GCA_045628605.1 Oscillospiraceae bacterium
CCGACTTATATTCAAGAGCTGCCACTAAAGGATAATCATAATCCATACTAAATAATTTAGCGGCAGCTCTGCCTTCATTGATCGCACCATAATTTTTATAGTAAATATCATATATATCATTGAGCTTATTACGATATGAAACCAGAGCATCATCAGTAATATCTGTTTTTTGCAGATCAACAAGTTCACGTGCAGCTGATCTGATAGAAATAAGTGTTTGAAGTTTAAGTGTATTCTTTTCATTAAGATCAACCTGTCGCATCAAATTATTCTCTCTGAAAAATACTCCTTTTTCTGTAATCTGATACGAAAAGTTTTTTCCCCATGGCTCTATAACGTTGCGGATCTGATTAATAGCATTTTCACGCTTTTTAACATTAATATGAGCTTTAAGATGTGTTATTGCTTTTTCAAGCTGCGATTTCAAATCAGCATTCGGCAAAGGAGAGCATGTAAGCATATTAAAATGCGTTGTCTGTTCAACTTTACCCAGGATCATATTCGGATTCTGCACAAAATAAGAATTTATTTTTAAACCGTCGCTGTTTGATACAGTGTAGCACCAGTCCGGGTAATCACCTTTTATTCGGGCACTTTCACGTTTCTGAAGAAAAATAATATCTGTAGACACTTTGGTTCCGGCAGAAGCAAAGACATTGTTCGGTAATCTGATTGCACCGATCAGATCAGAATACTGTGAAAGATACTCTCTGACTTTGGGATTATTTTTATCCAGCGTGCCGGTTGAAGTTATGAATGCTATCACACCGCCCGGAGCAACTTTATCAAGAGCTTTTCGGAAAAAAGCATCGTGAATTTTCCAGTTATCCTTATGATCTGGATCAATAAGATTGTAATTGCCAAACGGTACGTTGCCTATAGCGAGATCAAAACTGTTATCGGCAAAAGTAGTTTTTTCAAAAGGAGAATTGATTATTGTGATTTTATCATCATTTTTATTAAGCCAGTCTGCAATTCTTGAAGTGATACTATCCAGCTCAACACCAACGACTTCTGCATCATTAAATTTTACCGGTAACCTCGAAATAAAATTACCTGTTCCGCACGCCGGTTCAAGGATACGAGCGTTTCTTGGCAGATCCATGCTTTCTATTGCTTTGTACATGGCATCAATTACTATTTGAGAAGTGTAATGAGCGTTAAGCGTACTTGATCTTGCTGCTTTATATTCTTCTTCAGTAAGTAAATTTTTTAAATTATTACGTCTTAAATTGTATACAGATTTATTTTCATCAAATATATCTGCAAGTCCGCCCCATCCTACATATTTTCTTAGAGTATTTGTCTCATACTCAGAAACATATGTATCACCACGCAATTTCTCTGCTTGCTCGAGATTTTTCAAAGTATTAATGGCAGCTATATTTGCTGATAATCTTTCACCCGGATTATCAGCATAAGAAATCTCAGGCAAATCATCATCAGCATGATCATCTTCATCATAGAATGCTTCTGTACTTCCGGAACTATTGACAACTGAAGCAGTTGGATGTATAATAGCATTTTCATTACTTAATAAAGAAGCGTCAGCCAAATCAGCTGACGCTTCTTTATTATCTTTATCTGAAAAAGAAAAATCGTTTATTGTCTTGGAACCAGCACTATCTCTCTCATCACTGTGCTGTCTGCGTACATTGCTTTGTTTCGTTCCCAAGTCAGAATTTTCTCGAAGTTCATTGGTCTCGGATTCTGATTTTCGTACTCCTGTTCCAGGCGTTCTCTGTAATCCATCGCTTCCGAGTCTACTTTGCGTGCTTCCGTCAGGAATCTGTGTTCGATCATCATTACGTTGTACAGATGATCGTATTCCTGCTTCATGAAGTCCATCCACCTCATTCCATAAATCCCTATCGGTTCCTCTTTCAGTGACGGCTCTTCCAGCACGAGATTCAATGTGTACGTCCCTGTTGTCGGCTTGAGCTTGTACCACATCGTTTCGCCATTGACTATCTCCTGTTGATATTCCGGCAGTGTCCATGTTGTTGTTTTCTCGCCTGTCTGCTGTGTTATCATCCACATCAGCTGATCCTGCACTCGAATTACTTTGGATGAGATTATTCCATTTTCCAATTGCTCCTGAGGAATTACCGGTAATTCCTCGTTCGGAACTGCGTTCTGTTCTTCTTCTGTCAGACTGATCCATTTCTCGTAATTCATAATACTTCTCCCTTTCTGTTTCATTAAAATTAATAATTGTCTTTTCTACTTCGTTCAATGCCCTTCTTGCTGTTTTAAGTGAATGTGCCAAATAATAAATCTTCTGTTCAACTGACATACCATTAAAAACGGTGTTATCAGCAGTTAAATTGAAATTGTTACCTCCCATCTCTAAACGTCCTGCCAAAATCACCTGAACATTTCTAAGATATCCGTATGCCAGTTTATTTGTTTCAGATCTATTTGCCTTTAGTAATGTCAAGCATTCCTTTATGTCTTCAGACGATATATATTTATTTATAAGACCGTTTATCAAAGGCTGATTTTCAGGAATGTTCAGCTTGTTTTTTAAATGAGACGCATTTTGAGCGTTCAGAATCCAAACTGATGGTTTAACATCTGAATCGATCTGAGAAAAATCAAAATATTCAATTGATGTTCCATCCCCGGTAACAAATTTTATGCCTTTTGAATTTGCTCGAATTTTATAATTGGCATTTTTCCACTGTTCTTCTGAACCGATAAAATCAACATCCGGTTTTTGATTAAAAAATTCCAAAGCCACATAAACACTATGTTTATAAATTGAGCCCTGGAATTTTAGAAAACTTGTGTAAAGTTCGTTGTTATCTGTCATATGATTAAGCATTTGTTTACATGAATTTGTTAATGAATTAATTGAAACAGAATGCTTATATTGATTTATTTTTTTATTTGCTTCGTCTTCAGAAAGGTGCAAACGTGCACTAAATATCGGTAAAGGGTTCAAATTTGGTGTATCAGACATACGATACAAGATTTCATTTGAACGATTAAATATATATATTTCATCAACAGGAGTTTGTGGCTGACCTTCTGAATTCTTTGCCTTATATATCATTTCAAAACTTTTTTCTATACTATCTTTAACTCTATTAAAAAAAGATTCATCAACCATTCTTGGCGGATCTAAGTCTTGTTTCCCAGCTAATATATCCTGTTCATACTTTTTTAAAGCTTGCTGATATCTGTCTATCGTTCCTTGCCAAGCAACATCATTATTTGTAGCCATTACAGCAATTTCAACTTTATAACCTAATGGTTTTATTTCTTTTGTTGTAAAGAAAGCAACATCCGGACTTTTCATTGAACTTTCTGAAATATAGTTATATTTTAATGGTGTGATTTCGTCTATCATACGATCTACAACTGCAAAAATAAAAGGATTTGTCTTTTCTCCATATTCTTCTGATGAAAATAACGCTGCATCCGGATGATACCTTCTGAATTTATCACAGTCAAGTTCAACAATATTTCCATTAAGTTTATTGTTATAAAATTTATATATATTACCTTTTCCGGCTCCCGGCAACCCACCTAATACAATCGCAACAGGGTTATTCGACGGAAACTTGTCAAGTAATAATTTTGATTTAATTTGCTGATATGCTTCTTCAAATCTTTGATCTTTAAATATGTCTTTATTGTAACTCACGATAGAATCTCCTTATTTCATCAAGCTGCTTTTCAGCAACGACCACATCTTCTTTTGTTTCTATCTTATAAGAATTATTAACCAGTCTAATTGCTTCAACGTATTTCTGTACTATAGGATTTTCTTTATTATTAATTGTCAGACCTGCTTTTGCAAGATATTTTGCATAATTACAACAAACCTGATCAGCTCTTTCAACAAATACATCTCTTTCTATTTCTGTTTCATAATTCATAATCATCTTCTCCTTTGTTAATGTCATTTTGATATAAACTATTTCCACTATTATTATATCATACTTACGCAAGTATGTCAATACACGCTTATCGATAAAAAAGAAATAATTGAAAAAGTTCTGATATAAAAGGCTGCTATATGCAGCCTATTTAAATCTTGGTTCATGACGAGTATCCTCATCATTAATTTCAATATTTTTCTGTTCTTTAACAAATTTAATCTTATCAATTGTTACATCCGCAAAGTAATTCAAGGGTAAATTATATAGTTCTATTACCTTGCGAAGTTTTACAACACTTGGAACAACTTTTCCTTTTTCCCACAGGGACACATTTGTTTGAGTTATACCAACGTATTCAGCAAACTCTTTCTGTTTTAATCCGTTTATTATTCTCAGCTGCTGCAATCTAAAACTTATAGGATATGATTTTAGTTCTTCAAGCTCTTTATCAGTTAGCTTTTGATTCTTCAACATTATTTTTACCTACTTCTTTTATATTATTTTCACTTACTTTATTCTTATCTTCTGACACAAGATCCAAAGCAGAAATGACGTCTTCAATATTTAAATCTGTCATTTTATTTTTCAGTTTAGTACCGAGCTCGACAAGTTTTGTAAGTTCATCATTAGATAAATTGCGATCTTTAAGCCATTGAGTTTCAATCTGATCTCGAACCTGATCTCTTGTAAGTCTTTTCTGTAATTCCATGGCAATTTTTATTTTTGCTTCAAGAGCTTTTATTTCTGCATTAAGCTTTTTCGAAGCTGCTTTCTTCTTTTCAAGCTGTGACTGATATCTTTCAATATCTAAAGTTACGGACTTCAATGTAATTCTTTTCTCACTCATAAAACATCCCCCATATTAATTTTCTTCAGATTTCATTATTTTATCTATTATTGCTGCAAGTGATTCAGGATAAGGCAATTTACCACCGGTATCATTCTCACTTGCAGGCAACATTATTCTATCATCGATTCGATAAGTACCCGTAAATATTTCTGATGGATTATTTTTCGAAACACTATTTTTATTAATCACAGACAAAATAGTGTCCTGGTAAAAGGCGTATTGCGGAGCAAGACGATCAGAATCATCTGTCTTAGACTTTACTACAAAACCATTTGCCTTATATTCTGCCGGATAAACTGTATTTACAATCAGATGTCCGTTTGTTTCCTGACCGTCAGAGCCAATTATACCACCATTAAAGCCTTCTTTTATTACCTTTCCGTCTTTATTGTATGTTCCGGCTTTTAACAGACTATCAAAAGCGTAACAATTTGAAATAACAGCATTTTGAGCCGGTGTTGTAGCTTCACCAACAATTCCTCCTGCAGCATACTCTGACTTTATTCTCGCATCAATAGACATACATCCTTGTATGTTACCACCATAATAACCCGGAAGTTCTTCTCCCATTGCATTGTATCTGCGTGATCCTGCTGCTGAACCGACAATTCCTCCGGAACTAAAAACATTTCCGTCAACAAGAAATGTTCTTACTCCCGAATTAATAACATTTGCCGGCTTTCCGGCAATACCACCAGCATAAAGATAGTATTTATCCAGATAACAGTATATTCCGACATCATATACATAGCAGCTTTCTATCTGTCCTCCGAGTCCTATAATTCCACCAACTGCATAATCACCGTTCAGAGTTTTCTGAACATTCTTATCTTCAGTAGTTGTTACCGGATTACCATTATCATCATATTCAATTCTGTCAGGTGCAATTACATCATGTGCAGACACTACTACTTTCTCATCATCATCACGCTCCCCAATATGTAATCCGGATTTAGATACAGAACAATTTCTTATAACTGTCTCTCCGGTTTCATAATTCTTTTTATCTGTTTTGTTGGCATACTGATAATTATATGCTTCGCAAGCAATAAATCCATAATATTTATAATCTGTACATTTGATTGATGAATTTTTTATATTTACATTTTCTATAGTTGCCCCGGATATTTTGCCAAACAACGGATTGTCAATGTTTGCAATGTTATATCCGCCACCATCATATTCAAATTTTTCTTTATCAGGATTAGCTTTAAGTTTATTTACGGTATCTATCGGTGTATGAGATGCCCAATTTGGAAAAACAATATCGCATGTCTGCTTAAAATATCCTCTTGCTTTTTCTTCCGCAAGCAGTTCAAGCTGATCAAAATAATTTATAATATATGGATCTTCTTGAGTTCCACTACCACCACCATATTTAACAAGTACACGATATAATTTTGTGTCACTTGTAAATTTATACTTTTCACCACCATAGTATTCAATTTTATCAGATCCTTTTTCTGTAGAAAATCCGAAAGTATATCCGGGAACATGAGAAAAGTAATCATCACGATCAAAAGACGGCATCTCTATTTCAGCAACACCATTAACGACCATTCCTTTAAGCTGTATATCTTCTTTTGGTACTGATGAATACGAACGGTCGATAGAAATCGTAATCTGCTGCACATCAGGATTATCATTCAATTCATTATTTGACGGAATAATCATTCCGTCTATTGTTGATACTGAATCAGTAATCTGCGTTTTTGAGACCGTATTATCTGTTTTTGAGAAGTACTTTATGCCTATCAGCATTCCTCCAAAAACTGCTGTACTTATCACAATCAAAAATCCGGCAATAAACACAATTTTCTTAAAAAATCCTGTTTTTGATTTTTTTCTTGTGTTGCATTTTTTTCCACCGAAAATTTTTGTTTCCTTTGACTTCACATCTAAAATAAAGTCCCCACCGGATATTTTAACTGCTTTTTTTTCAGTGATATTTTTTTCAAATACATCACTTTTTGTACTTGCGTCAACGTATTCATCTGTTTTATAGGTTTCATACGTGACATACACAGTATTTATCTTCTTAGTCTCCGAAACAAAAAGCCTGTACTGACTGCTGCTAATCAGCATATCTTTTTTGAAAACCGGATTTTTTTCATCTTCAGGATTATAAATAATAAATATTTTCTTTTCGTTTTCTTTATTTGATCTTAATGTACAAGCACTGAAAAAGTAACTCACTTTAATCTCTCCTTCGCTTTATGACGTTCACGCACTATCTGTACGCAACAAAAACCTCCGCCGATCAATAATATCCAAAAATCTATTGCATAGAATCTCCAGTGTACATCATTATCAGCAATTTCAGATGTTTCAACAGCTGTTTGCTTCTCTTCTGTGATATTTTGCTTCTCTTTATCATTCATTCCGGTTGCAAGAAACAAAAAAATCAATACTGCAACACAAAAATAATAGATAGGATTTCTCTTTATTTTTCTCTCGATACGCATTTGTCGTTCTCTGTGTTTTTTTGATCTTATTTTCATTAATTATCATCCTTCTTCAAATTAATCTTTTTAGTATACAACAGTTTTAAGATGCGTTTCCGTGACTGCTTCCCATTCTTTATCAAAATCATCAAATCCCAATATATCCATTATTTCATCTTTGGAAAAGAACTCTAAACCTCGTGATTCAAGTTTATGATGATATTCACATATTGGTGTGTACAAATACTCCGGTTCTGCAACTGCTGCGTTAAACCAATTAGTGTAATGTATTTGATATATTTCATCTGCAAAAGCTCTTCCGTTTGAATCTGTATATGGTTCCAAATATCCAAAGCCGTCAATATAACCATAACGATTTTTCCAGTGATTAATCTTTGGATTAATATAACGATTAAAATAATCAGCCTGATTTGAAACAGGAATATTTTGATCCATATATATAAGATAAGACTCAACTTCATTTTGCCAAGCAACACAAGCATCATATAATCTATCAGCAATTGCAAATTTACGATTTCTTTCCGGATTTGGTTCTCTTTTTTCAGAACAGTTTTTGCCCGGACATTCCTGATTATAATCTGTATGGGATATATAAAATGATAAAACCTTATTATCCATAATCTGATAAATCAGATCATAAGTATATTCCATTTCATTAATAACCGAAATGTTTCTTTCATTATTAAGTTCTTTTTGTTTCAATACATAGGCGATGCCCAATATTTCATAATCAGTAATTCCACAGTTCCAGTCAAGTGCATCTTTAAGATTCTGTTTCTGTTCAGGAGAAGCAAGCGATTTAACATATGTTGTAGGTTCATCGTCATTTTGACTGTATCGTTCCATATATACAAGATCGCTGTCTTTCAGATTATTATAATCAAAATACATATTATCTATCCACACATCATATTCAGATTCTTTATTGTCTCTGCACTCTTGAATCAGTTCCATTCCCTGTTTTACTTGTGCGGCAATATCATTTAATCCGCCAGCCTCATTATAGTCATGATTAATTTTAGATCTTCCTGCTGCAGCTCCACCATAAACAACAACGAAAGAACCCAAAACCATAATTAATACGATAACAACTATTAAAATAATCAGAATAACCGGATTACTGCAAGCAGCTATCAGTTCTGAAAAAAGTTTGACCGTAACATTGATTACTGCCTTTGTAACTTTTACTGCTTTTTCTGTTACTTTAACAGTTGTCCGAGCAGCCTTTTGAAGCTTCTCAGGAGCACTTTTTATTGTTTTTATAGTTTTCTTCGTTGTTTTGATAGTGGATTTAACAGTTTTTATCGTAGTTTTGGCAGTATGTATACTGCTTTGGATCTCTTTTATACTTTCCGCACCTGTATCAGATATCTTACTCTTATCAATATGGCGATTCAATGGTGATACTTCACTGGTAAACTGACCGACTGCTGAAGCTGCTGAACCAGCAGCTGATAATATACTTTTATTTGATTTTATCTTGCTCAGTCTTTTTTTCAGCAGCACACTAAGTTTAGCAATTTCGATCTGCGAACGAACACCATTGTAAACAATTCTTTTTCCTTTATTTATTAACTTAAGATTTTCTGCACCTGAATCAGTAAGTTCATTTTTATTAACATTATATCCTATTACATTATCTGAAATATCACTAACATGTTTCAGTATGCGAAATGTCTTATTTACATATTTCCCAATATCTTTGGAATTTTTTTTAGTATTAACATTTCTTCTAAGCTCTTTGGAAATCCTTTTAGTATTAATTTTTTTTCCAAGATCATTGGTACTTTTCTTTGTATTATCATCTTTTTTCAGATTTCTGTTTGGTTCCATAGCAAACCTCAGCTATTATCAATATCTATATTCTCTTTAAATTTAGTAGTGACAAGCTGATAAATATGCGAATCGGTAGAAAATACATGCTCAAAAGGAATACAACCGTATTCATCTGTAAATATCAACCCGGAACCAGCTCTCGAATTTGTAACATATTTCATTGTTTCGTTTGAAATATGCAGCAACTTAGCAAGTTCAATTCTGTCAGTAGCATTCTGCGACAGCATCATGACAAACTGTGTATTTGAAATCATAGTCTTTGCAAGTTCAGAACGAAGAAGGTCATCAACGTTCTGTGTAATTCCTGTCGGAATACCGCCCCATTTACGTGCTCTTTTATATAATTCATAAAAAAAATGTGCCGACTGTTCTGATTTGAAAAGCAGATACATTTCATCGATATAAATTCTTGTCCCTACTCCCCTGACACGGTTGCTTGCAACACGATCCCAAATATTTTCAAGTGTAATCATCATTCCAAGCGATTGAAGATTTTTTCCAAGATCTTTTATATCATATACGACTATTCTTTTATTTATATTTACATTGGACTCATGTGAAAATACTTCAAGTGAACCAAATACATATAAATGCAGCGACTGCTTCAGATAAGCTACATCAGATTTAATGTCTTCATCTGCTGTTTCCTTTTCGAAATACTCTAACTCATCATAATACTCTTTAAGAGTTGGTTTTTCGTATTTCTTGTATGTACTTATCATTACTCTGTCAATAATGGTTTTTTGTATTGGTGAAAGTTCCTTATTGCCAAGCACAGCTGAAAAAAAAGATAACAAGAAATCATACTTTGCTTTAATCGGATCATAGTCCTTGTCTGTTGGATCTGGGTTAGGAGTAAGTGTCATTGGATTAATATGAGATGGCGAATTGATTGAAATGTTGATTATTTCTCCTCCAAGCATTTCAACAAGAGAAACGTACTCTCTTTCTGGATCAAGTATGATGACATCATCATCCGTTGATAAAACTGAATATAACATTTCAAGTTTGGCAGCCATTGACTTACCACTTCCGGGAACACCAAAAATCAATCCATTAGCATTTTTCAGTTTTAACCTGTCAAACTTAACGATGTCATAACTCATCTGATTCTGACCATACCATATTCCGTTTTCATGTGAAAATTGTCGTGAATTGAACGGAATAAAAACTGCTGTACTTTCTGAAGATAATGTTCTTCTGACTTGTAGATTGTGATCTTTATCATAAGAAATTGAATTACCAATAGGTAATGCTGATGCAAATGCTTGTTCTTGACGATAAGGAGCACAAATCGCATCAATCTGAAACTTTCTTAACAGTATTTCAAGTGCTTCTGTATTCTTTATCATTTCTTCGTAGCTGTCAGCTATAACAACAACAATAAACTGACATAAAGTCATCTTCTGATTTCTTTCACTCAAATCGTTCAAAAATTCTTGTGCATTAGCTTTGTCTTCAGCTAACTGGGAACCTTCAATCGGATCAACAAATGCAACTTTTGAAACAGAAGCAGCTTTTCTTGTTTTTACTATTTCTTCCTGTTTCATGTCTGTCAGCTTACGTTTAAGCATTGTTACTGCCTGATCAGGATCAACGAATTCAATGTTCTGTGTAATGATCATCTGCATATTTAACTCTATCATTTCTTTGTAAAGTGAATCGGTTATCGATGAAGGAAGACGGCGGAAATAAATGCACCTGGCAAACTTGTCATTATACATGAAATAATCTTTCTTAAATTCGAAATAATCCGGACAGCAAAGCATTTTTTCTTCTCTGCGTGCAAATTCCTTGTGTGTAATAGTAGTAATAATATCGTTTGGATCTCTCAAAATATCTGCGAGTAAACGAACCCTCTCATTAGCATTCAGAACTATTATTTCTGTTCCAATTGCTGCAAGACAGTTGTTCATGTGTGCTTCTATATTAAAGAAACGTGTTGAAGCTATGTCATAATCAACAGCAACGACAGTTACTGTTAAATATTTACGGCACCTGAGACTGTTCTTATATCTTTTCATCTTATCATACATAATAGAATTGATTTCAGAACGGAGCTGATTAAGATTATCATCTTTTTCTTTGATGAGATATGTGTTTTCAAATTCATTAATATTTATTTCTGTATTAAGAATACTAAGCTGCAAGCTGATGGAACTGTCAAAACCATTAAGCAGATTCATATATTCCTGCATTTTTATTAGCTGCTCTTCTTCCGTCAGAAATGAATAATTTGCATCCGGTAAAAGGTATGTCTTTGAATATATATTTTCCACGTCATTACCAACTCTAACATTACTTTTCAACAGCATTACATAATCACTTACGAAACATTCATACGGCATAGTATGTATAGTTGTTCGCTTGATTTCCTTCTTTGTATATGTTAATATACTTTTCTTTTTTTTCTGCTTTACAAGTCGTTCCCGATCTAATTCTCGTGCAGTCTTTTTCTCATTTTTTTTACGAATCATGTTTTCACTCCTCATTCTCAATTATTTCTAATTGATTGTTTATATCTATTTCAAGTATTTCCTCATTAAGATGATAAAATATATTTCTGTCGGTATCCTCATATACACGGATTTGTGGATTAACGGTGTAATCTACAAATACTCTTATAAAATCTTCAAACAACATATCTTTGTACTTAAAAAACCCCCATGCAATAATAGGAACTATCATTACTATCATTACCCAAGGTAAAATGTCAACCGGTAATACATTTTTTAATCCAACACTAATCCCAATACCCACCATAATAGTTGCCCCAACACTTATAAGCTGACGTGTGGAGAGTCCCATTATTAATTTTGATTTATATGCATGTATATCAGATGGTATCTTTACTTCAATCATTTTTCTTTCCTTTCTTAACATGCTCCTACGAGACGCCTTGACCATTCGCCCGATTTGTGCACCCCTAATGCAAGAGACGCAAGAATAAGTATTTCTATCAATTTAATACCTTTCAAATCAGGGACATTATCACCACTAGCAAAAAAACCTGTTAATGAAGTATACACAGCAAACATAGTAGCTATTATTGCCATTTGTAAAATTACTGCAATATAATTTCTAATAAAATTCTTAGCTGTATCATGTGTTATTTCTGATGCAAAACCACAAAGCGGAATCGGCGCTAAAATTGTATAGACACACAATTCAAAAGTTCGTCCGATTACAACAATAAAAATATAATATGCAATTATTTTCATAAAAATAAAATACGGATAAATATAAATCTTTTCAATAGATGGCGTAAACAATATTTTCCCATTCGGATTTGCAAAATCTTTATGACCTAACTCAAAAACGTTATTATTTTCTGGAAAAACAGCATCAGGATAAAACATATGAACAGCCTTCGGAGAAATCACATAATCATGATATGCAGTTTGCGCTTTACCGGAGGAAAATGTTTTTTGTAAAGACCACCATGGACTACTTGCACTTTCAACAAAGTCCTGAAGTGAAAAGAACTGATACCTAAGTATAGTTTTTTTATCATCTATTGGAAGAAAAGACGGCTTTTCTCCATTAGCCGAATACGTCAGTGAATGATTGACATAATCAAACAGCTCGTATAAATGCCCCATTATAACATCAGCATTTTGAACTACCTGCTTGACTACTATGATTTTTATCAGAAATAAAAGTATATTTTCCCACTTTGATGCGAACTCAAAATTTACACTTTTTCTGAAAAAATCGACAAGCAGCAGCAAGGTTGCAACAGCAATTGCAACAGATTGTGATGCTGTATGTATTGTATTTGCAACATCGGTTTTTCCGGCACAAACATTGGTAAGAACTCTATACGGAGATACTCTCGAAACGTCAAAAGCTTTTAATAATATTTCATTTGTCTCTTCAACATTCTCTGTAATATCACAGTATAAATCAGGTATCTCATATCCAAAAATATCTGCGTGTACCACATATGGAAAAAGTATATTTATTACTCCGGCAATAAATATCAGCATAAAAATTCTCTTATGCAGACTAATTTTTTTACTTATCATTGTATCACCGCCTTACAGAACAAACATGGAGAAAATACCGGAAATAGCAACAACCATTGCTCCGGCAACAAATGCTTTCAAAGCAGAAACTTTACTTGACGCATTGTTATCTTTAATGGAAAGTGCGAATGATACGGCACCCCAAAACATACCACAGAATCCTACTCTCTTTGCCCACTTTGTTATAAAGTTTGTTATAACAGTAAACGAATCATAAGGAGAAAGATTAGGACCGTATACAGACGGTATATTAAAAATATTTTTACTTGTAATTGCTTCAACAATCATAAATCCGGAAATCAAACAAAACATTGCATGCATAAGATCTCGCTCATCATCTGACCTAATTGCTATTGCAAATTTAATTGCTCCAATAAATGCAATAATCCCGCCTGCCCTTTTTATCCAGGTCTCAAAAAACGTTAATGCCTCAGAAATTGCTTCTGCCGGTGTTACCCCATCCACAATTTTCGGTGGAAATGTAGCTAAAAAAGACATCATTATAATCAAAACTCCTTTCATAAAAGATAAAGTCCAACATAAGCTGGACTTTATCTAATAAAATATTTCTTATAAGATATCTCATCAACCATTAATTTTAAAGATAGTTGTGGCAATTGAGCACAAGGCAACGAGGATAAATCCTGAAACCATCGTAAGCAAAGCGCTTTGTTTTGCTTCAGCATCATTATTTTTAACAGCAAGTGCAAACATTACGCCACCAATAAACGCAACAAAATAGCCTATTCTTTTTATCCAGACGATGAAAAAATCAGTAACTTTCTTCCATGCTGTATCACCCTCGTTTGTTCCCGTGTCCCCACTAGAGCTATCATCTAAATCATCTAAAGATTCTCCTTCATTTTCAGCATAAACAGTTATGCTGTTATCAAAAACTGACAACACTGAAACGTCAGAAGGCTTATAAACCAAAACCGAAAACATAGCTACGAAAAATGCAGCTGCCAAAGAGAGTTTTTTAAAGATTATTTTTTTCATTTTTTTATCCTTTCACTAATAGATTGCATCAAAGTTCACGCACAGCTCTATTTCTGCTGAATACAAATTGTCTTTAGTAACGTGAACTGCGTCCTTTTTTTCATCAACATTTGATGAATAAAATTCTTTTTTCTTTTCTAAAGAGATGTTTGTAGCATCGGTTTCTTCTCCTTTCTTTTTAGTTGCTTCACCCAACTCAAATTTTTCTAACTGATCTGACAGATTACCAAACTTAGCAGAGTGAATATATTCATCGCCTGATGAAACACTTTGAATTGCATTCTTAATAGCAGCTTCATCATAGTCGAACGAATCATAATCATGTTGTACCGGAAGATCTATATTATCAGCACTTTTCAAAACAGCATTATCACTAAACACTGTTATCATCTTTTTGTTTCTTTCAGCACCATCATCATTATCTTTTTCTATTTGAGCAGCGTCAACAAAGTTGACACTGGTGTCAACTTTTCTATCATCATTATTTTTTAAATATTTAGCCTGAAGTTCCTTTAAAGTAACTGCTCTAAGTTCAGAAACAAGATATGTCATGTTCTCATCTTCGTATGACAGATACTTATAGTTCGGATGTTTGTTCAACAAGTACTTCTCGCTGTAGAATGGATTATGCGACTTGATCTTAATTATGCAGTCTGTTTGAGGCATTGCACTGATCTCATTCGGCAACATCAATTCTCGCCCGATTATGCTATTGCTTTCTGATGTACTCGGAGATTTAGCACTTTTTGTTCTGTTGAGTGTATGCACATCAATTGTTTCTTTTCCTAAGCTTTCCGAAAGATATTTAAGACTGGATTCTTCCTGACCGCCAAGGAAAAGCAAGCTGTCACAGTTACCAGTAATAATCTCCCAAGTTTTTTCATATCGTGACTTCAGCTGAGCCAAAGCCTGAAGAATAATGCTAATTGATATTCCCATTCCGCGTACATATCCAATAACAACATCAAAATCAGGTATTTCTCCGATATTGTAAAACTCGTCCATGATACAGCGAACATGTACCGGCAGTCTACCTCCAAATTTAAAGTTTGCTCTGTTATTAAGGACATCAAACATCTGAGTATACAACATCGCCGCTACAAAATTATAAGTTCTTGAAGTTGCCGGGATCAGAAGAAACAAAGCCGTTTTCTCGTCCCCAATAGTTTCAAGATGTATATTATCACAGCATGTCAGATTACTAAGGTTCGTAAGATTAAAGAAGAAAGTCTTAACATTAGCTGATGTAAGAAAACTCTGTCCTGTTTCCTCCGGAGCATTTCTTACTTCTTTATAAAGTCTTCCGGCAAGAGTATCACCTTTTCTTTTTTCAAGTTCGATAAAGTCTTTATCAAGAGAACAAAGAAATCCTTCTGATTGACGCTGTCTGAAATCCTCTTCAGGTTCATTTGGAAGACGTTCCATAAAAAATCCGTCAGGTTTTTTTGCAGTTGATCCTTTCGGAGGATACTGAAGCTTTCTCATTTTTTCTGTAACTGAAAAGAAATTAAGATTTGATATGTCACGAGTTTCCGGTTTGATATTTCCGTTTTCATCAAATTCCGCATTATACTCAGACTCTTCAAACAGAAGATAAACTATCGCTTCAAGTAATGTCTGACCCTTCTTAAACCAGAAATCATCTTTTTCACCATCACCTTTTGTGTTCTTGTAAAGAACATCAACCATTTTTTTGATACCGTCTTCAGATACATTTCCGTTATAATCATATACATAATGAAATGGATTATAGTTATGAGAATGCTCCATTTCTATCAGATTAAGCACTCTTACCTTATAACCGGACTGTTCAAGCATTTTGCCTGACGCTCTGAGTATTTCGCCTTTCGGATCAGTCACAACAAAAGATGTGGACAACGTCATTAAATTTGGTAATCCATAGTATCTTGTTTTACCTGATCCGGCAGATCCTATTAAGAGAACATTCAAGTTAAGATTAAGCCACGACGTAAGTGATAGTGATACATCCTGCGATAAGATCAATGATTTCATCTCCGTCGCAGTTCGTATTTCTCCATCATCGTCAAAGATCAAATTTCCTTCAGAATCCTTCATAGCAATCAGATTAGTTTCATTATCTTTATTGAGACTCTTCTTTTCACGTTTGTCGCCCCACTTGGATGATCCATACTCACTGCCTTTTCTGTGAGTTCTTTTTGTTTCCTGGCTTAATTTATAAACAATGAAAATACCCCAGCCCATAAGACTTATTAACAGAACTGACCTTGAATAACTATTTTCTTTTTTCAGTGAAGTTAAAATCCATTTCGGATGGTCTATAACAAGATTTAAACCGGTCGAAATATAGCTTATATCAAACTCTCCGTCTGATGATGACGAGTAATCCATCACCGTGCCTAAAAAAAGGCTTGAAAGTATAATTAAAATCGTTGCTACAGCTACCAAGATCATATTTGCCAATGTTATTTTTTTCTTCGGTGTTGGAGGAACAGATTTATTCTTTTTCTTGATCCACTTTGTGACGGGTGAAAATATGACATTTGCTATTTTTTCTGTTTTCTTCAGTATAGTAACTGAAGTCTCCTTTATTTTTTCAAACATCTTCATATTAAATACCACCTATCGAAGCTTCTTCAATGTCTATTTCAGGAACTTTAACTTCAGGTACATTTATGTCTTTATTAATCTCAGAATTATTATAAATGCTTTTTATATCAAATGTATTAGGATTCAATTCATCAGGAATTTCCCAATTGTTCTCTTTTATCATGCTTATTACATAACTTGCTTCTCCGACATCCCAGTCACTACATTCATACCCTTTCTTAGATAAATAGGCATGTTGCCTTTCTGTAAGTTTTTTATCAGCTTTTTCTACAATTCCTGCTGCTTCTTCCTTTGAAACATTCATCGTGTCTGCAATCTGTTTAGCTGCTTTTTTCTGATCATTAATATTAATTGTTGTTGACTGCCCTTGACAATAGACATCCGCTTCAACTTTCAGATTATTTGAGTAATGTACCGCCTGTTCAATTCTTGTCTCACTGACAGTAACAACTTTTTCTGTTTCCTGCATTTTTGCTTTTTCAAAAGTATCAAAAGCAACTCGGCTTGCAACACCCTCTGGAACTCCATGATCAATACACAGTTGTTCAAGTTCATGCATAGCTTTACTTTGATCTTTTAAAGTAAGCTGAATTGTTTTTATATCAGTAGTTTGCATTTTATGATCCTGTTCATCCGTTTCTGAATGTTCTGCATGACAAACAACACTAAAGTTATCAATATCTGTTCGTCTGATATCCAACTTCAGGTTATCTATCGGAAGAGTACGAGCATACCTATGACCATCTTCTTCACGAACCATGTTCTTAACATTATCAATATTAGACAAATTAAAATCCTCTTTACTAAAGCTGTACTCTGAAGAATACTTAGTAACATCTTCAGTAATTGCAAAATAATTTATTGCTTTTTCTGCTTTACCTGTTAATGAATTAATTTCATCCTGATTTCTAATTCCAAGGTGCTGCCTTAGTTCTTCTGCAATTTCCTTTGATGTCATGTGAGGATTAATTACAGCAAATCTACCGTCACTCCCGGAGAAAACATATCTTGCTGTATTATCTTCTTTAGGAACAATTTTAAGCATTGTATACTTTGAGCAGTAAACATCATCACTTTCAAAAGCAATATTTGTTTTGATCTCGTGAGTCTCATTCTGCGGATTATCAAAGTAATTTTCCTTAACAGTATCCTTTAGATTTTCTTCGCCAAATTTTGCCGCAGCTAACTGTGCCCTGCTTCTATCATATCCTAAAAAGTTTTCAATATCTTTTGAAACTTCATTAAAACTTTTTTTATCAACATCACTCAATGAAAATTCTTTGCCGGAATATAAATCCTTAATTGTATAATTTCCATTTTCATCACAATCAACGCAAAAATTTTTCTGAATATCTTTATATTTATTGATAAATTCCGCACGAGCAATAAGAATAGCTCGTTCATCAGCTTTCTCATAAAGACAGAAATACTCATTTTGCTTTGTTCGCCCAAATGTTGCATTCAGATTATACTTGTTCAGTTCAGCAGTAATGTATGGTATTTCCCAGGATTGCACTTTAAAATTGCCAAGTTCCTGTGGTCTTGTTTCAAGTTTTTCCTTCATCATATCTGTCATCATTTGTTTAAAAAAAGGTACATCACTCGTTCGCATATGTGCATGGATATTATCACCGCTTTCTTTGTTTGTAAAAGAAAGTGGTATACCATATTTTTTTGCTAATCTTGCAAGTTCATAAGCATCATTGCTTGACAAACCATGCTCTGATGACGATATGGAATCACCCAATGAACGTGCATTTTCAATCAAATCTCTCATACTTACTTCACCAGGCTTAATTTTTGAAAGATCAGTTCCGATTCTTGCATCATGCTCGGCTTTAATCTGCAACATCTTCATAATCTCAGCAATAAGATTTGTAACCGTTGAAATTGTGTTCGTTGCTAAGTGAGTTGTGATCTGAACAAATGAGCTGGCAAGCTCGTCACCCATATTCATTATTTTTCATACCTCCTTATAAGCATCTTTATACAAGATACTCCCTTACAAATTGCAACAATTAACGAGATTACTGATACTACTGTCAGTAAAGCCTGAATCCACATTGCATCACATTCAGAAGCAATAATAATTGCAAACTGTGAAATCGCAAGAGCTATCCAAAAAGCTTTACGATCACCCTCAAACATTCCAAATGCACTAATTACAACAACAAAGAAAACAATAATAATTAAAGCAACATTCATTTTTCACACCTCCTTTCAAGTTTGATAAGATATTCATAAAGAGATCTCATTTCATTTTGTAGCTGAGTAATCTCTAAATTAGTGATTTTTGCAATCTGATCAACCATAACAGGATCATCAGCATAATCATTTAATCTGTTCGCTAAACGATGTGCATTTGTTTTCTGTGCAGTTTCTGAAAAGTTGATATCAGTATCAACTTTTTCATTCCTGATATCATTTTTTCCTTGCAAATTTTCTGAAAAGTTGATACCAGTATCAACTTTTTTTACTGTATCGTCTTTTATTTTCTTAACATCTTTAGTTTTCAGTTCAGAAAGATTTCCTTCAGCCAGCTTTTTCTGTTCTTCTGAATCAAGCTTTGCAATCGCATTTGCTGTTGAAAGAGATACATCACCTGAAATTACAGCTTCTTTTATTTCAGTTATTGCATGATTATCAACATTCTGAAGTTTCTGTACCTGTGCCGGCGAAACACCAAGAGACTCTGCAATTTTTTCACGGAGCTTTCCATATTTTTCTCCGTTTTCTTTTTTCCTTTTCAGTATGTCATTAATCTGTTCATAACTTTTAAACAATTCAGAGTCAGATAACTGTCTCTGGGAAACATTCATCATAATCAGATTGAGCATCTTTTCATCATCTGTTGAGTACTCTTCTTCAAGGCAAGGGAGCATATGTGCTACATTTTCACCTTTTTCAATAAGATACTGAACAGCAGCTTTTCTACGATGACCGGATATAACTTCGTATCCGCCACTTTCACGCTTACGAACAATAAGATTCTCCTTTACTCCACCCTGAAGAAGTATTGATTCAGCAAGTTCTTCGATTCTGTTCAGTTCAAAGAAATTATCTTCTGAATCATGAAGTTCATCAATATTGATCATCTTAATATTGTCCGTCAACGTATTGCTGACAACAACACTAAGCATATCATTTAGTCCTGCGAATTCCATTTTCAAGGCTCATTCCCCCTTATTATCTCAGCAGCAAGCGAATCATAACTATCGCAGATCTGCCAGGCGTTTTTTAGATAAGCTGGAACGCCTCGTTTAATAAAATAATCATTGACCGGAAGCATAGCACGCTGTGAGTCAATGATTGCTCTCGAATAAGGTATTATTGTCCGCATTAATCTCCCGGCAAGTGCTGATTTAAACTGATCAAGTATATCTTCATCACGTTTCTCATACATAGTAATAAAAATTCCGCCGATATTATTACACTTTGAAACGAGATTTTTTAGACCGGATAATTCAAACTGTCTGAGCATCATTGGGACATAGACTTTATCAGCTTTTTTTATTATATCCAGTACATCATCATTAAGAACCGGGGGCAGATCAAAAATGATGTAATTGAACTGCTCAATTACATCATCGCTTAAACTTATATATTTATCATATGTTGTATTTTTTATATTTTCATATTTTGTCGGTAGAATTTTCTGGCTGCTATCAAGAAGAAAAAACATATAGCAGTTTTTTTGCATGTCACAGTCAACGACAAGAACTCTATTATCTTTTTTGTTTAAACTGTAGGCAATGTTAATTACACTCGTTGTCTTGCCGACACCGCCTTTATTATTGTAAATTGCGATTTTCTTCATATTCATACCTCACTGAAAAAAATTAATGAAAACGTAGCTGTATAGCCTGTACATAATACGGATTATATTCATTACTGTAATTGAAAATATCGTTTATATCAGCTTTATAAAACGAATTCCACAGTGCAAATGCAAGTGTAACTGATCTTCTGCTGCCGCCTGTCATCCATGACTTATCAAAACAGTCTTTTATGCTGTCATCTTCGATGTCAAAGATTTGAGAAATATGGCATCTGCATCCATAGTCCATTGTGATAAGATATGCGAATGCAGTGTGATAATTGTCTTTGCATTTCATTTTACTCATGAGTTCATTAAATTTATTTTCATGTTCTTCATCGATGTAAATCATATCAATATTCCTTTCATCATTTTTTTGTGCCATATAGAGATGATGCTGCTTCGTTTTGATAATATTGCCCAATTGTTGATGGAGCGTTGTACAGACATGTTAGCATATAGTTTTTGATGTTTTTAATTTTTGTTGTGTTTTTATATAAACATTCAAGAACATAAACGATATGTTCATATTCTAACTTCATGATGTTTCCTTTGACAAGGTTTGAAGAATGATTAGCACCACTTATTCGGTATTTCTGATCACTTGTTATTACTTCAGTCATAATATCCAAAAGACCATTTAACATTTCAAGATTACCAAGAATTCTGTTTTCTTTGAGATCATCAACAAGGTTTTCATAAGATATTTGATTTTTTAAAATATTTTTATAGTTTTCAATCTCATCAATCTCATCAGGTTCGTTTTCAGTTTCTTTTTCAGGTTCAGAATTTTGATTGATAAGATAAGATTGATTAATAAGTATTTTATTATTTTTTATTTTATTATTTTTTATTTTATAATCGTCTTGCTTTCTTATATGTGGACAGTTAATATCTAACGTTTCTATATCTACATTTTCCATATCTACGTTTTGTAGTTCACTTTCCTCTTCAATTGACGTATTTTCATCATCTTCATACTGACGTTTTGCTTTAAAACTTTGTTTTCTTATTTCTTCCGGAAGTATTTCGTCTGATATAATATATTCCCAGTCAATTACTCTTCCTTTGTTGAATATTTTTTTTCTGACAACATATCCTGCGGCTTCAAGCTCATTTAACTGAGTAGTTATTTTGCGCAAACCGTCTTTGTTTGACAAAGACGCCAACCCACGAATCTTAAAATCCCAATCTTCCGGAAGTGATAACATAGTAAGCAGCAGTCCACGAGCTGCATTAGAAATATTTTTATCCTTTATGAAAGCATTGCACACAGTAGTAAAGTTTTTATCTAAAAATTTTTTTAATTTCATAATTCATACCCCTTATAAGTAAATAAAAAAAACGTCTCTTAGATAAGAAACGTTTCTCTTGATTTTTTTTATTAGTTATGCTATAATAGATATATTATAAATTTCGAATGTGTTTTGTTTTGTTTTACTTTTGGAGCGATTTTTTTATCGCTCCTTTTTTTATAAAAATAAAAACGAGGTGATTTTTTCGATTCCTGTCACCTCGATTTTTTTATACCCTCATGATGAAAAGATCATGAGGGTATTTGTTTTATGTTTACAGTTATCTGCATTCCACAGCAGATAACTTTTTTTATTTATCTTCTTGCATTTGCAAGCATCAGTTTTATTCTGTTCTCCTGGTTTACTTTGGTTGCACCCGGATCATAGTCTATAGCAACAATATTGGCATTTGGAAATCCTTCCTTTATTACTCTTGCCATACCTTTTGCTACTATATGATTCGGAAGACATCCGAACGGCTGTGTACAGATTATATTTTCTGTTCCGGATTCGGCAAGTGCTGCCATCTCGGCAGGAATTAGCCATCCTTCACCCATCTTTACACCCTGATGTATAAATTTATCACTCTGATGTCTCAGATGTTCAAAATCGTGAGGCGGTTCAAACACGCCATGTTCATTTATTATTTTTATCATCTGCTTCTGCTTTGCATAAATAACATCATATCCGATTTTGAAAAGAGTTGTGCTCTTATCTCTGAAGCCGTATATTTTTCCATCATTTACAGTATTTATTGCACAGTAAAGAACAAAGTCAAGAAGTGACGGAACGACCGGCTCACATCCTTCACTAAGAAGAAAATCCTCAAGATGATTGTTTGCAAGAGGAGAATATTTAACATAGATCTCTCCGACTATTCCAACTTTTATCTTCTTCTTTTTGCTTCGTTTTATAGCAGCAAAATCATCAAGGATCTTTTTATATATCTTTGCAGTTCCCATAAATTTATTGTTAGCAAAGTTTTCCTGAAGCTTTTTCTCCCAGCGTTCAAGTACTTTCTTTGAATCACCCGGAACAAGCTCATAAGGTCTGCACTGATTATAGAGAAGCATAAGAAGATCTCCGTAAAGAACTGCATACAGCATCTTCATAATAAGAGGCACATTAAGCTTGAAGCTTCCGTCTTTTTCAAGTCCGCTGAAATTCAAAGAAATAACCGGAACCTGCGGATATTTTTCTTTTAAGGATTTTCTCAGAAGATGAATATAGTTTGAAGCTCTGCATCCGCCGCCTGTCTGGGTAAGCATAAGAGCAGTCCTGTCAGGATCATATCTGCCGCTGTTCAAGGCTTCCATAAACTGTCCGATAACAAGAAGAGCAGGATAACATGTATCATTGTGAACATTTTTCAGACCCTCATCAATTACGGTCTGTGTAGAAGTCTGAAGAAGCTCCATTTTATAGCCGCTGTTTCTGAGAAGGCTTATAATAAGATTAAAATGAATGGGAAGCATATCCGGTACAAGAATGGTATGCGTCTTTTTCATTTCATCTGTAAAAACGGGATAATTAGGCATATCGTTTCCTCTTTTCGTTTTATTCTGATGCAGCCATAAGACTTCTTAGTCTTATCTTTGCAGCTCCGAGATTGCTTATCTCATCTATTTTCAACTGTGTATACAGCTTTCCCTTTGACTCAAGAATAGTTCTTACTTCATCTGTTGTAATGGCATCAATACCGCAGCCGAATGAAACCAGCTGAACAAGCTGCATATCCTTGTTTCTTGTAACATATTCGGCAGCTCTGTAAAGTCTTGAATGATAGGTCCACTGATTCAGAACTCCGAGGTCAGGAAGATTTCCGAGATCAGATATGCTGTCCTCGGTTATTACTGACATACCGAGCCCGGTGATCATTTTGTTTATGCCATGATTTATTTCTTTGTCGATATGATACGGTCTTCCGGCAAGAACTATTATCTGTCTTCCGTCTTTTCTTGCCTCATCTATTATTTCAGCAGCTCTGGAACAGATATTTTTTCTGAATTTTTCAAGTGACGCAAAACCCTTTTCAAGTGCAGCACTTATGTCCTTCTTTGAAATATCGTATTTTTCAAACACCTTGAACATAACATCAACAACATGTTTATGTCTGTTAAGATCCATGTACGGATTTTTGAAATTATTTTCATTAAGTTCCGGAATATTTGCCTTCAGAAGCTCAGGATAATATGCTACAACAGGACAGTTGTAGTGATTGTCTGTCTCAGGCTCCTCAAGATTATAACTCATGCATGGGTAGAAAATAAAATCGACTTTTTTATCCAGAAGATCTGCTATATGACCATGAATAAGCTTCGCAGGATAGCAGACTGTATCTGAAGGGATGGTCTGCTGACCTTTATAGTACATATCACGTGAACTCTCTGAAGAAATTACAGTTTCAAAGCCTAACTCCGCGAACATTCTGCTCCACAGCGGCAGCTGTTCATAAAAACCTAATCCCATCGGAATTCCAATCCTTGCTTTTGGTTCTCCCTTCGGCTTTTTAACTGATTTCATGATCAGATCATATTTGTATTCATACAGGCATCTTCCCTGTGTTGAATTTTTCTTTCCGGCACCCTTTTCGCATTTGTTTCCTGAAATGAACTTTTCGCCGCTGTTGAAGGTTACCATGTTAAGATTGCATTTTCCTGTACATCCCTTACACTGAAAGGCTTTTGAAGTATATGAAAATTCATCCGCTTCACCTGATGACAGGATCGAAGACGTTCCTTTTGAATTTTCCTTAGCATACAGAGCTGCACCGAAAGCTCCCATAAGACCTGCAATTGCCGGTCTTACAACATTTCTTCCAAGCTCCATTTCAAATGATCTTAAAACAGCATCATTTAAAAATGTTCCGCCCTGAACAACGATGTTCTGACCGAGTTCATTTACAGATTTTGCTCTGATAACTTTATAGATCGCATTTTTGATTATCGAAGATGAAAGACCTGCAGAAATATCTTCAACAGTTGCACCGTCCTTCTGTGCCTGCTTGACACTGCTGTTCATAAATACAGTACATCTCGAACCGAGGTCAACAGGATTTTCAGCAAAAAGACCAAGCTTTGCAAAGTCTTCAATACTGTATCCGAGAGCCTGTGCAAAAGTCTGGATAAATGAACCGCATCCTGATGAACATGCTTCATTGAGCATTATGCTGTCAATTGCCTTGTTTTTTATCTTGAAACACTTTATGTCCTGTCCGCCGATATCTATGATAAAATCAACATCCGGACAGAAAAATGAGGCTGCCTTGTAGTGCGCTACAGTTTCAACAATTCCGTGATCAATACGAAGACCTGCTTTTATCAGTTCCTCACCGTATCCTGTAACTGCCGATCCTGCAATATTTATTCTGTCGCCTGCAAGACTGTATATTTCCTTTAATCTTTTGATTATTCTGTCAAGAGGCTGTCCCTTGTTTGATGCATAATACTGATACAATAATTTTCCTTTATCAGTGATAAGTGCAAGCTTTGTTGTCGTTGAACCTGCATCTATTCCGAGATAAGCATCGCCTTTGTAGGTTTCGATATTTTCTGTTTCAAGATCGTTCTTGCTGTGCCTGCTTATAAATTTTTCATATTCTTCTTTGGAAGAAAATAATCTTTCTCCTGTTTTTCTCTGATCAACTGATTTTCCGTTCTCTATTTTTTCAAGAATTTTTTCTATACTGTATGCATCACTGCTATTACTGTCACTTTCCATTGCAAAAAGAGCAGAACCATATGCAACAAATACAGAGGCTTCTTCAGGAAAAAAAGCAGTTTTTTCATCGAGCTTCAGCGTATTTACAAACGCATTTCTGAGGCCTTTCTGGAAGAAAAGAGGTCCTCCTAAAAATAAAACATTTCCGCTGATTTTTCGACCCTGTGCAAGTCCGGCTACTGTCTGATCCACAACAGCCTGAAAAATACTTGCAGCCACATCCTCTCTCTTTGCTCCCTGATTAAGAAGCGGCTGAATATCAGACTTTGCAAATACTCCGCATCTTGATGCGATAGGATAAACTTTTTCAGCCTTCATTGAAAGCTGGTCAAGCTCATCCGTAGTGATTCCAAGAAGCGTAGCCATCTGGTCAATAAATGCACCTGTTCCTCCGGCACATGAACCGTTCATTCTCTGTTCAACACCGCCGGTAAGGAAAATTATTTTGGCATCTTCTCCGCCAAGTTCTATTACAACATCAGTGTCAGGATATTTTTCCTTTACTGCAATAAATGCAGCATTTACCTCCTGTACAAAAGGAAGTTCTGACGCATTTGCAAGACCGAGACCTGCCGATCCTGTTATAGCAAGACAAAATTCAGCGTCTTTATACTGTTCACCGATCAATTTAAGCTGTTCTGATACAGTTTCCTTTACTTTTGAAAAATGTCTCTGATACTTTGAATACAAAACATTTTTATTTTCATCAGCAATAACTGTTTTTACTGTTGTTGACCCAACATCCACACCTAAATAATATTTTTTCATCTGTTATACCTCTTAGTTATATGTTAAGAAAATACCCAATCCCTTTTATTATAACATCTATCAAAAAAAAATAAAAGACCTTTTTTCAAACAAAAATACAATATCATTTGAATAATATTTATCTGAATGATATAATATAAATATCAATTATTAAACAATGAGGGATACAACATGTTGAAAACTTCTTTTTTTAATATTTCTTCTGATAAACTTAACCTGTCAGAAAAAATACGTATAGTTCAGCTTTCAGATCTTCACAGAAAAAAATTCGGAGAAAATAATGAAATACTGATAAATGCAGTAAAAAATGCATCCCCGGACCATATTTTCATAACTGGTGACATGATAAGCAGAGATGTTACTGATCTTTCTGATTTTAAACATTTGATAAATGAATTGTTGAAAATCTCACCTGTTTATTATTCACTCGGAAATCATGAAAAAGATCTTGAAAAGCTTGATCCAAAGCTTTATTCAGAACTTATTTCAGAAATTAAAAATAAATGCATTCTTCTTGACAACAGTACATCAATAATCGCAGCTGAAAACAAATATATAGATATTACCGGTCTCACGGTCTTCAGTGAATGCTATAAAAACAACGGCAGCTACAGAAATTTAAAACAGATCAATGCAGAAGACATGTTCACACTTATCGGAAAAAAATCTGATAATTTCTGCATTCTGCTTGCTCATAATCCGATGTTTTTTGAAAGTTACGCAGAATATGGCGCAGATCTTGTTTTATCAGGACATGTTCACGGCGGATGTGTACGCCTGCCGTTTATCGGTGCTGTTCTTTCACCTGAACGAAAATTTTTTCCGAAATACAGCAAAGGTCTTTATATAAAATCAAGTACAAAAATGATAGTATCTGCAGGACTTGGAAAATTCAGAATGTTTAATCCGCCTGAAATAATAGTTATTGATATACAATAAAAAAACGACAGCCTTTCACTGTCGTTTTTTTATACCTCCGGATTATCTGATATTCCGGATACTGTTCGAATTATTTCTTTATTCTGAATATTATTTGAAATATTATCAAATACAGCATAGCATAAAGTATTCGAATCTCTGTTTTCTATAACCTGAAATACAGCATCAAACCACATTCTGCTTCCATCTTTGTTTTTGAATTCAACACTGCAGATATTGATTTTTTCACCGCTTAGAAATTTTTCAAAACAATTGTTTTCTTCATCGTACTTTGTAATAAAACTGTGGATTTTTTCTGCTGTTTCCTGAGAACTTTCAGTATCATCGCCAAACAGTTTTGATGCACGGTCGTTTACAAAAACTGATTTTACCATATTGTCATTGTCAAATTCATAAACTGCAACTCCATATGGAATATCTGACAGTATACGCAGATAAAGATTGCTGTTATTTTCAATTAAAATTTGTTTGTCAATATTTATTATTATTGAACTGAAAATAACAGATGTTTTCTTCCTTTCAGAAACAGACAGATTTATCTGTACCCAGCGCATCTTTCCGTTTGAAAGTATAACACGTATTTTGAATTCACCAAAATTACATCTGTTTCTTACTGCATCATACAAGAATTTTTCTATCTGAGGAAGATCCTCATAATAGACAAAACTTCTGAAATTATCAGAAATAAGCTTAAGACTTCTGCCCTTCTCATCTGATTCCATAAATGAATCATGAACTTCATTTGAGTAAATACATTTCATTCCGGTTCTTTCAGAATATTCATAATTTCTTACTATTCCCGGTATATTTCTTATAATTGCAGAAAGATTGTCAGTAAGTGCTGCTTTTTCTGCAAGGAGATTTTTACGTTCCGAAATATTTTCAACAGCAAGATAGAAAATATATCTTTCACCCTGCTGTGCTAAAAATCTTACACGGTTATATACAGTGATATTTTTCAGAAGATCATCATTCAATGAAAGCTCACAGCTTGCCTCTTCTCCTGAATTCATCGCATTTTCAAGCATTTCAATAAACAAAAATCTGTTTTCGTCAGAAAAACAATCAATAAATGCATACTGCCTCTGTAAAAATTCATCCCTTGAGACACCAAGCTCTTCAAAAAATCTGTCGTTAATTCTGAGTGCTGACACGTTTTGCATTGAATATTCAATTATTGCTGCACCGCCGACAAAGCTGTTGAAGATCAGTGTATTCTGGGTGGTGGCATCCAGAAATTCTTCTGCCATATCAACACCCTTGAACTTGCTGTTTTCAGGATTATCAAACAGATTTGAATTTAAAAGGAGCCTTTCAAAATTTTCAGCAGATAAAGGTCTTGAAAAATAATATCCCTGCATATAATGACAGCCTATACTTTTCAGATATTCTGCCTGCTGCTTTTGTTCAACGCCCTCTGCTATGACCTTCAGATTAAGTTCATGTGCCATATGTACTATGGAACTGAGGATTTTTCCGCCTTTGTTCTGATTTCCCGAACCTGACATAAAGCCCATGTCAAGTTTTAAATAATCAACAGGAACATCCTTGAGCATATTTAGTGATGAGTAGCCGCTTCCGAAATCGTCCATTTCAACATGAAAACCTATTTTCTGAAGTGACCTTACTATACTGATAAGGTGCTCAGAAGCTTCAACATAAGCAGATTCTGTTATTTCAATATGAAGATTTGAAGGATCAATATCATATTTTTCAATTATTCTGATAAAAGTATCAACAAAATCAGGTTTATAAAGATCACACCTTGACGCATTTACTGAAACCGAAGAAATGCTGATGCCTTTATCCTTCCATTTCTTCAGATATCCGCCGACCTTTTCCCAGATATATTTGTCAAGTTCATATATAAGATCATTTTTCTCACAGAAAGGTATGAAATTTCCCGGCGGAATAAGTCCTTTCTGAGGGTGGATCCATCTTACAAGTGCTTCTGCGCTTCTCAGAACTCCTGTACTGTAGTTGTACTGAGGCTGGAACCACGGAACAAATTCTTCATTTTTTAGTGCTGACAGAATCTCGTTATACAGTATACTCTCAGATTCATTCGAAGTATTCATACTTTCGTCAAATCTGAGATATCTGATCCCAAAATTCTTTTTACAAAATCTCAGGGCTATGAGAGCTTTATCATATATTTTACCTATTTCTCCGCTAATATCTGTATCTACTATTCCGATATGAAAATCAAGCTTATAGTTTTCAATAAGATCAGATATCTCTTTTTCAAGATAATCACAGAACAGATCAGGTGAAAATAAATCTTTTTTCCACAAAGATATAAAATTATCTGCGTAGAAATAACCGTAAAGAACCATTCCTTCAAAATGATTATATGCACGTGAATATACTGTGCCAATTTTTTTCAGAAGTGCATCTCCAAATGTTATACCATATTTTTCATTTATATTTTTAAACCGGTCTATATCCATTATCACTGCACTGTAATCATTGGAATCATTGATTATTTTTTTTGCTTCAGAGTAAAAAGATACTCTGTTCATTATCCCCGTAATATAATCTTTTTCAGGAATATTTTCCTTCATGCTCTCACCCCCTGACATAAAGAATAATATTTTTTAATATTATTATTCACAGTTCTATGTATATATTGTACCATATTTTACACAAAAAATCAACGATTTCAATGAAATTATACAAATTTAATAGGGCGAATTATTCATCTGTTTTTTGTGCAAAAAATAGTCTGATTTATCAACTTTTAAATTGATAAATCAGACTGTAAAATTATTTATTATTCATCATCAGGTTCTGTATCTTCTTCAATTACTTCTTTGCTTTCTTCTTCTTCAGCCTGACGTTCCTCTGCCAGAATATCCTCCTCGCTCGGAGCTTCGATCGTTTCAATTTCAGCAGAATCATCATGTTCAGCACGTGTAAATGTAACAAGCTTATTGTCTTCATTAAGTCTCATTACCTTAACACCGGTTGCATATCTTCCCATTATTCTGATATCACTTGTTCTGATCCTGATTACAATTCCGTCTTCTGAAATAAGAATAATATCATCAGTTTCATCAACGACTTTGATACCGCAGACATAACCCTTTTCTTCTGAAACCTTGTAGTTAAGAAGTCCGAATCCGCCTCTGTTCTGAATTCTGTATGCTGAAAGCTCACTTCTCCTTCCGAGACCCTTGTCAGTAACAGTAAGAACAGTTGCTCCTTCACGTATTCTTGCAATTGAAACAACATCATCGCCTTCACGAAGCTTGATAGCTTTAACACCGTGAGCAGATCTTGAAAGAGGTCTTATTCTTTCCTCTTCAATTCTGATGATCATACCGTTTCTTGTTGCAACAAGAAGCTGAGCATTACCGTCAGTCATACGTACTCCGGCGATCTCATCACCTTCATCAAGACCGATCGCAATAAGTCCGTTCTTACGAACGTTTTTATATGAAGAAAGATTTGTTCTTTTGATTTTACCGTTCTTTGTAACAAGAACAAGGAATTTTCCTTCATCAAAATCTTCAGTTTTGATCATTGCTGCTATCTTTTCGCCGTCAGTAAGCGGGAGAAGATTTACAGCATTTATTCCTCTGGATGCCTTGGATCCTTCAGGGATCTCATAACACTTAAGTTTATACATTACACCCTTGTTGGTTATAAACAGAACGTTATCATGAGTTGATGCAATAAACAGATCATTTACAACATCCTCATCACGCTGCTTCATACCGGAAACACCTTTTCCTCCACGCTTCTGTGTCTTGTACACATCAACAGGCATACGTTTGATATAACCGATATTTGTACATGTAACAACGCTGTCTTCCATCGGAATAAGATCTTCAACGTCAACTTCACCGTCAACATTTTCGATCCTTGTTCTTCTGGCATCACTGAATTTCTTTCTTATCTCAGCAAGTTCCTCACGAATTTTTTCCTTTATCTTCTGCTCATCAGCAAGAAGCGCTTCAAATTCGGAGATCTTAAGTCTGAGTGCATTCAATTCATCAAGGATCTTCTGTCTTTCCATATTTGACAGCTGATAGAGCTGCATCTTTGCAATGGCTTCAGCCTGTATTTCACTGAGTGAAAATCTTGCACAGAGTCTTTCCTTGATTTCTGTAATATTTTTTGAACTGCGGCATATCTTGATAACTTCATCGATATTGTCAGCAGCAATAACCAGTCCTTCGAGTATATGAGCTCTTTCCTTGGCTTTTCTCAAGTCAAACAAAGTTCTCTTTGTGATTACTTCAACCTGGAATTCAAGATACTTTTCAAGCATCTGCTTCAATGTCAGAACCTTTGGTTCACCGTCAACAAGAGCAAGCATAATTACTCCGACTGTATCCTGAAGCTGAGTAAATGTGAAAAGCTTATTAAGAACGATCTGAGGAATAGCATCTTTTTTGAGCTCGATTACTATTCTCATACCTTCTCTGTCAGATTCGTCTCTTATCGTATGGATACCTTCGATACGCTTATCCTTTACAAGATTTGCAATATTTTCGATAAGTCTTGCCTTGTTTACCATATAAGGGATCTCTGAAACAACGATAGCGTTTCTTCCCTTTATTTCTTCAATTGAAGTTTCAGCTCTTAAGGTAATCTTTCCTCTTCCTGTTCCGTAAGCTGCTCTTATTCCGGAACGTCCCATTATTACGCCGCCTGTAGGAAAATCAGGAGCTTTGATGCATTCCATTATTTCATCAAGAGTAGCATCAGGATTTTCTATAAGAAGATCTATTCCGTCGATTACTTCGCCTAAATTATGAGGCGGAATATTTGTAGCCATACCAACGGCAATTCCGACAGAACCGTTTACAAGAAGATTAGGAAATCTTGAAGGAAGTACAACAGGCTCTTTAAGTCTGTCATCATAGTTTGATGTATACGGAATTGTTTCCTTGTTGATGTCAGTCAGCATTTCAACTGCCATCTTTGTCATTTTAGCTTCAGTATATCGGTAAGCAGCCGGAGGGTCTCCGTCGACACTACCGAAGTTACCGTGTCCGTCGACAAGCGGATATCTGAGTGAGAACTTTTGTGCAAGTCTTACAAGTGCATCATATACTGAAGAATCTCCGTGAGGATGATATCGACCAAGTACAGCACCAACTGTATCTGCGCATTTTCTGTATGCTTTATCAGGAGTAAGTCCGTTTTCATGAAGAGTGTATAGTATTCTTCTGTGAACAGGCTTTAAACCGTCTCTGACATCCGGAAGTGCTCTTGAAATGATAACAGACATTGAATAATCAAGAAATGATGTCTGCATTTCTTTTTCAATATCTCTCTGTATCATTTTTGTTTTGGCATTTGCAGCAGCAAAATCCAAATCCACACCTATCAAATCCTTTCCTTATTATTTCGTTTCCTTTAAAGAACAAAAATTAGTTTTCATAAAGCATTCTTTCATTTTTCCTTTTTCTTCATCACTGAAAGCTTCCTTAGGAACAACATAAAACATATGCTTAAGAATATATATTATGAAATAATTCTTTTTTTCAAGAACTCTGATATCTGAATCCGAGAAATTTATTACGGTTTTTGGAATTTCATCATTTTTAACTTCTTCGACAGGTGCAAAAAAATCATCTTCCTCTGTTTTTTCTTTTTCTTCTTCAACAGCTGTTTCAGAATTTTCATCGGATTGTTCTTCTTTGTTTTCTTTTTTTACATCAGAATCCCTGGTTCCGATTATTACCTTATCCTCAAAAAGTTCAAATGAATAAATATCTTCATCTATTCCGTCAATAGCGAGCATCAGCTTTCTTCTTGAATTCAGAACATTCAGCCACATAGCGCAAATAAGACAGACACATATGAAGATCAGCATTGCGCATGTCGAATTTTCAGGATTTTTTATAAATGCCAGAACATAAATAAATGCAATAACTGCAAATACTCCTGTCATAATAAAATTTTTCGGATAAGCAAATTTTCTCTGAAAATCCTTGAAAGCATCCCCGAACATATTTTTGGAAATACTGTATTCACGTGATAATAACGGTTTTTCTTTCATTTCTATCTCTGCTGTTAAATATCAAGATTCTGAACGTATTTAGCATTCTTCTCGATAAATTCTTTTCTCGGCAGAACCTTGTCGCCCATCAATATTGTAAAGGTTTCATCTGCTTTGACAGCATCCTCCATATTTATTTGAATCATTGTTCTTGTTTCAGGATTCATTGTTGTTTCCCAGAGCTGATCGGAATCCATCTCACCAAGACCTTTGTATCGCTGAACCTCAACTTTTCCGCCTTCTGCCTCAAGTTCAGCAATATACTTGTCTCTTTCCTGATCTGAAAAGGCGTATTTGAATTTTTTGCCCTTTGAGATTTTGAAAAGAGGCGGCTGCGCAATATAGATATTTCCGTTTGTAATAAGCGGACGCATAAATCTGAAGAAAAATGTCAGAAGAAGTGTTCTGATATGTGAACCGTCGACATCGGCATCGGCCATGATAATAACTTTTCCGTATCTGAGTTTTGAAATATCAAAATCCTCACCGATACTTGTTCCAAGTGCTGTTACTACAGGCATAAGCTTTTCATTTCCGTATACTCTGTCGATTCTTGCTTTTTCAACGTTGAGCATTTTTCCCCAGAGAGGAAGAATAGCCTGATATCTTCTGTCTCGGCCTTCCTTTGCAGAACCGCCGGCAGAATCTCCCTCGACAATATATATTTCAGTAAATTCTATATCTCTTTCCGAGCAGTCGGCAAGTTTACCCGGAAGTGATGCACTTTCAAGTGCATTTTTTCTTCTGGTAAGCTCTCTTGCTTTTTTTGCAGCTTCTCTTGCACGAAGCGCTGCCATGCTTTTATCAAAAATAGTTCTTGCAACTACAGGATTTTCTTCAAGATAATTCATAAGCTTTTCATTTACAAGATTTTCAATGAAAGGCTTTACAGAAGGATTTCCGAGTCTTCCCTTTGTCTGACTTTCAAATTCACAGTCAGTAAGACGAACTGATATGATAGCTGTAAGACCTTCTCTTACGTCATCACCAAGAAGCTTTTCTCCGTCCTTAAGAAGACCGAATTTCTTGCCGTATTCATTTACAACTTTAAGGAGAGCATTTTTAAAGGCAGTTTCATGTGTTCCGCCGTCAACTGTATGAATGTTGTTTGCAAATGAGAGAATTACTGAGTTGTAACTGTCATTGTACTGCATAGCAATTTCAGCAGTTGAATCCTCTTCTGCTCCCGATATATATATAACTTCATCAGAAAGAACTTCCAGTCCCTTCGTCTTGTGAATATGTTCAACAAACTGTCTGATACCGCCTTCATAATGAAGAACTTCAGATACGATGTTTTCCTCATCTCTCAGATCAGAAATTACAATTTTTATTCCCGCATTCAGAAACGCCTGTTCACGAAGTCTCTTGAGAAGGATCTCAAAATCATATTCCTGAGTTTCGGTAAATATTTCACTGTCTGCTTTAAACTCAACCATAGTACCGGTTTCTTCTGTATCGCCGATAACATGAAGCTCTTCAGTATAATCTCCTCGTTCAAACTCCTGATAATGAATATGTTTTCCGTCTTTTACAGTAAGCTTCAGCCATTCTGAAAGAGCGTTTACAACTGATGCTCCGACACCATGGAGACCTCCTGACACACTGTATCCGCCGCCGCCGAATTTTCCGCCTGCATGAAGTACGGTATAAACAACTGTTGCAGCAGAGATTCCTTCTGTCGGATGGATACCTACCGGAATACCTCTTCCGTTATCTGATACTCTAATAACATTATCAGGTAATATGTCAACTTTTATTTCGCTGCAATATCCTGCAAGTGCTTCATCTATTGAGTTGTCAACAATTTCATAAACAAGATGATGAAGTCCTCTCGGTCCGGTTGAACCGATATACATGCCCGGACGTTTTCTTACTGCTTCGAGCCCTTCAAGAACCTGTATTTCATTAGCAGTATATTCTTCCACTTTAGGTCTTGTTATAGCTTCGATCTCACTATTGCTTTCATTTCCAGTCAACTCTAAGTCCTCCTTCGATAATATGAGTTTTTCAGATGCTCATTTCTGATCTCTTACGTAAAGTCGATGCTGATATCTGCGATATATATACAGATTCTCCGCCTTTTTTGTCAAGACAAACAATAAACGTTTTCGGCATCTCAAGAGAAACATTTACAATTCTTCCCTCATCGGTCGATTTTTTCAGAAAACGTCTGGTATCACCTGAAAGTGATGTGTTTTCTATATCAAAAATACCGATAATTCCTTTTTCGCTTACAGAAACTTCATTGCCTAAATGTATGTACATATTTTGCCTCCGAAAATTTCAGTTCACCAGTCTCCCGTCACACATTTCATGAAAACTGTCACACTGATGAATAATTGCCTTGTAATTACAGGTGGTAATAAAAACCTGCATACCTTCAATTATACTGCAGACAAACTTCTGTCTGTTTTCATCAAGCTCCCCCATTACATCATCAAGTAAAATAACGGGAGCTTCATTTTTTTTATTTTTATAAATCATAGCCTGAGCAAGACGCATTACAAGAGCAGTACTTTTCTGCTGACCCTGTGATCCGAAATCTTTCACGCTGAGATTATTTATTTTTATTCCGATATCATCTCTTCCGGCACCTGAATGTGTGTACCCAAGACGAATATCGTCATTTATGGTGTCCTTAAGTTTCTGATAATACATCTCTGTCATTTTTTCGTCCGGAAATTCCGGATATTCAAAATCTGACGGATAAACACCTGACTGATATGAAATATTAAGTATTTCGCTGCCTCCTGATATTTTACCATATAACTCTCGACAGCTGCTGCTTAACAATTCCGTATATCCGTGACGCATAAAAGAAATATATGCACCTGCAGCCGCAAGCTGACGGTCCCATATATCAAGACTTCCTGCATCGGCAAAACCGGAATTTATATTTCGTATCTGAGCATTTCGCTGATTTACAAGCTGTTCAAATTTTCTGATATAGCTTAATGATTTCGGACTTATCTGTGAATAACACAGATCAATAAAATTTCTTCTTTTTTCAGGATTTCCTTTTATCAGATCAATATCACCCGGTAAAAATGCCACACATTTGAAATTTTCAAACAATCTGCCTGAACCGTTTTGTTTGACACCGTTTAACAGAATAAGCTTATTTTTTACACCTTTTTTCTGCATCCGGTATTCAATTTCCTGAGTTCTTATCTCATCTTCAAAAGTGATCTTCATCTCAAAACCGTCTTTTTCAAAAGAAATATAATCTTTTTCCTTTGAATTTCTGAAGCTCCGGCATCCGGTTGCTATCCAGAGCGCTTCAAGAAGATTGGTTTTTCCCTGTGCGTTCTGTCCGAATATTATGTTAAAAGACTTCCCGGGAGAAAATTCAATTTCTTTAAGGTTTTTAAAGCCGTCTATCTCAATTTTTTTTACAAACATCTATGTTTCCGATTTTATTCAACAATGATGGTAACACCGTTGTATTCAACTTTATCTCCGGAACGGACTTTTTTTCCTCTCATTGTACAGGTTTCCCCGTTATACTTGACATTTCCGTTCTGGACAACTTCCTTGGCTTCACCGCCGGTATCGCATAATCCGGCAAATTTAAGAAGAGAATCGAGTTTTATAAATTCTGTTTTGATTTTTACATTCTGAATTTTTTCTCCCATAAAAAAGACCTTCCTTAATAACTTGTTTTAAGCTGAATAGGCATAAGAAGATACAGGAAACTGTCTCCTGCAACAGGAAGTATTTTAACAGGCTTGTTGTTTGCAAGAAGCTGAATTCTGATTTTATCTGTATCACATGCTTTAAGAGCATCTGCAAGATATTTATGATTAAAACCTATTTCAATTCTGTCACCAATAACATCTGCTTCAATTGAATCATTGATTTTTCCTACAGTTGTTTTACAGTCAATTTTTAAAATTCCTTCCTCAAAAACACATCTGATAGGACATTTGTTTTTCTCACTGATAAGAAGAGAACATCTTTCAACACTGTCTATAAAATCCTTTGTCTTCAGAATGATCTCATTATTGAAGTCAGTTGGAATACTTGTTTTATAATTATGAAACTCTCCTTCAAGAAGACGTGAAACAACACAATAGTCTGAAATCTGGAAAATTATTTTCTTTGGTTCAACAAAAATTCTGCAAAGTTCTTCTTTTACAGGATCGTTTTCTTTTTCATTATCTTCTTTTTCAGTTTCATTCTTTGAAAGAAGTTTGGAAATTTCATTTAAAGTTTTTCCGGGAACTACAAAATTATAATTATTGCTGCAGATTATTTTTTCACTTCTGACTGCAAGTCTGAATCCGTCTATTGCAATCATTCTGAAAAGTCCGTCTTCAATATCAAAAAGTTCTCCTGTTAATATCGGTTTATTTTCGTTGGTCGCTACAGCATGATTTGTATGATCTATCATGTTCTTCAGAATATACTGAGGAATATCAATTGATTCCGTTGAAGGAATATCAGGAAAATCAGGATATTCTGCTGCTGAAATAGCTGAAATATCATATGTTGCACTTTTTCCTGAAATGCTGACGTTTAATTTCTCATCAACTTCTATAGATACTTCGTCTGATGACATTCTGCGGATTATTTCACTGAATAATCTTGAATTAACTACGAATTCACCGTTGTCTGATGTCTCTGCTTCAATTCTTGTTCTTATTCCAAGTTCAAGATCGTAGCCGGTAAGCTCCAGAGAATTTTCAGACAGACTGAGTTTTATTCCTTCGAGAGCCGGAATATTTGACTTTGAAGGAACAGCTTTGGAAACATTTGTCAAAGCGTCAAATAACTTTACTCTGCTGCATTTTAATTTCATTATAATCTGATACCGGACCTTTCTGTTTATATAAATAAAAAATTTTTTTAAAAATAATAATAAAAGAAAATTAATAATTAAAATTAAACAGTCTTAGCAGTAGGGGCTGTTTAATTGTTAAAATGTATCTCAAACAACGATATTATATGATTTTAAATTTTCACATGTGTTATGTTTACTGTTGTTTAGTCGTGTTTGAAAAAATAAGAGAAGTTTAAAATGTTCAAAAATGTTGAGTTGAATTTGAAAATTTGTTGAGAAAATTCTTGAAAGATTTTTTCCTTTAAACTTTCTGTTAAAAATGTTTTTTAACTTTATTTTGAAAAGTTAAAAAATATTTGTTGAATAATATTTGAAATGTTCTTTGAATTCTGAAAATTATGCGGATCAAAAAGTTGATGAGTTTTAAACACAACTTTAAACAATTGTTGAAAAATAAGTTGAAAGTGTGTTTGTTTTTGTTTATTTACCTTTATCGCGGATATTTTTTATAATATCATCAACCATTTCTCTGAGACTTGAGTCTTTTTTCAGATTGTGTTCAACATTGTTTATTGAGTATACTATAGTAGAGTGATCTCTTCCGCCGAATTCAACACCGATTGCAACAAGTGACATCTGTGTTATTTCTCTTACAACATATATAGCCACTTTTCTTGCATTGGAAATCTGGGCAGAACGTTTGTTTGAACGAAGATCATCAGGTGTTACACCGTATACGTTTGCAACTTCGCCGATTATTTTTTCAACAGTTATCGGGATAGGCTGATCATCGTTAAGAATATCTCTGATTACACTCTGAGCCATTGCCATTGTCGGCGGGCTTCCTGCGAGGTGCTTTAATGCCTTTAATTTTTTTACAGCACCTTCGAGCTGTCTTATATTTGTTTTTAATCTGTTTGCTATAAATTCAGATACTTCATCAGGAAGATTAAGATTTAAGAGTTCTGCTTTTCTTCTGATGATAGCTATTCTTGTTTCAAAATCCGGAGTTGAAATGTCTGCAATAAGACCCCATTCGAATCTTGTTCTGATTCTGTCTTCAAGAGTTTTGATATCTTTAGGAGGTTTATCTGATGTGAGGACTATCTGTCGTCCGTCCTTGTGAAGTTCATTGAATGTGTGGAAAAATTCTTCCTGAGTACTTTCTTTTCCTGCTATAAACTGAACATCATCGACAAGAAGAACATCTGCATTTCTGTATTTTTCATGAAATGTAGTTGTTTCTTTTTTCATTTTGATTGCATCGATAAGCTCGTTTGAAAAAGTTTCACCTGTGACATATATAATATTGATATCAGGGCGTCTTTTTTTCATTTCATTTGATATAGCTGTAAGAAGATGTGTTTTTCCCAGTCCTGACGGTCCGTGAATAAAAAGCGGATTGTAGGTGCTTCCGTCAGTGTCTTTTGCAACTGCTGTACATGCAGCATATGCAAATTCATTTGATTTTCCTACTATAAATGTATCGAAAGTATAATCGTATTCGGCACCCTCAAAGCTTTTTTCAAGCTGCTGATGCTTCTGTTCGATTTCTTCCATATCAACTTTCGGAGCCGGGTTGTCATTGTCCTGAATAGTTACAATGATTTCAACATCGATTCCCATTACTGCTTTGAGTGCCTGTTTGAATAAAGTTTCGTAATTGTTCAAAAAAGTATCTTTCTGAAACTCAGTCGGAAAGAAAAGTGTTACGGTTTTTCCGTTGAAACCTTTGGTTTCAATTGGTTTTATCCATAAGTTGTAAGCTGTTTCCTGTACTCCGCCTGATTCAACGCAATACTTTTTGACTCTATCAAAAAGTTCTTCAAAGGAGTTCATATAAATTTTCATCCTCCTAATTTACAGAATCCTACAGCCATTATCTGTGCCGCCGGATATTGTATATACAAATAATTATTGCAAATGTTAAAATGCAATTACAATTATCAATTATTATATCATACTTTAAGATTTTTTTCAAGTAAAGTACTGTTGAATATTTTCAGATTTGTTTATGTGCTGTAATGTTAATTATATAGTATATATAATTTTAGTAATTTGTGTTATATAAAAGTTTGATTTTTATTTTGAATTGTGAAATAGAGAAATAATTTTTATAAATTAACAAAAACACTTGACAATTATTTAGTGTTTGGGATATAATTTATTATTGCAGGGTTATGTATCTGTTCATTGTATTTTTTACGGATATGATGATAAGCTACTTATTGTGGTTTTTTAAATAATTTCTTATTACAGATTGGGAGGGAATATCGATGAAAAGAACATATCAGCCAAAAAAACTTCACAGAAAAAAGGAACATGGTTTCAGAAAAAGAATGTCTACAAGCAATGGACGTAAAGTTTTAGCACGCAGACGTTTAAAAGGCAGAGCTAAGCTTTCTCACTAAGCTTTCTGCAGAGATAATGCTGGTCGGAGGCGGATAATCTGCCCCGGCAGCCTTAATTTTTTTATCAACATGTCGAGGCCACAATACTATGCTTTTGTGGTCTATTTAATTAAGAAAAGAATTTTATGCTTTATACTGAGGTTTTAAATAATAACAAGGATTTTACAAATCTGTACAGAAAAGGAAAGTCAATAGTATCAAAAAATGTAGTTGTATATTATCGTTTGAACGGACTTCCGTACAACAGATTTGGAATAACTGCCGGAAAAAAAGTCGGAAATGCAGTTATGCGAAACCGCGCAAAAAGAGTTATAAGACAAGCTTATCGTGAAAATGAGGTTTTGTTTCCTGTTGGAATAGATATTATTTTTGTTGCGAGAAAAGCTGCTGCAGAAGTTAAAGCGGACCAGTTAAGCTCTTTTGTAAAAAAACATATTGTTACGGCCATAGATTCGTTCATGGTACAAGAGGAGCAGTCATGAATATTATAAGGAAAATATATCTTATTCCGGTTTTTATATACAGAAAGATTATTTCCCCGCTTAAACCGCCATGCTGCAGATTTACTCCGACATGCTCTGCATATGCTGTTAAAGCAATAGAAAAATTCGGGATTTTTAAAGGTACGATCCTTGCCGTTTACAGAATTTTGAGATGTAATCCTTTTTGTAAAGGCGGCATTGATGATGTTCCGGATGAATTTACTTTATTTAAATTTTCTAAGAAAAAAAGACAAAATGGAGGAGATATTTTTTGACAAAAATTATAGGCATCCCTCTTGGCTGGATAATGTATGGGATATATAGTTTCTGTAAGGATTACGGGATTTCGCTTATTTTGTTTGCACTTTTAACAAAACTGATCTTACTTCCTCTTTCAGTTAAAAGTTTGCATAACAATGCAAAAATGAGAGCACTCAATCCGAAACTTGAAAAACTGAAGAAAAGTTATGCCAATAATCCTCAGAAATTTCAGGAAGAACAGATGAAACTTTTTAACGAAGAAGGAGTAAATCAGTTTTCAGGATGTCTTCCGCTTCTTATTCAGTTTCCGATTTTGTTTGGTATCGTAGATGTTGTGTACAGTCCTTTAAAGCACATTCTTCGTTTAAGTTCCGATGTTATTTCTTCTGCTACTGATATTCTGAGCAGGATCACTGAAACAGACATGTCGAAGAACAGATATGTGGAACTTGAAATAGTCAAGTATGCATCTGATCCGAAATATCAGCATGAATTTGAACAGCTTGGAGATTCTTTTATCAGCAAAATAACTGAATTCCAGTCAAATGAATATTTTCTCGGATTTATTGATCTTGGATCAAAAGCAGATTTTCATCCTAATGTATGGACTGCAGGAGCAGTTGCACTTATTGTAATTCCGATTATCACAGGTCTGATAAATCTCATTACTACTATCGTTTCACAGCAGCAGCAGAAGAAACAGAATCCGACTGCAGCTTCAATGGGCAGCGGAATGAATGCAATGATGTACGGAATGTCAATTTTCTATATCTGGATGACATTTAAGTTCCCTTCAGGTGCCGCTTTTTACTGGGCAGTTTCAGGTTTGCTGGGTCTTATCCAGACACTTTCTCTGAATGCTTATTATACAAATGAAAGATGTGCGATTATTCTCGAAAAGGATAAGGAAAAAAATAAGGGTAAAAAGCCGGGATTTATGCAAAAAATTATGGAACAGCAGCAGGAAATGCTTGCACAGCAGAATGGAAACGGTTCTGCTCAAAATGCTGTTAAAGTATCCAAGGGCGATTTTTCAAAATCAGAGCTTAATGAGATGAACAGAAAAGCAATTAATGAAGCAAGAAAGAGAATGGCCGAAAAATACGGCGATGAGTATTCTGAAGATGAAAATTAATACTATTTTTTAATTTATAAAAAGGAGTGATTGAAATGAAAGACACATTTGTTGGAAAAACAGTTGAAGAGGCAAAATTTAAAGCAGCTGAAACCTTTGGAGTTAATGTATCAGAGATAAGTTTCAGTATTCTTGAAGAGCCTAAAAAAGGACTTTTTGGAAAAATCAAAGGCGAGGCAAGAGTAGAAGCAGTATATGAGGCAGAAGTCAAAGCAGAAAGTATTCCTGCAAAGGAAACTGTTAAGACTAATGAAATAACAGAAGAACCGAAAGCTGCTGATATATCAGTTAATGATGAAGCCCAGGAAGAAGAATCAAAACCTTCAAAACCAAAATTTGAAGGAAACAAGGCTGAAGAAGCTGTAAAATATATATTCGGAATATTTGATAAAATGGGCGTTAAGTCTGAATATACTCTTGAAGAGACCGAAGACGGTGTTCTTATTAACTTAAAGAGCGATGATACAAGTTTTATAATCGGACGCCGGGGAGAAAATCTCGATGCTCTTCAGTATCTTGCTTCAATGTTCTGCAACAGACTTGATGATGAATATTACAGAGTAGTACTTGACAGTAACGGATACAGAGAAAAGAGAAAGAAAACTCTTGAAGATCTTGCAAAGAAGATCGCAAAAAATGTTCTCAGATCAGGACGTTCAACAGTCCTTGAACCAATGAATCCTTATGAAAGAAGAATCATTCACTCAATGATCTCAGAAATTGAAGGCGTTTCATCAAGATCAGTAGGAGAAGAACCATACAGAAAGATCATCATTTCATCACTTGTTAAAAAGGATAACAGACGCGGCGGCGGAAACAGACGCGGCGGAAACGGAAGAAGAGACGGAGGAAGAAAAAAGAATTTTGAACCAAAATCTCTTGATCTCAAGACAAGTTTTGAAAAAGACTACAAAAAGCCAAAGCCTGAAGATGACATCAAGGCCGGTCTGTACGGAAAAATAGAATTATAATTTAAAATTTTCCCCGGTGAATGTATATTTTCATCGGGGAAATAATTTAGGCGGTGTTTTTTTATGTCAACAGTGGCAGCGATTTCTACTCCGAATGCAGTCGGCGGTATATCTGTGATCAGAATTTCCGGAGAGGATGCATTTAAAGTATCCGATCAGGTTTTCAGATCATTTGGCGGAAAAAAAGTATCTTCTATGGAAGGATACACCTGTGCATACGGTGAAATAACAGATAATGAAGAAAAAATAGATGATGTAGTACTGACTGTATTCAGAGCTCCTAAAAGCTATACAGGAGAAGATGTTGCAGAAATATCATGTCATGGCGGAATATTTATAACAAGACAGATACTGAGACTCGTTTTAAAAGCAGGAGCTGTTCTTGCTGAGCCGGGTGAATTTACAAAGAGAGCTTTTTTAAACGGAAAAATGTCTCTTACTCAGGCTGAAGCCGTAATGGATGTTATTTCAGCAAACGGAAAAAACGAACTTAAATATGCTGTTGCTTTAAAAGACGGAGCGATATTCAGAAGAATTTCAACAATTAAAGAAAAACTTGTTAAAACATTGGGTGATCTTGCCGCATGGGCTGATTATCCGGAGGAAGAAGATATTCCATATGTTGAACCTGAAGGTCTTGCTATGGATCTCGAAGAAATATGCAGCGAGCTTAGAAAGCTTTCTTCAACATATGATTACGGAAGAATAATAAAAGACGGAATAAACACTGTTATCGTCGGAAGACCGAATGTCGGAAAATCAACTTTGATGAACTGTCTTTCAGGTTATGAAAGAAGTATCGTTACAAATATTGCAGGAACAACAAGAGATGTTGTTGAAGAGTATGTAAAGATCGGAGAGCTTGCAATAAGACTTTCTGATACAGCAGGAATCAGACAGACTGATGACATGATCGAACAGAAGGGTGTTGAGATCGCCTTCGGAAAAATAAATGAAGCAGATCTTGTACTTGCAGTATTTGATTCATCAGAGGAATTTTCTGATGATGACAAGAAAATAATATCAGCACTTGACGGTAAAAATGCCATTGCGATCTTAAACAAATCAGACAAGGAAAAAATAGCAGACCCTGAATATCTTAAAGCACATTTCAAATATGTAATAGAAATATCAGCAAAAAAATCAGACGGAATAGACGGACTTGAAGAAGTTCTTGAAAAAATGTTCCTAAGCGAAGAGATCCCCGCAGACGGCGGAATAATTGCCAACGAACGTCAGAAAGAATGCATCGAAGCCTCTCTCTCCTCTGCAGAAAATGCCTTAGCCATCTTAAGATCCGGCGAAAGCCTCGACGCAGTCACCGTAATAATAGACGAGTCCCTCTCAAACCTCCTCAAACTCACCGGTGAAACCGTAACCGAAAGCGTAGTAAACGAAGTCTTCTCCCGCTTCTGCGTCGGCAAATAATAAAATCCTGCGTAGGTGCTGCGAAGGTGCAGGGCGACCGCAAAGCCCTGCAAAACTGAGGAAATATTCAAAAGTTAAATTCTAAATGCGAAGGTGCAGGGCGACCGCAAAGCCCTGCAAACTCAGAAAATATTCAAAATTTAAATCTAAATGCGAAGGTGCAGGGCGACCGCAAAGCCCTGCAAACTCAAAAAATATTCAAAATTTAAATCTATATGCGAAGGTGCAGGGCGACCGCAAAGCCCTGTAAACTCAGAAAATATTCAAAATTTAAATCTATATGCGAAGGTGCAGGGCGACCGCAAAGCCCTGCAAACTCAGAAAATATTCAAAAGTTAAATCTAAATGCGAAGGTGCAGGGCGATCGCAAAGCCCTGCAAACCCAAGGCATTTTACTTTATTAAAACATATATCAAAAAACAAAAATCATTTTTATTATAAATTATCGTTATATTTCGAAAGGACAGAATTTACATGGACTATGTAATGGGAACCTATGATGTAATAGTAGTCGGAGCCGGACACGCCGGAGTTGAAGCCGCACTTTCAAGTGCAAGACTCGGCTGTAAAACAGCACTCTTTACCATCTCACTCGATCAGATAAGCAACATGCCATGCAACCCTTCAATCGGAGGCACAGCCAAAGGTCACCTCGTAAGAGAAATAGATGCTCTCGGCGGAGAAATGGGCAGAGCAGCTGACAAATGCTTTATTCAGAGCAGAATGCTTAACAAAGGAAAAGGTCCTGCAGTACACAGTCTCAGAGTACAGGCTGACAGAAAACTTTTCCACACTTATATGAAGAAAGTGTGTGAAAACGAACCAAACCTTGATATCAAACAGGCAGAAGTTGCTGCAATACTTACTGAAAACAAAGAAATAAGAGGAATAAAAACATCCCTCGGAGCTGAGTATTATTCAAAAGCAGTTATCATAGCTACCGGTACATACCTCAGAGGAAAGATCCATGTAGGTGAAGCATCATATCAGGGAGGCCCTGATTCAACAATTGCCCCTATGTATCTTTCCCAGTCACTTGCTGACAACGGTATAGAATTAAGAAGATTCAAAACCGGTACCCCATGCCGTGTACATAAAAGAAGCATAAATTTTGAAGGTCTTGAAAAACAGGACGGAGACGAGGATATAGTACCGTTTTCATTTGAAACTGACAAGAGCACACTGAAAAATCAGGTAAGCTGTTATGTTTCATATACAAACGCTGAAACTCACCGAGTTATAAAAGAAAATCTTGACCGTTCCCCTCTTTATTCAGGAAGAATTCAGGGCGTCGGTCCGAGATACTGTCCTTCAATAGAAGACAAGGTAGTCAGATTTGCAGACAAGGAAAGACATCAGCTTTTTATTGAACCGATGGGACTTTCAACTGATGAATATTATCTTCAGGGTATGTCCTCATCACTTCCGGAAGATGTTCAGTTAAAATTTTTAAGAACTATAAAAGGTCTTGAAAACGTTGAAATTATGAGACCTGCTTATGCAATAGAATATGACTGCTGCGATCCTACACAGCTTCTCCCTACCCTTGAATTCAAATCTTTATCCGGACTTTACGGTGCCGGACAGTTTAACGGTACAAGCGGATATGAAGAAGCAGCCGCACAGGGTCTTATCGCAGGAATAAATGCTGCTTTAAAAATTCAGGGCAGAAAACCTGTTATTTTGGACCGAGCAAGTTCTTATACAGGAACACTTATCGATGACCTTGTAACCAAGGGCTGTGATGATCCTTACAGAATGATGACATCAAGAAGTGAATACAGACTTCTTTTAAGACAGGACAACTGTGATCAGAGACTTACACCGATAGGTCATGAGATAGGACTTATCAGCGATGAAAGATATGAAAAATTACTTGTGAAGGAAAAACTCATAGAAGAGGAATTCAACAGAGTAAACTCATTAAATGTCGCACCAAATGAAGAGCTTAATAAATTCCTTGTGGAACATGAAACCAGTCCTATGACAAACGGTCACAAGATGGTAGATCTTATGAGAAGACCTCAGCTTGATTATTTTATGCTGAAGCCTTTTGATCCTTCAAGACCAGAACTTGATTTTGAAGTATGCGAACAGGTAAATCTGAAAATCAAATATGACGGTTATATTCAGAAGCAGATCCTTCAGGTTGAACAGATGAGAAAGCTTGACAAAAAACTTCTCCCCGAGGATCTGGACTATTCAGCTGTCAAAGGCTTAAGACTTGAAGCAGTTGAAAAGCTGAATAAACGCAAGCCTTTCAGTATCGGTCATGCCTCAAGAATTTCCGGTGTTTCCCCTGCTGACATATCTGTTCTTCTGATATGGCTTGAACAGAATTCAAAAAACTTAAAACAAAATAATTAAGAAATAATAAGTTTATCATAAATCTGAAAAATTATAAGAAAATAAGAGAGGTTTTCCATGCTCCCGAGTTTTGAACATTCAAAAAAAATATTTGAGGATCATAATCTTACTCTGCGTGAAGAAGTATATCAAAAACTTGATATTTATGCTGAATTTCTGTCTGAAAAAAATAAAGTAATGAATTTAACTGCTATCACAGATCCTGAAGAAATACTGATAAAGCATTTTCTCGACAGCATACTTATAACAAACTATATTTCAGTAAAAAAAGGAATGAAATTTATAGATGTCGGAACAGGTGCCGGCTTCCCTCTTCTTCCTGTAAAAATATACTGTCCGGAAATAGAGATCACTCTTCTTGACGGCAACAATAAAAGAATTTCTTTTTTGTCTGAACTGTGTGAAAAAATAGATGTAGAAGCAGAGTGCATCCATGAAAGAGCCGAACTTCTTGCAAGAAAAGAAGGATACAGAGAATCCTATGACTATGCAGTGGCAAGAGCTGTTTCGGCAATGCCTGTTTTAAGTGAATACTGCCTTCCTTTTGTAAAAAAAGGCGGATGCTTCTGTGCGATGAAAGGACCAAATGAAGATATTTCTCTTGCATCAAATGCACTGAAGGTTCTTGGCGGTGAAATACTTGATGATGTCGGTTATGATCTTTTTGAAGAAAAGAGAAGGATAATACTTGTGGAAAAAATATCCAAAATCTCAGACAAGTATCCACGTCCTTCGTGTAAAATAAAATCAAAACCGCTGTAAAAAATGTTCCACGTGGAACATTTTTTATGTAGTATTAATAAATTTTGGATAGCGTTTAACAAAACAACGAAAATACGTGAAAACAGGGCATTTTTAATGCTCTGTTTTTTTTCATATCATTCTCTTTAAAACCTTTACACTCAAAAAAATATGTGTTATAATTAATAATAGTCATTGTTTTCCGAAAGGAGAGAGAATTATGGGAAAGGTAATAGCAGTTGCTAATCAGAAAGGCGGCGTCGGAAAATCCACGACCGTTATAAATTTAGCAGCATTTCTCGGTTCAAAGAAGAAAAAAGTACTGTGTATCGACATAGATGCTCAGGGAAATGCGACAAGCGGATTTGGTATCAAGAAAAAAGAAGTTCAGTATTCAACGTATGATCTTTTTATCGGAAGGACCGGAATAAAAGATGCAATTGTACATACTGAATTTGAAAACATCGATATCGTACCGTCAGTATCAGCTCTTGCAGGTGCAGAAATTGAAATAATCGACCTTGATAACAGACTGCAGAGATTAAAAATGCAGACTCTTCAGGTAAAAGATGATTATGATTTTATTTTTATTGACTGCCCTCCTTCCTTAAGTCTTATTACTCTTAACGGACTGACTGCTGCAGACAGTGTTCTAATTCCTCTTCAGTGTGAGTTTTTCTCACTTGAAGGACTTTCACAGCTGGTTGAAACGATCAAGCATGTAAAAGCTTCGGGAAACAGTTCACTTGAAATAGAAGGCATCCTGTTTACTATGTTTGATCCGAGATTAAACGTAATGAACATGGTAGTGAACGAAGTAAAAAAATATTTCCCGGATAAGGTATTTGAAACTACTATTCCGAGAAATGTCAGATTATCAGAAGCACCAAGCCATGGTATGCCTGTAATGTACTATGATAAAAATTCCAAGGGTGCAGAGAGCTATAATAGACTCGGAATGGAAATTCTCGGTGAAAAATATGTCGAGAAAAAGAAAAAGCTTAGTCTTGGACTGAAGAAAAAGGCAAAGAAAAAATAACTCTTATTAAGGAGCTGACGGCTATGAAAAAAGGAAGTCTTGGAATGGGACTTGATGCTTTATTTTCTGATAATACATCAGATGTACAGGTAAAAAAAACACTCAGACTGTCGGAAATTGAACCTAACAGAGCTCAGCCAAGAAAAGATTTTGATGAGGATGCCATAGCTTCACTTGCCGAATCTTTAAAGGAACACGGTATCATTCAGCCTCTGGTGGTAAGACCGTATAACGGTTCATATCAGATAGTTGCCGGAGAAAGAAGATGGCGTGCAGCAAGACTGCTTGGACTTACAGAGGTTCCGGTCATTATAAAAGAGCTTACAGATCTTGAGACCATTCAGCTTGCTCTGGTTGAAAATCTTCAGAGAGAGGATCTTAATCCTATTGAAGAAGCACTGAGCATGAAGGAACTTCAGGAAAAATTTGATATGACCCAGGAGGATATAGCAAGAGTAGTCGGAAAATCCAGACCTGCTGTTGCTAATTCACTCAGAATGCTGAGCCTTTCTGAAAATATTGTTGATATGATCAGAAACGGTCTGGTTTCTGTCGGACATGCAAAGCTGCTTTTATCAGTTGACGAAGAGGAAATCAGAGAAGAGCTTGCAAAAAGAGTGGCAGACGGCGAACTGACTGTCCGTGCACTTGAAGCTCTTGTCACTTCACTTAAAGCTGAAAAAAAGAGCAGGAAAAAAACCGAAAAGAAGCCTGACAGTTACTTTAAGGAAATGGAACTCAGCCTTAAGGAACGACTTGGCAGAAAAGTAAAAGTTGTAAACAAAAGCGGAAGCAAAGGAACTATCGTTCTTGAATTTTATGATAAGGATGATCTGAATTCCATTGCTGAAAAGCTTATTAAATAAATATGAAAGAGAGAAATTTATATTATGCTGGATATTAAATTTTTAAGAGAAAATCCTGATATTGTTAAGCAGAATATTAAAAACAAATTTCAGGACAAAAAACTTCCTCTTGTAGATGAAGTAATTGAACTTGATAAAAAAAGACGTGAGATCATAAAAGAAGTAGAAGCTCTCAAAGCTGACAAGAACAAGCTTTCAAAACAGATCGGCATGTTAATGGGACAGGGCAAAAAAGAAGAAGCCGAAGAAGTTAAGAAGCAGGTTGCTGATAATACACGTGAAAAAGAGCTTTCAGCTTCATTGAATGAAGTTGATGAAGAAATCAAGAAGAGAATGATGGTTATTCCGAATATCATTGATCCTTCAGTACCGATCGGTGAAGATGACAGTAAGAATGTCGAGATCCAGAAATATGGTGATCCTGTTGTTCCTGACTTTGAAGTTCCTTATCATACAGATATTATGGACAAATTTAACGGTATTGACCTTGAAAGTGCCGGAAAAGTTGCAGGAAACGGTTTCTATTATCTCATGGGAGACATTGCAAGACTTCATTCTTCAATTATTTCATATGCAAGAGACTTTATGATCGACAGAGGATTTACATACTGTATCCCACCTTTCATGATCAGAAGCAACGTTGTTACAGGCGTTATGAGCTTTGATGAAATGGATGCAATGATGTATAAGATAGAAGGCGAAGACCTTTATCTTATCGGAACAAGTGAACATCCAATGATCGGTAAATTTATCGATACAATAAATCCTGAAGAAAAGCTTCCGTATACACTTACAAGCTATTCACCATGCTTCAGAAAAGAAAAGGGTGCTCACGGTATCGAAGAAAGAGGCGTATACCGTATCCATCAGTTTGAAAAGCAGGAAATGATCGTTGTCTGTAAACCTGAAGACAGCAAAATGTGGTTTGACAAGCTCTGGCAGAACACAGTAGATCTTTTCAGATCTCTTGATATTCCGGTACGTACACTTGAATGCTGCTCAGGCGACCTGGCTGACCTTAAGGTAAAATCAATAGACGTTGAAGCATGGTCACCAAGACAGAAGAAATATTTTGAAGTAGGAAGCTGTTCAAATCTCGGCGATGCTCAGGCAAGAAGACTTGGCATCCGTGTAAGCAATGACAAGAAGGAAAAATATTTCGCACATACACTTAACAATACAGTTGTTGCTCCTCCGAGAATGCTCATTGCTTTTCTTGAGAACAATCTCAATGCTGACGGTTCAGTAAATATCCCTGAAGTTCTTGTTCCATATATGAAGAAGAACAAGCTGGTTCCTGATGCAAAGTAATTCTAAAATAACAACCGTTGAAAAAAGAGTAGCTTTTTATGAGTGTGACTATAAAAAAAGGCTGAGATTGTCTCAGATACTTAAGTATGCTGCAGAGATCGCAGGTTTTGATTTTACATGCAAAGGTTATTCACACCAGTATCTGTGGGAAAAAGGAATGGTTTTTCTTGTTTCCAAAGTAAGCTTCCGAATCATGTCATATCCATGTGATCAGCAGAAAATTTCTGTAAGTACCTGGGTCGAAGGCACAAAGGGTGCAGAATATCTCAGATGCTTTGAAATTGAAGATGAAGAAGGAAATCCTCTTGTTCAGGGAAAAAGCAGATGGATCCTTGTTGAACCTGAAAAAAGGAAGATCATCAGACCTTCAGCTGTTGATTTCGGAGAAATGGAGATCCTTGAAAAAGAAAATTCCGCACTTCCTCCGGAAAAAATAAAATGTGATGATCTTAAACTCATAGGAAGCCGTGAAATCAGAATTTCGGATATAGATGCCAACGGGCATGTTTATAATGCCGTATATTCTGATATTGCTGTAGATTTTCTCGGTATTAATGAATATTCAAGTGATGTGGATAATTTCAGGATAAATTTTATTAATGAAGCTAAACTCGGCGACGTTATCAACATTTATATTTCTTATGGTGGAAAAAGGGCTGTTATTTCAGGGATGTGTAAAGAAAAAAAGTGTTTTGAAACAGAATTTCTCTTTAAATAAACAGGGTATTTATTCAATAATCTAAATTTAATTATTTTGCTTGACAAAATACGTAAAAAATAGTATTCTAATAGAAATATAACTTTTCAAGGGAGAGTGTTTTTATGCTTAGTGATTTCAGTCATAAGTTTGTAAAAGAGGGGTTGACATTTGACGATGTACTTCTCATTCCGGCTAAATCTGATGTAACACCAAATATGATCAAACTCGGTTCAAATCTTACTAAAACGATCAAACTTAATACACCTATTATGGCTTCAGCCATGGATACTGTTACTGAATCAAGAATGGCTATCGCTATGGCAAGAGAAGGTGGTATAGGAATCATTCATAAAAATATGCCGATTGAAAAACAGGTCGATGAAGTTGATAAGGTAAAACGTTCAGAAAACGGCGTTATTGTAAATCCTTTCTCACTTACTGAAAATCATATCGTTCGTGATGCTGAAGAACTCATGGGAAAATACAAGATCTCAGGTGTTCCGATAGTTGACACCAAGGGTAAACTTGTTGGTATCATCACAAACCGTGATATGAGATTCATGGTAGATCTTAATTCAAAGATCGGCGATGTAATGACTAAAAATAATCTTGTTACAGGTTCTGTAGGAACTACACTTGCAGAGGCACAGGATATACTTCGTAAGCATAAAATTGAGAAACTCCCTCTCGTAGATGATGAAGGATATCTTAAAGGTCTTATCACAATAAAGGATATTGAAAAGGCTGTTGAGTTCCCTAACTCAGCAAGAGACAGCAAGGACCGTCTTCTCTGCGGTGCAGCTATCGGTGTAACAAACGATGTTCTTGACAGAGCAGGTGCTCTTATAGATGCCCAGGTCGATGTTCTTGTTCTTGACTCAGCACATGGTCACAGTGCAAATATCATCAACTGTCTCAAGAAAGTAAAAGCTCAGTATCCAAATACTCCTGTAATTGCAGGAAATATTGCAACAGCAGCTGCTGCTGAAGAACTTATTGCAGCCGGTGCAGATGCACTTAAGGTTGGTATAGGTCCTGGTTCTATCTGTACTACTCGTGTAGTTGCAGGTATCGGTGTTCCACAGATCACAGCGATCTATGACGTTGCAGAAGTAGCTCAGAAAGCCGGAATTCCTGTTATCGCAGACGGCGGTATCAAGTATTCAGGTGATATAGTAAAGGCTCTTGCAGCCGGTGCAAACGTTGTTATGCTCGGTTCCCTTCTCGCAGGCTGTGAAGAAGCTCCGGGTGCAACAGAAATATTCCAGGGCAGATCATTTAAGGTTTATCGTGGAATGGGAAGTCTCGGCGCTATGGAATGCGGTTCCAAGGACAGATACTTCCAGGATGGAAAAGATACAAAGAAGCTTGTTCCTGAAGGCGTTGAAGGACGTGTTCCTTACAAGGGACCACTTTGCGACACAGTATATCAGCTTGTCGGCGGTATTCGTTCAGGTATGGGCTACTGCGGATGTGAAACAATTCCTGAGCTTCATGAGAGAGCAAGTTTTGTTAAAATCACAGGTGCCGGTCTTAAGGAAAGTCATCCTCATGATATTTATATCACCAAGGAAGCTCCGAACTATTCTGTTCAGATTTAATGATTATTATTTAATACAGATTTTAATGACCGAAAGCATTTGTTTTCGGTCATTATTATATATATATATATATTATAATAAAGAGGATATGTATATGGTTCTTATTACTATATCAGTATTAGTTTATGCTGTTCTTGAGTTTTTAATGATAGATTTGATGGATATTATTCATGGTTTTAAAAGGAATGCTAATATTTTAGTTACATTTGTTTTGTTCTTATGTTTTGGTATTATTTCAAATCTTACGTATATATTAGATTATTTTCAAATTCATAATGTTTCGAATCTTATAAAGTGTATTATAATTATTATTTTATTATTCAGCAGACCTTTTATTTATTCGATTATTTTAAAAAAAGCTAACAAAAAGATTATTCTTACATCACTGGCGTTTTGTATAGTAGATTCTTTTTTTGAAGTTGTTGCATTTTATTTTTTCTCTTTTATCAGAGACACTATAGAGTGCAAGATTTCCGAAGCAGTTGTACAATTTGTTGTTATAGGATTGATAAACTTATATATTCATAAAAAGAATAAAGAGGAAGATATTAAAAAAATCGTATCTTCTATAAAAAAATCTTCGTTGATTTTTTTACTGATTTTTGTTTTTTATTATTTATTATTTATTTATTCAGCATCAGCTACAAACAGCAGTAAAATATTTTTTGCTACAGGTTCTATTTTTTCTGTAATTATGATAATATTCTTAATTGTTAAAATATCTATATCATCTAAAAATTATGAAGATACGTCTATATTATTGGAAAAGCAGTTGAATAATCAGGTTGAATATTATGAAAAAATAAATAATATATATAATGAATTCAGAAGTTTCAGACATGATTATAAAAATCATATATTATGTCTTAGAAATCTGATAGCTGATAATAATATTTCAGATGCTGTTGATTATCTGAATGAATTAAGTAAAACGGCAGATAATAAACAAAAATATTATGATACCGGAAATAATATGATAAATGCTTTGCTGACAGATAAAAGTGAAAAAGCAGCTGCAAATAATATTACTATTAGCTTTAATGGATTTATTCCTGCATCCGGAATAAAAAATATTGATCTTTGCACAATTTTTGCAAATGCTGTTGATAATGCAGTTGAAGCGTGTATGAAAGATAAATCAGATGAAAAAAAAGAAATAACAATAGAGTCAAATTTTAATAAAGGTTATTTTTTTCTTGTAATAAAGAATCCTGTTTTCAAAGATATTGTTAAAGATGAAAACGGAAATCTTTTAACTTCAAAATCTGGTAAAGAGCATCATGGTTTTGGAGTAGCAAATATAAAAAATGCTGTAAAAAAATATGATGGGCATACAGAGATAGAAAATAATGACAGTATGTTTAAATTAAGTATTGATTTATTGTTAAAACAAAATAATTTTTAGTGTAAGAAAAAAATAATAAATTGAGTAAACAGAAAAAAACAGAGCCTTTCATCAACGTATGTATGTTGATTGAAAGGCTCTGTTTCTGTTGACGCTTACGCAGTGTATTTCTTGTCAGAAATTAACTTGTGTATATGGATTATCCTTTTCTGTTGTGATATAATATAGTTATTACATAGAAAGGATAAGGACTAATATTATAAGTCTTCAGAAGATATGAAAATAGCTATATGCGATGATGATAAATTTTTTAGAAATGAAGTAAAAAAAGCACTTGATAAGTATTCAGATGAAAGAAAGGTTGACGTTTTTTACACAGAATTTTCAAATGGACACGATCTGATAGCAAATAAAAATGAATTTGATATTATATTTCTTGATTATCAGATGGAGTCGATTGACGGGCTGGAGACGGCAAAAAGATTAAGAAATAATAATGATAAGACTGAGATAATATTTCTGACCAGTTATCCTCAGATAGTGTTTGATGCTTTTCAGGTACATACATTCAGATTTCTTGTTAAACCTCTCGATTATGATAAAATGAAAGCAGCACTTGATGATTATCGTAACAGTATAGATAACGAGGAATTTATTATTCTTAAAATTGATGAGATAACAAAGAAAGTATCAATAAATGATATTATTTATGCTGAGGCGTCAGACAAGTATTGTTATATAAGAACTACAAAGGAGAGTTTATTATATAAAAAAACTCTTTCAGATCTGGAATCGCTTCTTCCGGAAGATTATTTTTACAGATGTCACCGTTCTTATATTGTTAATTTCAAACATATTATTTCACATACAAATTCAGATATTATGTTTGATAATAATGAAAAGGCTCTGATCAGTAAAGTTAAAGCATCCGGATTTAAAAAAGCTTTTCTTGATTATGTAAAACGGAATAATGATTAAGCAAATGACAATTACTGTATTTTTTTAATAAGATAACAAACGGTTGTACGTAATTGGTGCAACCGTATTTTTTTATAACAACACAGAGCTTTGAAGGATGCATTTATTGTGATTATTCTGAGAGAAAGCATGGTTTGTTTACTCAGATAAATATGCTGTTTACTCTGTTATTATAGAATAATTGAAACAAATATTATAATATATATTATATATATATTTATTATAGAAAGGAAGATGGATATGCAATATCCGGAATATACTTAATATTTATGAAAGTAAAGAAAAATCAATCTGTGTCATATAACACACTTCTTTCTTATACATGTAATATTTCTAAAAAAGAAACAATTGATCTTGTACGTTATATGTGTCGGAATATGGATGCATTGCAAAATAATATTAATGGACCACCGCTTATAAAATGCTGTGAAAACGGATCTGATGAGAAAATAGAAATTATGATCCCGATTGCAGAAAACAGATATGATATCCAGCCTGAGTTTACATATATACATAATTTTAATTTGGATAATGTTGTTTCGTACAGATATACCGGAAGTTTTGATAAACTTGAAGAAGCTAAAAATAATTTTGAAAAGTATATTAATGAAAATAATTATTCAAAAAATAGTATGTTTTATTATTCTGTTTTGAATATTGATCCAAATGACAATCATACGATCGATATTATAGTAAGCGTAAAGTGAAATAACACCTGCAGAATTAAATTTGTCTGCAGGTGTTATTTTATCTCTTAATGTTTCATATTCCGGAAAATAAACCACGTTTAGTTTTAGATTTGCTTAATAATAAAATAATTATTCCTATCATAAATAAAACGAAGAAAAATATAATACTGTTCTTTGGAAAAATTAATACTGCTGGAAGTTTAATATATCTTATTTCAATAATATTTTTTGTTGATAAAATATCAAAAAACAATGATGAAAAATTAATCAGAGAATGAATAAATATAGAATTAATAATATTTTTAGTAATTAAAAAAACAGCCCCCAGTATCAATGCATCAAAAAAAGCAGCAATAAAATTTCTGATATGTAAAATACTGAATATTAAAGATATTTTGTTAAGCCTGATCTCTATTCTTGTTTTTTCTTATATTTATTAAAGAAAAGACACAGGTAAGAGTGATACATGCAGCTATCGGAAGCCAGTTCATCGGAGAGTTTGCACTTTTGACCCTTAATATTTCATATCCTGAAAAATAAACCAGCGGAATCATGGCAAGCACATAGAATACATTAAATAAAGTGAGTTTAATATTTTTTTTCATAATAATACATCCTTTCCTTAAAGATTCAACATCTTTGTATTTGAATGTTGAATTTACATTTGTTTTAAGATGATTTTATTATATAAAAATATTTGTCTGTATTCCATAATATTTGAGTAAACCAATATATTTCAGGAGTAAACGGTTCTTTTATGACTTTTTTTATATGCATTATACTTTTCAACTGTGTTTTCAACACGTTGTTGAAAGAAGAGTTGAAAATGTTAAAACCAAGATCTTATTCCATATATTAGTGTAAAAATAACGTCAATTTCAACAAAAAATAATAACTTTCTTTGAAAACAGATATTTGATTTTCCACTTATGAACAGTTTAAAATGTTGAAAACGGTTTGTTGAAAACATTTTTCAGGTTGAAAGTTTCAACTTATTTTTAAAAGTTTCAACGCATTTTTAAAGAAAATCATATCTTTTTCTTCATCGGAAAGAGGAAGATTTTTTATCATCAGTTTTTCATTTTCCGGATCATCCCATGGCGAATCACTTCCGAAAAGAATTCTGTCAGCACCGTGTTTTTTTATTATTCTAAGAAGCTGGTCCGGTTTTATATAGTTTGCAACTACGGAAACGTCGAAATACAGGTTCCCTTCCCTGCCCGCAAGATAAGTTTCAACTTCATCCCATCTGCACATTGCACCTGCGTGAGCAAGGATCATTGTACATTCCGGAACCTGCTTAAATGCCTTTGCAGCATTTTCAGGTTTGCAGTGACATAAGTCAGGAGACACAGGATCAAATCCTGAATGTATCATTACAGGCAGATCGAGCTCGGCACATTTTTTATATACTGGAATTACTTTTTCGTCATCAACAAAAAAGTTCTGATAATCAGGGTGAAGTTTTACACCGTATAGTCCAAGTGATTTGATTCGTTCCAGTTCATCGGTCAGGTCTTCTGCGTCAGGGTGAACACTGCCAAATGAGTAAAAGAATCCTTCTTTTGTAACTTCACTCGCCCAGTTGTTGATATTTGTCTGCTGAGAAGGTTTTGTTGCTATAGGAAGAAGAACAGCATGGGAGATGTCTCTGCTTTTAAGTAATTTTTCAAGGTCTTTAACTGTTCCGTCTGTATGTGCACTAAGACCGAAGGATTTGCCTTCTGCTGATAAATTTGCCATTGCTCTCTGTGCTATTGAGTCCGGAAATGCATGAACGTGAAAATCTATATACATATAATAATCATTCCTTTCAACAAATATTATAACATTCCGGTTTGCAAAATTCAATTTATTATGTGATTATTCTATCAAAAAATATTGAAACCTTTTGTTGAACGGTTGTTTACTTTTATTTGGCAACACTCTTAAAATTACGTATTTATGTATGTTGCCAACTTTTTTGTTTTTAAAACCTTTGTCAACCTGTACTGTATTTTACTATTTTCTGTTTTAAATTATTTTTTGTTAATAAGACTTGCTTTTTTACGTGAAAATTGTTAAAATGATAATTAGATATTTTATATCTATACTGCATAGGGAGGTGTAACGATAATGGCATATAAAATTTCTGACGAATGCATTTCATGCGGATCATGTGAAGGCGAATGCCCGGTAAACGCTATTTCTGCCGGTGACGGCAAATATGAAATCAACGCTGAAGTTTGCGTTGAATGTGGTGCATGTGCAGGTGTTTGCCCTGTAGGAGCTCCAAACGCTGAATAATTATCATTTTTTTGATAATAAAGATAATGAGAGACCTTTGTTTTCAGGGGTCTCTTGTTTTCTTTTAAATACTATTGAATTATCATAAAAATAATGTTAAAATATATAGAGAAACTAATATGTTTAATGGAGGATATTCATGAAGAAAAATAAATTAGCTTTAGTACTTTCGTGTATAATGTTAATATCATCTTTTACAGGATGTTCAAATTCAAAATCAAAAACTGAAATAAATGAAGGTGGAAAAAAAGCTGTTTCAGAAAGTCAGCTTCCGCCAGGAGAAGAATTCAAAGCAGATTACAAAAAAGAATTCGTTTATGAAAAGAAAAATTTTGCTGTTGAATTTCTTGAACTTGCAAAAATAAAAGATGTTGAAGATGAAGACGGATCAGTATACGCTCTGATTTTCCAGGCTACAAACAATGGTGATGAAGAAAGAAAGATCTGGATGCTCGATGACTTCAACATAAAGCTTGATGATGAACAGATGGACAGTAAAAAAATATACAATGCATATTCCACATCTTACTGTGCGCTTGTATTTTCACCTCTCGGACTTCAGAGATACAATGCATCAGATGAGCCTCTTCAGCCTGGTGAAACTATAAAGGGTTATGTTGCTCTTCAGCTTCCAGATGACTGGAATATTATGACAGTTGAATACAAGCCTGACTCAGCTGAATCAAATGACTATATTACTTATAATGTTTCAAGAAATGACATAAAATATTATGAAGTTCCTAAGGAATAATTTTTGATATTTTCAACAATGGTTTATATTCTTTAAAAAAAGGGGCTGTTAAGAAACTGCCTGAAAGCTGAAAAAAGCAGCAAATTAGAGTACGTAAATACGTATCTTTGATTTGCTGCTTTCTTTATATGAGAGACTTTTTTAACAGCCC
>JAZQPR010000005.1:0-4133 GCA_045628605.1 Oscillospiraceae bacterium
CTTGTTAAAAGCAGAGCTTTGAAACACAAAATAAAAGGATATCAGCTTCTGTTTTAAAAAGCTGATATCCTTTTTTTATTTTCTAAGTTATTTAATTAGTGTTTTGGTCCAAGGTAAGAAACAGAGGAATCCTTTGAAATATACTGTTTGAAACGCGGGAGATCTGCGATGTCAACTGATCCGTCTCCGTCGACGTCAGCAGCAGCAAATACTTTGACTTTACTCTTGTCCTTTGTCATAAGGTATACACTGAGAATTGTAAGGTCTGTAAGATCTGCATTTTTGTCTCCGTTTAAGTCTCCGTATATGATCTGTGCATCAGTTCCGCCGGTCGGGTTCTGACCATTAGTTGTAACGTTTGTATTTTCTTTGGTTGTTTCAGTTGTGGTGATCTTTGGTTCTGTAACGGTTGTTGCAGTTGTTACTACTGCTTCATGTCCTGAAGAATCGCCGGTTGAAACACCACTGCGCTTTGCAGGCGGAGTATAAACAGGTTTTGTTCCGTCAGGTTCTTCACCCCATACAAGAACACCGTTTACATACATTGTGATATGTTCATTGAGAGAAGAGCTCTTTTTAAGGCTTGTTGCCTTGTCAACGCCTTCAAACGACCAGTCGTTTGAGCTGTCCCATGCACCGTTTGCAGCTTTCTCATCAGGAATTGAAATTCTGAACTGAACTTCATCTCTGTGCTCACTCTGTCCTGTAGGCTGAATTGCACGTCCGTCTTCAAATTTGATTTCAGCATAGTAAGTATTTCCTGAAGGATCTCCTTCAAACTTGTGAGGACCTGATACTGTTGCAAAGCCCTGTTCACCGCTGTTGTACTGTTGTGATTTAGCTTCAACCTTAATATCATCAACAGTCAGACCTGCTGCAAATACTTCTGATGCATCAAAGAAGTAACGATAAGCGATATCTTTTTCGACTCTTGCAGGCCATGCTGTATGATTCATTGCCCATGCTTTGAGTTCAGTATAGCTCTGTCCGCTTCCGTTGAGCATTGCAGCAACTTCCCATTCAGCCCACTTAGGAGTTTCTGTAGGAGGAAAGTCGGCTTCCTTCTCACCACCGAAGTCATCAGCCATTGCGCAAAGACATGCAGTATATCCGGCATTGTAGTCGATAGCAACTTCTGAATACTCATACTGGGCAACACTGTTTTTATAGTTTCCTGACATGTCAGGACCACCTACAAGAGCTCCATACAGTGTATGTGCATATTCTGTCTGCCATTCTTCATCACTGCCCATTGAAGTAGTTGAACCGGATGTTCCGAGTTCGTTCCAGTGATCGTCATGAATACCTGATGCTGTTCTGTGATGGAAAGCTGAAGGCTGCTTGTCGCCCATGCCGAGAACGTAGCTCATTTTCAGACCGTTGTCACCAAATATATAATCCATTTGTTTCTTTGCCCAGTCGTTGTATTTTGACTGAAGTGATGAATTGTCAGAGAAAATAGTATCACTTGCAAGTTTTGCAAGCCATGCTGTTGATGAAACATGACGTGCAGATCCCCAGTTTGTAAGCCAAGCCATACCGTCAGGTGTGTAGTCAACTTTCTTTCCGCCGTATCCGTCTATCCAGTAATCAAGATGATGTGAAACATGATCTATCCATTCCTTGTCACCTGTGTTCTGAGCATAGAGAAGAGCGGCAGCCTGGGAAGTATCATCCCAGCAGAGACCCCATGTGTACTTTTTGTCTGTTGACTGGCTTTCGGTAGGGAAGTCAGGAATATAGTCCTTTTTGATTTTATCAATATATGAAGTGTCGCCTGTAGCTCTGAAGAGCCAGTTTGCAGCATACATACAGTCATCAAGCCATGATGAAGTATTGTACATACCTGACATTCCGCCGACATCCTTATTATCTCTTATCTTATCAGCACCTTCAAAAAGGTCTTTTGCATGCTTGAGATAATTTGCAGCTGTGTCAGGATCTGAATCCTTGAAAATAATATATCCTTCAGCCAGAGCGGCAGCTGAAATTGCAGCAACAGATGCATTTTTTATAGTGTCATAAGGACGTTCTTCATTTCCGGCAACGAGGTGATGCTTTCTCATATAAACTTCAGCACTGCACCAGATATTGTGGTCTGTTGCGCCTGATTTGAAGTCCCCGATGGTACCGATCATAGCACCACCGCCTTTATCACAGGCCATAACATAGTCGAGACCCCATTTGAGGTTGTTTTTATACATAGTACCAAGGCCTGCTTTGTCAACAGCGTCTTTGTATTCAATATATCCCCATCCGAGCATTGAAGCGGAATATGCATTTGTAAGAGTAAACTTGAAGTGGTCACCTGCATCAAACCATCCGCCGTCTACAACGTCAGAAGGAGTACCGTCTTCCTTGACCATGCTGTTGTCACGCCAGAGAACGTCGTTCCATTCAGGAAGGATACCTGCCTGCTGTACTTCATAGAAGAACATTGATTTCTGAAGTGCTTCAACGTAGTTGTAGGAAGAAGAAGCAGCAGAAACATCTGAAACGGTGCTGTTATCAGAGATATTGGTAATACCTGCAGTTGAGCCGATAAGAGTTAAAGCTGTTACAGCTGAAACCAATCTTTTGGAAAATTTTCTCAATCTTAATTTCCCCTTTCAAAATAATAAAATAATAAATAATGCGAATGAAGACTGAATACTGACCGGTATCAGTCTGATTGTATAATAAATTGTTTTACCAATTTCATTATATCAGCATAATTGTGAAAAAACAATATGAAAATAAAAGAAAATTCATTAAATATTTTATTCATTGATATAAAGATGACAAAATGACGAACATTTACAGCAATATTTGAAAAAAGTGATATAAATAGTATTTTTAATAAAAAAATCTTCGCTGCAAAGGAGCGAAGATAAGATTATTATTCCAGATTATTAAGTTTTCTGTATATTGCTTCCATTTTCATATCAGTTTCGTTTATTGTCTTTGCGCATTCCTGAAGTTCAAGTGCAAGTTTTTCAGCATCTTCTGCAGAAAGGTGCTGGTTATTTTTATAGTGAAGCTGGTGTTCGAGACTTGCCCAGAAATCCATGGCGATCGTTCTTATCTGAATTTCGACAGGAACCGGTTTTTTTCCGCTGGAGAGAAAAACCGGCACGGTAACAATCAGATGAAGACTTCTGTATCCGCTTGGCTTGGGATCTTTGATATAATCCTTGATCTGTAATATGTGAATATCATCATGCATGCTTAAAAGATGCGAAACAGCATATATATCATTTATATAATGGCATATAACTCTTACTCCGGCTATGTCGTGCAGATGGGAAATAATGGATTCAGCAGTTATCGGAATCCCTTTTTTCATAAGCTTCTGAGCAATACTTTCAGGGGATTTTACTCTGCTTGATACACTGTGTATAGGATTCCTCTCAAAGTTTGTCTGAAATTCACTGTCAATGATATCCAACTTGGTTTCTATTTCTTTTATTGCAGATTCATACAGATGATTGAGCTGAATAAATCCGTAAAACTGCTCTACAAATTTTTCAACGTCAATATTGAAGGGATTTTTTTTGTTGCTTACCGAAAGATCGTATTCCATAACGGGTTCTCCTTAAATAATTAAGTAAAGTAAATTTCCTTGTAAAGATGTGATTTGTTCTTACATATTTATTATGTATTATAACATATATGTTATAAGTATTCAAGAGATGAAAAGCAGATGATAAATGTTATCGATTATAGAGAAATACATCAGGTCAGAAACTGACTGTATGAGAAGGCGGAGAATAAAAGTCTGCAATTAAATAAATAACTATAGTGTATCAAAGGGAAGACAGATATATTATTAGTATACAGTTAGAAAATAAATAATATTCATCATAAATATACTAATGAACTTAGAATATAAAAAAAATATATAGACAATCAACAAATCAAAATTTTTTTTAAAAAAAGTGTTGACAACATAAAATAAATATGGTAAGATATAAAAGCTGTCGGACGCGAGAACATCAAGAACGACAGAAATAAAAGTATCTTGAAAATTGAACAATGCACTAAACATAAAACCCTTGAAGATTCATTTGAGACATAATGAATTATTGAGAAGTCAAGCATAAGACGTAAAAAAATGCAAATGCTAAGTATTCTATTTTAGAGTACCAGGACAG
>JAZQPR010000006.1:0-2206 GCA_045628605.1 Oscillospiraceae bacterium
GACCTTCATACAGGTTGAAGGATCAGATGCAGTATATGGCTGAGGATAACTGATGATTATGGCATATTCTGACATCTGAAAATCAAAAATAAAAATGTAGGTTTTCCTACATGAAAAAAATTTCAAAAACCTACATTTTTATATTGACATTTGCAGATAATTCATCTTCGTTATTATGACAAAAAGAAGTTTTTCTTCCCATTTGGTATAGATGTCGTACATTTATTCCGAAGCCGAATCGTCAGATATTTGTTAATCTTTATGTTTTTCCTTAAACTCTTCGTATAACAGCTTCGCCTGATGATTAAAATTGCATTCTGACGGTTTTATCACATCGCCGTGTTCGACGCCGTTTGGATAATCTTTGGATTTCAGGTGAATTTTTAAGGAGCGACCTGTAATCAGAAAAAAAGTATCTTCTGAATATATTGCACCAGCAGGTTCACCATTTTCTATAAATAATATATATTTGTATTTTTTTCCGTCAAAAAGGTGTTTTTGTTCCTCCAAATACTGATTAAAAGCAACATTGACTGCCTCTTTGTCTGTATACTTTTCTTCTGAAGAAAGTATATAAACATCATCATCAAAATCATCATTATTGTCCTGATTATTATCCATAAAGCTGTACCAAAGAGCACAAATACTATGCGACTGCGAACAAGCATGACCATATTTTTCTTCAAACATAAAATCATATATTCCTTTAAAAATGATGATAGGCAAAATAAGTACAATAAAAATTATGATAACAACAGTTATTTTTTTTTTCATATTATCGCTCCTTTATTCAGTCCAATTATCTCCAATCACTTCTTCATTGAAAACGTTATTACTATACGAAACATTAATCCATTTGCTATCCTGATAATTGTATGGATCTGTATAATAAATAAAAAATTCATCAATACTAAACAATCCGTCATTGTCAGCGTCTCTTTGTGAATCTGTAACGTCGGTATTCTTCTGCCTCGGATCGGTATTTAGAAAATACAGCTCTTCAAAATCGCTGAATCCGTCCTTATCAGAATCAGTATCTGACGAATCAGTACCGAGAAGTGTTTCAAGGTAATCACAAATACCGTCCTCATCGGTATCAAGTTTTACTTCTGACTGAAGAAGCGGTACTTCACCCATAATGTACTTTCCCATTTCGGTGATATCTTTAAATGTTGTTTCACCGTCTCCGTCAACATCAGATATTATCTCATTTGTTTTGGTTTCTTCAAGCAACATTTTTTTCAGATGCATAAGATCAAACACATCAATGTTTCCATCCTTATTCAAATCACCATATGTTCTTTTCGCTGAAGTACCTTCTGCGGCCTTTACTGTTTTTACGCTCAATTCATTCAGAGGAAAAACAGAAATTGTCATAACAAATGCTGTAATTCCCGAAATCAATCGTTTAGTAAATTATTTCGGGGTGTAATTATCTCCATTTTTACCATTAATTAAACTCTCCGGTATTAAAAATTTCAGGTGTATAAAAAACCTGATTTATATAAAAATATTTTACAGAATTTAATTATACAGCAAAATATGATCTTTGTCAATATAATGTCATACGGTAAAAAAAGAAATTACAGCTACTGTCACTGCTTCTCGCAGATCATCGTCTGCGGTGAGTGCGGAGAGCTGTTCAAAAGGATCCACTGGAACAACTGGGGCTGCAAGTCGATAGTATGGAGATGCATCAGCCGACTTGAACCAACGGGATGTGTATGCCATGCACGAACTGTGAATGAAAAGGTATTGGAGAATGTGGTCGTTCAGGCGATAAACAGGCTCATTGGGGATAAGTCGAACTATCTTGAGGTGCTGCAGAGAAATATCGCAAAGGTCATCATGGATGAAAGTGATGATGATATTACTGAGATCGATGAGGAACTTAAAAGGCTCGAAAAGGAGCTGGTAATGAAAGCTAAAAACAAGGATGCTTATGACCAGATTGCTGATGAGATTTTAAGGCTCAGGGAGAAAAGGCACGAAATCACGATGGATACGGCTATGAGGGATGATAAGATCGAAAGGATAAACAATCTCCAGGAGTTCATCATGGAACAGAATGCGGGACTGACGGAATATGATGAGAGTCTTGTAAAGAGATGGCTGAGTGAGATCACGGTGTTTGATGCCAGTTTTTCTGTGGAGCTGAAGTCGGGGATAAAGGTTGAGATTGAGGGGTAAGTTGGTATAAAAAAAT
>JAZQPR010000007.1:0-14758 GCA_045628605.1 Oscillospiraceae bacterium
AAACTTCACAACCTGTATCTTCCTAAGACCGCTTGGCCTCCGACTTAGGAACAGACAGAGTTTGAACCGAAAGTTCAGAATTACGAAGTTAAGGAAACTGAAGTAAAAGCTGAGACAAAGGAACAGGCAGAGTTTGAACCAAAAGTTCAGAATTACGAAGTTAAGGAAACTGAAGTGAAAGCTGAGACAAAGGAACAGACAGAGTTTGAACCGAAAATTCAGAATTACGAAGTTAAGAAAACTGAAGTAAAAGCTGAGACCAAGGAACAGACAGTGTTTGAACCACAGATTCAGACAAATGAAGCTTCAAATCATACAGTATTTGAACATATTCCTGAAAATAAGGGAAATGAAAACAACAATCAGGTTTATTCCGAAAAGAAATCTGAAGCGATCGTATTTGAAAATACATCCGATATTACAAATTTCAGTAAAGAAATAAGCGCTGAGAGTATTTCAGAACAAAACACAGTATCTGAGACAGAGTATACTCAGTATTCAGAGAAAAATGGTTTTGCAAATGAAACAGAAGAAATAATCGTTGGTAAAAAATCCGAAAATGATCATTTATCCATTCAGAAAAATAGTTTTGGTGAAGAAATTCAAAGCACTGAAAAAGACGTTTTGAAAGTAAATACCGATACAGATTTTGAAGCCGGAGAGGACAGAAGTTCAGACTCAGGCGAGAATGAAAATACTTTCCTTAAAGAAAGCAGGACAGATGACATTTTCAGAAATTCAGAAAAAAGTGATGAAAAAGGCAGCAATGTCGCTGATGATGCTTCACCTTTTGAAAAACTGGTGGCAGGTGCAGTAACGATGCAGCCGATAGATTTCATCGGAAGGTCTGAAGTATTTATGTTCGATGACACTCAGATGCAGCAGAACATACTTAATCAGACTTACAAAGCTTTAAACGAATATATTCCGGGAAAACACAATGTGTTTGTCATGAGATTAAACCCTGAGGGTCTTGGAAACATTACAGTCAGAATGATAAAATCAGAAGGCTCTGTTATAGTAAGAATGCTGACGGATAACACAAAAACGGCAGAACTTCTTAACAGGGAACTGAATATTCTTCAGGATCTTTTAAAGCCTCACAATGCCGAAATACAGACAGTTGAATGCCATAAGCCGGATGACACGAATCAGAATTTTATGAATTTTGATCAGAGCGGCTATTCGCAGTCAAGTCAGTTTGCAGAGGAGTACAAAAACTCCGGAAGAAGGTATTTTATGAGCAGCTTCAATGGAACAGATGAAGTTCCTGAGGATCAGAATGAAGATATTTTACAGAGAGCAGTCATTGTACAGACAGGAATGCTCAACAGATTTATTTAAGACTATTTTGAATTTTACAAGACGGAGGTGAATAATATGTCGATAACAAATATCCAGGATTCTTCTGAAAGAAATTACACCACTTTGTTAAACTCCTCAGGCAAGGATGTTAAAGCAACTGAAAATCTGTCAAAGAAATACGGTATTACATATACCACAGAGGACAGCTCATCGCTTTCCGTTGACGATTTCTTTACACTTATGATAACTCAGCTGTCAAATCAAGATTTTATGAATCCTACAGATGACTCTGAATTCATGACACAGATGACACAGTTTGCTTCACTCAAGGCTATGCAGGAAATGGCACAGTTCACACAGCAAAATTTTGCAATGTCACTTTTGGGTAAGACCGTTACAGCAACTAAGTACAGCAACGGTACCAAAATAACCGAAACGGGAGTAGTTGAATCAATGTCCAAAAAAGACAATGAATATCAGGTTACCGTAAACGGACATGTATTTTCAATGAATGAAGTAAGCGAAGTAAGCATAGGAAATTCTGAAGCTTCCGCTGATTCAGGAGCATATGACGCTTCACAGGCTTTAGGATAAGTCTTTTGTAAGGGAGTGTTAGTTATGGATGACTTAACGATAAGAAGATTTAGTACACCAATTACTACAGGCATTCCCCAGACTATACCGAGCGAATACACAGATGTTGTTCCGAAGGAATCTTTTAAACAGATCCTTAGTGAACAGATGAATCAGAATTCGACAGAAGAAACTGAGGAATTGCTTAATAACAGCAGTGTCAATTTTTCAAGACACGCGATGAATCGTGTTTTACAGAGAAACATTGATTTATCAGGGGAAAATTTAGCACGCTTAAATGAAGGGATTAAGCTTGCAGAGGAAAAGGGTTTAGATGATACACTGATCCTTATCGATTCGGCAGCTTACATTGTAAGCGTAAAAAACAACATGGTAATTACCACTGTAGCCAACAATGAGCTTCAGGGAAATGTATTTACAAATATTGACGGGACTGTAATCATATAGCCGGACCTTTTAAAGGAAGCTAATTTCACTGTCCGAATGACAGACGACAGTGACAGTATCCGTCACACACGACATAGGATTATAAAATAAAAGGATTTTTTTAGGGGGTCATATTATGGTAAGATCATTATTTTCAGGCGTTGCAGGATTAAAAACACAGCAGACAAAAATGGACGTTATAGGCAACAACATCGCTAACGTAGGAACATACGGCTACAAATCAAGCAGAGCAACCTTCAAGGATGTATACTACCAGACAGCGCAGGCTGCACAGGGTGCCAACGGTGACACAGGCGGAACAAATGCTATTCAGATCGGTTACGGAAACAAAGTAGGAAGTATCGATACAAATACAGCTACTTCAGCTATGTCATCAACAGGTTATTCACTTGACGTTGCTATAACAGGTGACGGTTACTTACAGGTTATGGATGAAGGCGGAGATATCTACTATACAAAAGCAGGTATGCTTGATATCGACTCTGAAGGAAATCTTGTTGATATAAACGGTAACTTCGTTCTTGGTGTATCAGGGGATTCAACACAGGATCCGGGTTCAAACAAGATCAAGATCAATCTTCCATACCTTGATGCTGCTTCAGGCAAGGCTGAAGAAGATATAAACGGTGTTCACTATACTATTGACGCAACAAACAAAACAAGCAAGGCAAACGTAAACTTTACATTTGTTTCAGCTTCATCACTTCCGATAGGCGAACCGATGAGAGCTTCTATTTCAGGTTCTTCAATAGTTGTTACAGTAAATGCAAATGAAGAGTTTGCAAGTCTTGATGATTTTAACAAGGCACTTAACGAAGCTGTTACAGCTGCAAATAACGGTATTGAACATCCTGCAGGTGCATTTACACTTTCTATGGATGATGAATCAAAATTCAGAGTAAAGGATGATACAGCAACACCTCCTGTATCAGGTATGACAGGTGCAGAAATCGTCGGCACAGACTTTGGTTATGTTGACGGTACAGTTACTCTTCCTGATGATGTTGCATCAATGTTTGATATTGAAAATGTTCTTGACGGATTTACCGGCGATGCAGCAACAGGAAATATGGTAATTGAACTTGATGGTGACAGTACAGCAACACCTCCGGTAGCTGCTACAAAGATGACAATCACAATGGGCGACTACAGTGCTGTTGTAAACGCAAGTCAGATGAAGACTGCAGGTTCAGTGCTGATGATGAAGGGCGGTACAGACAGAAAGGATGCATTTGAATTATCATTCCCGAGTCTTACATCTCTTACAACTCATCTTGGTATTGATGCAGGCGGAACTTATACATCAACAGGTACATTTACAATGGAACCAAGTGCTCCTTCAACAAACCTCGGCTTAGGTGCAAACTCATTTGTACTTAAGGGCGGTACTGAAGGCGGCGAGCAGGGCGTTGAAGACCTTATCAATATTTCAATCGGTGATACAGGTATTCTGGTTGGTACTCATGAAGTATTCGGTACTCTTGAGCTTGGACGTATTGATCTTGCAACATTTGCAAATCCTGCAGGTCTTGCTCAGTCAGGTAATACTTACTTTGAGACAACATTCAACTCAGGTGATCCTATTATCAAGACTCCTGGTGATGAAGGCTGCGGTTCACTTGTTTCTTCAACACTTGAATCTTCAAACGTTGATCTTTCATCTGAATTTACAGATATGATCATGACTCAGAGAGGATTCCAGGCTTCTTCACGTGTTATTACTGTTTCAGATACTATGCTTGAAGAGCTTATTAATTTGAAGAGATAATTTGGGTTTTTATTGATATTGAATTGTTGGTGAAAATAATTTAAGTTTTGATGATGCGGAAGGTTTTTTGCAGGGCTTTGCGATCGCCCTGCACCTTCGCAGCATTTTTGTATATCTGTAAAAAAATTTTCATTGACAACAATATAGAGAATTTAAAAAAAAAGCTGAGGTGGCGAATTGATGATTACTCTCACTAAGTTAAACGGAACAAAATTTGTACTGAACTGCGATCTTATTGAAACTGTGCAGGAAAATCCTGATACGACGATAAGGTTGGCAAATGGAAATGTATATATTGTAAAAGAGCCGGCTCAGATGGTTGCTGATCTTACGGTTGAGTTTCGGAGAAGAGTATGGGAAGGGATTTTAAATTCAGCTAAATAGGGGGAATAATTTATGGATTTGATGTCAATTATTGGCTGGATACTTGCCATAGCTTTCATTGTTATTAGTATCCTTCTTGGTGAAGATCCTAATACTGGTGCAACGACATTGATTCCTTCACAGTTAAAGGGATTCTGGGATCCGCCGTCGGTTATGATTGTTATCGGCGGTACAATTGCTGCACTGATGGTATCATATCCTGGCAGTATTTTTAAAAAGATGCCGGCACATTTTAAAATTGTAATAAAGCCGCCAAAGTACAATCCGGTACAGTATATTGAACAGATAGTTGAATTTGCAAAGGAAGCCAGAATAAACGGTCTTCTTGCTCTTGAAGAGAAACTTAACGAAGTCAAGGATCCTTTTTTAAAGACTTCTTTGCTTCTGGTTGTCGATTCAGTTGAACCGGAAAAGATCAAGGAGCTTCTTAACAATGAAATAGACAACCTTGATGAACGGCATTCGCAGTGTCAGAGCTTTTATATGAAAGCATCGGAATTTGCTCCGGCTTTCGGTATGGCCGGAACGCTTATAGGTCTTATCAACCTTCTTGCGAACATGTCAGATGCCGAATCACTTGCCAAGAACATGGCGGTTGCTCTTATTACAACATTCTACGGCGTTCTTCTTGCAAATCTTTTATTTAAGCCGATAGGAAACAAATTGAAAAAGAGACATGAGGAGGAGCTTCTCTGTAAGATGATCATCAGTGAAGGTGTTCAGTCAATACAGGGCGGTGACAACCCGACATTTATAGAGGAGAAACTCATGAGACTTCTGCCTTCAAAGACAGGACAGAAGGGAAAGAAAGGCAAAGACGGAGGCAAATAAAGCAGAAAAACAGTAAGGGGTTGCTGTTCTTTTATGATATCACGGGGGTGAGCAAATGGGTAAAAAAAGGGAGGAAGAAGGCGGCGGCAGCTGGATGGACACCTATGGTGACATGGTTACGCTTCTTTTGACTTTTTTTGTTATGCTTTACAGTCAGTCAACGGTTGCAGATGATAAATGGAACGCTCTTGTTTCAGCATTCAGAGCGGATGGTGAAGAGAAGATCGATGTCATATCATTTGTCAAGGACGGCGGCGGAAACAGCGGTGACGGAAACTATCTCGGCACGTTTGAGTCAGAGGATCCTTTCCAGGGCACGTTATATAATTCCGCAATAGAGCAGCTTTATGATAAGATACAGACATATATTGAAGACAGCGATATGGCAAACAGTATTCTGATGGAGCTCACCACAGAAGGTGAGGATCAGCCAGGTGCCGAAGGAGCCGACGGTCAGGCTGCCAGTGACGGAGGAAGTGATTCAGATAAAACACAAAACGGTGAAACTGAAACACCGAATCCTGCAAAAAATATTTCCATTCAGTTCAGAAACAATGTACTGTTTGAGCCGGATAAAGCTGTCATCAAAGAAGAATCTATCCCTACACTTCAGTTTTTAGGCGACTGCCTTGCGAGTGTCAAGGATGATATTTCGATGATAATAATTAAGGGACATACAGCAGTAAGTCCCACATCGCAGGTCGATACACGACTTTTGTCTGCAGAGAGAGCCGGAACGATATCAAACTTTTTTGAGAGAAATTCCGGAATTTCTTCAACTCAGCTCGTTCCTATAGGACTCGGAAGCGATTATCCTATAGCATCCAACGACACTGAAGAGGGAAGAACGCAGAACAGAAGAGTTGAGATCGTAATTATTAACAAAAACAGTGAGCTTGGAAAGAGTAAAGAATTTCTTAAAGCGATGGGGGCATCGTTTGACGTTGATGATCCTGCACCTATTGACAGTATAGTCAAATAATTTTTCTTATTAATTTACTAATATATGGAGTTGGTAGTATGCAAAGTTTTGATAATGCCGGATTTGGCAAAGAAAAGACTGTCAGTGTTAAGGAAGCACAGTTTCCAAGATTCGATAATACCGATCAGGTAAAACCAAATATTCAGAATGAAGAAGAAAAACATATCGATCTTCTGATGGATGTTCCGCTTCAGGTACATGCCGAAATAGGCAAGACCAAAAAGACGATGCGTGAGATCATGGAGCTTTGTCAGGGTTCGATAATTGTTCTCGGAAAACAGGCCGGGGCACCTGTGGATATAATAGTAAATAAACAGACTATAGCGAGGGGAAACGTTATTGTATCTGATGATAAATTCAGTGTCAGACTTACTGAGATAGTCAGCAGTAAACACTGAACAAAAAGTATTTATTAAATAAATTCGGAGGTGTTTTTTACGAACGATTCTTTGGCAGGCAGGATATTTACAGTTTTCGGAACGCTGCTTTTGTTTGTGGTTATACTGTATCTTGCATATTTGACGACAAAGATGATAGGGAAAAAATATTCACTGGGGAATTCAGGAAACAAAAATCTTAAGATACTCGACAATATGGGTATCGGACAGGATAAATCTCTTGCAATAGTTGAAGCCGGAGGAAAGACTGTTTTGGTCGGCATAAGCAGAGAACATATCGAATATATATGTGATGTAGATAAAACTCAGCTTGTGATGAATGAAAAAGTACAGAATCCGGCATCAGCTTTTGAATTTGCAGAGATATTAAAAAAGACAGCTTCTCAGAAGCTGCATGATATAAAGGGGAATAAAGATACTGCTGTTGAACCGTCGGAAGAAAATGCGGAGGAAAATACAGCAGACGCTAAGGAAGAGGAGAACACGGAAGAAAATGAATAAAATATTGAATGTTCTCTCAAAGAAAAAAATACTGAGCTTTATTTTATGTCTTCTGGTGTTTCTGGTACTGGGATTAACTGTCATCCAGACAGCAGGTGCAGAGTCTTCAATAAAGCTTGATATCAATTCAGGAGAAGCAGAACAAGGATCAAGCACACTTGACTTGCTGTTTATGCTTGCCTTTCTGGCACTCATTCCGACGTTTCTGATGATGATGACTTGTTTTACAAGACTCGTCGTCTCATTTTCATTTTTACGGAATGCCATGGGAACACAAAATTCTCCGCCAAATCAGGTAATAATCGGCTTGTCGATTTTTATTTCTATATTTGTTATGCTTCCTGTTTTTCAGGAAATCAAAACTACCGCATATGATCCGTACAAAGCAGGGACCATGCAGGTAGATGAGGCAATTACGGAAGGTTCAAAGCCTCTGAAGGTATTTATGTTAAAGCAGGTCTATGACAAGGACCTTGATCTTTTTCTTTCACTTGCAGAGGAAAAGGGCACTGTTGATGCTTCAAAGTATGATTCGCAGGAGAAACTGGCTGACTTAAGTTTGTTTATAATAACTCCTGCTTTTATAACAAGCGAACTCAAGAGAGCTTTTCTTATAGGTTTTCTTTTGTATATACCGTTCCTGATAATAGATCTGGTCGTATCGAGTACGCTTATGGCGATGGGTATGGTAATGCTGCCGCCGGCGATGATATCGATGCCGTTTAAACTGATGCTTTTCGTTGTGGCTGACGGATGGGATCTCCTTATAAAATCCCTGATAGTTAGCTTTAATTAGAAACTGAGGTGAGAATATGGATGAAGGAGAGATCCTTGAGATCTTTATCAGTGCAATGTATGTTTCATTCAAGCTTTCAGCACCTGTACTGATAGCAAGTATAGTTATCGGTCTTATAGTTGCAATTTTTCAGGCAGCTACACAGATACATGAACAGACACTTACTTTTGTTCCAAAGCTTCTGGTGGTCGCAGCGATCCTGCTTCTCACAGGCTCTTGGATGATCAGTATAATGGTTGAATTGTTTCAGGTTATTTTTGAAAAAATTGCAGGAATGTAGGTGCTTATAAAAGTTGACTGAACTGAAAATAATTTTGGACAACAGCTATGTTTATATTTTCGTATTTATACGGATGGCCGCTGCAGTCGGATTCAATTCAGTTATTTCACGAAGAGAAGTTCCCGCAATGGTTAGAACGGGACTTGTATTTCTGTTGACATTGCTTATTGCTCCGACCGTAACGATACCGGAGGGTTATGATAATTCATCAGCTGATCTTCTTATCGGAATAGTAAGGGAAATTGCAGTCGGATTTCTTTTGGGATACGTTTTCAATATTTTTTACTATATGCTGACTTTTGTCGGTGATGTTCTTGATATGCAGTTCGGACTTTCAATGGCAAAGGTTCTTGATCCGGGAACAGGTATTCAGACAGCATTTACCGGAAAATTTATCAACCTTTTGTTTGTCACATATTTTTTTGCGACAGACTGTCATCTGGTTCTTATGAAGACGGTTGCGTATTCTTTTGATATGGTTCCGATAGGAGCAGGAAATATAAACATTGAAGGAGCTGTAACATTCGGGATAAATGTTTTTGTATCGGCATTTTCACTGGCCATCAGGCTTGCGTTCCCGTTTGTGGCTATGGAGTTTGTACTTGAAATAGGAATGGGAATTCTGATGAAGCTCATTCCGCAGATACATATTTTTGTAATTAACATGCAGTTTAAGGTAATGCTTGCGATCATAATGCTTATGGTTCTTGCAAAACCTATAACTGTATTTCTTGAAAATTATCTTCTGGTCATTCTGGATCAGATGCAGGAAGCGCTGCAGTCTATGATGACGTAAGCTTTGGATCTGTTGAAAAATAAGGGGGGATCATTTTGGCAGAGCAGTCTTCCGGCGACAAGACCGAGGAAGCCACCCCCAAAAAGCGGCAGGATGCCCGTAAAGAGGGTAACGTACCCCAAAGTAAAGAGATCACGATAGCGGTAACGCTGGTTGTTTCATTTTACGTTTATAAGCTGCTTTATCCGTTGATATTCGGCTATGTAAAGTCAGTTATGACAGAAACATTTGAACGAATTCCGAAAATAAATGTTTTAAATGAATCGGATGCCCAGTCTTTGTTTCTGGATTATATGATAAAATTTGGTATAGCTTCACTGCCGATTTTGCTGGCAGTAGGTTTGGTTGCAATTATAGCATCCATGGCTCAGACTAAAATGCTTGTAAATTTTAAGTCACTTAAGCCTAAATTTAATCGAATGAACCCTCTTGAGGGAATAAAAAAGCTTTTTTCACTAAAAGGTTTTATAGAAGTTTTAAAATCTGTATTGAAAATTGTCATATTAATATATATAATATATATATGTATTAAAAATAAACTTAACTATGTCCCAAAACTGATCGACAGTACAATAGAAACTTCGGCGGGTTTTACGGGTGATCTTATTTTTGATATTGTTACAAAAGTTGTCATAGCATTTGTTGTTATAGCAGTTGCGGATTTCTTTTATCAGAGATTTCAATATTCAAAAAACCTGAAGATGACCAAGCAGGAAGTAAAGGAAGAATATAAGAGTACTGAAGGTGATCCTCAGATAAAGGGAAAAATCAAACAGAAACAGCGTGAGGTATCACAGAGACGTATGATGCAGGAGGTCCCTAATGCGGACGTTATCATAAGAAACCCTACACATTTTGCTGTAGCAGTAAAATATGATGCAGATAAAAATGCTGCTCCTGTTGTTCTTGCAAAAGGACAGGATCTTATTGCTCTTCGTATTGTTAAGATCGCTGAAGAAAATGATATTACCATAGTTGAAAACGTTCCTCTTGCAAGAGGATTGTATGCAGCAGTTGAACCGGGTCAGGAGATACCGAGAGAATTTTATAACTCTGTTGCTGAGGTTCTTGCGTACGTTTACAGTTTGAAGAAAAAGGAATTGAGCTGATTTGAAGAAACGATTTAATCCATTTAGCAATATAGTTGCAGCATTTGTTATACTGATAGTATTTTTACTTATCATTCCGCTGCCTACTTTTATCCTTGACTTTTTGTTTATATTTCAGATAGGTTTATCACTTGTTATACTCCTGATTGCGATGTATGTCAAGGAATCTCTTGAGTTTTCGGTTTTCCCGACACTCCTTCTTGTAACGACTATATTCCGGTTGGGTCTGAATATTTCTTCAACCCGTTCCATCCTTACAAATCAGGGATATGCGGGTGAAGTGGTAAAGGCGTTCGGACAGTTTGTTATTAAGGGAAATGTTGTTGTCGGACTTCTGATATTTCTTATCATAGTTCTTGTTCAGTTCCTTGTTATCACAAAGGGTTCTGAACGAGTTGCTGAAGTATCCGCACGTTTTACCCTTGATGCTATGCCGGGAAAGCAGATGGCTATTGATGCTGATCTTAACTCAGGAGTTATCACTGAAGATGAAGCAAGAATCAGAAGAGACAAGATCCAGCGTGAATCAGCTTTTTTCGGAGCAATGGACGGTGCCACGAAGTTTGTTAAGGGCGATTCCATCATGTCGATCGTTACAACAATTATCAATCTTGTCGGCGGTATAATTATTGGTCTTGTAATAGACGGAAATTCATTTGGTGAAGTTGTAAAAATATACAGTACAGCAACCGTAGGTGACGGTCTTATGTCACAGGTTCCTGCACTTCTGATATCTGTATCAACCGGTATGCTGGTAACAAGATCTGCTTCAGAGGCAGATATCAATGCAGACTTTTCAAAGCAGTTTTTATCACAGCCTAAAGTACTTATAATCGGCGGTATAGCTCTTATCTTTCTTATATTTGTCGGATTTCCGCCGCTTCAGCTGTTTACACTTTCAGCTTTTCTCATAGGCTCAGGAATTTTACTGTTGAAAAAGCCTGTAAAACAGGAAGCTGTATCAGCAGATGAAGAGGAAGCACCTTCCGAGGAAATTGTTACAGAGGCATCGTATTACAGAAATATTGACAATCTGTATGAACTTTTAAATGTTGAATTACTGAGAATCGATTTCGGATACAGTCTTATTCCTCTGGTCGATGAGGCAAACGGAGGAAGCTTTCTCGACCGTGTCGTAATGTTCAGAAAACAGTACGCGATGGAGATGGGAATGATCATTCCGCCTGTTCAGTTAAAGGACAGTGCAAGAATAAATCCAAATCAGTATTCCATATGCATAAAAGGCGAGGAAGTTGCAAAGGGAGATATTCTTGTTGACCATTATCTCGGACTTGCACCTTCAGAAAAAGAGGATGTTCTTGAGGGAATTGAAACTGTTGAGCCTGCATTTGGAATAAAGGCAAAATGGATCAGTGAATCACAGAAGGTCAAGGCTGAATTATTAGGATACACACTGATCGATCCTGTTTCAGTAATAATCACGCATCTTTCAGAGGTTATCAAGTCTCATGCATATGAGATCTTAAACCGTGAAGAGATCAATAACATGCTTAATAACCTCAAGAAAACAAATGCATCCATTGTAAATGACACAGTGCCTGCAATTATTTCAATAAGTGATCTTCAGAAGGTTTTAAGCCGTCTTCTTCAGGAGGACGTTCCTATAAAGGATCTTGAAACGATTCTTGAAACGCTTGGTGACTATGGTACAAAGATCAAAGACACCGATATGCTTACCGAATATGTAAGACAGGCGCTTAAGAGAACTATTTCACACAGATTTACCGAAGCTAATCAGATGAAGGTAATAAGTCTTGATCCGGGCGTTGAAAGTGTGATCATGGGTGCAGTAAAGAGAATGGACACCGGTTCATATCTTGCACTTGATCAGCAAAGCATTACAAAGATAGTAAATGCTGCAACACAGCAGATCGATAAGATTAAAGAGCTTGTTCAGACTCCGATAATTCTGACATCTCCTGTTGTTAGAGTTTACTTTAAAAAATTGATAGATCAGTTTTATCCCAATATTGTTGTATTATCATTTAGTGAGATCGATACTCAGGTGCAGATCCAGGCACTTGGAAATATCGTGATCTGATCCTAGAGAGGGAGGGGGGATATTTTGAGCACGAATAAATTACCGGAAGAAGAAGCTGCAGCGCTTTTTGAAAAGTACAGACAGACCAAGGACATTCAGATAAGAAATGAACTGGTTTTGAATTATAACTATATCGCAAAAACCGCCGCTATGCAGCTGAGAGGTCTGGCGTCAGGGTATGCACAGATTGACGACATGGTAAACCATGGAATGATGATGCTTATAGACTGCGTTGAAAAATTTGATGCAACAAAGGGCATGAAGTTTGAATCATATGCGTTTATGAGAATAAGAGGAAGTATTATTGACCTGGTAAGAAAACAGGACTGGATTCCGCGGCGAGTAAGATCGGCAGCCAAGGAAATTTCAGATATGCATGCACTGCTTTGTACAGAACTCAGACGTGAGCCTACAGAGGATGAAATGGCCAATAAGCTCGGAATATCTGTTGACAAGTTAAGGCAGTATAATTATGAAGTGGCAGGATCGGTAACATTTTCTTTCGAAGAACTTATCCAGAATGTAAATCAGATGGGTTCTCTGCTTGATTCAGCAACAAGTGACTACGGCACACCTGAAAAACAGCTTCTGAAGAATGAACTGAAGTCAACGCTGAAAAACGCAATTGAAAGTCTTAACGAAAGAGAAAGACTTGTAGTTACACTGTATTATTTTGAAAATTTAAATCTCAGTGAAATAGCTCAGGTTTTGAATGTCAGTGTTCAGCGAGTATCACAGATATGTTCAAAATCAATTACAAAAATTCGTGACTGTCTGAAGGATTATCTCGGAGACAGTGATATTTGATTACTAAAGTGAAATGTGATATAGGAGGGGAATAACAATGTTATCAGGATTTTACACTGCAGGCTCGGGTATTTTAAACCAGCAGAGAAACATAAATGTTATCGGAAATAACATTGCAAACAATCAGACAGCAGGTTACAAAACTCAGAAAATGGTCTCAAAGACCTATGAGCAGAACAACCTCTACAGACTTGAGTATGGAAAATATACTCATATCGGAGAGGGTGACCCTGCTGTTATAACTGATGTTGTTGATTCTATTTATGGTGAAAGTTTTCTTAAGGAAACAGAGAGCCCGTATGATATAGCCATCGTAGGAGAAGGCTACTTCAACGTACAGGGAAACAACAACACATATCTTACCAGAAACGGAAACTTCAACATAGACGCAGAAGGTTTCCTTATTCTTGAAGGTGTCGGAAGAGTTCAGGGAAGAAACGGCGCCCTTCATGTCGGCGGATCGGACTATACAATTACAACGCACGGCATGGTTTATGACAATGAACATAATTATGTCGACAGGATCCTTATAACACAGCCTGCCGACAATGCAGATATAAAGAAAATGGATAATGGATTTTTTATTGCAGACAATGCTGATATCGTAGAAAATGCTACAGTATATCAGAATCAGCTCGAGCAGTCAAATGTTGATATGAACGAAGAGTATACAAGCCTTATGGAAGCACAGCGTGCGCTTCAGGCATGTGCAACTGCAATAAGGGAAATTGATGCAATGAATGCAAAAGCGGCTACTCTTGCATCAATAAATTAAAAAGGAAGAAACTAAAAAAAGCGGTCTTAAAATGTGTTTTAAAGATCGTATTCAGGGATTATTTATGTAAAATTACATGGGGGGAAATTTATGAACAAGGCATTTTATACCGGTGCATCCGGACTCAGAGCTTATCAGCACAATCTTGATATAGTCGGACACAACATTACAAATTCATCAACAGCAGGCTACAAAGCATCAGTTGCCGAATTTCGTGAGCTCATATATACAAATATGGATGCAAATAAGAACCGTGAAGTAAACGAAAATGAAAAAGTAAAAGAAGGTCATGGCGTAAAGCTTCAGAATGATGATCTGATTTTTACACAGGGAAATTTCCAGTCTACAGAATATCCTCTTGATTTCTGTATTTCAGGTGACGGCTTTTTTGCAGTTTCCAACGACGACGGCTCAACCGAGTACACACGAAACGGCTGCTTTGATGTCAGCGTGGAAGCCGACGGCAGCTACCTTGTAGATTCAGCCGGCAGATACGTCCTTGATTCAAACTATGAAAAAATAAAACTCGAATATAAAGATAACTCCCAGAACGTTATCGACACATCACTCGTAAAATACAGACTCGGAATCTTCCAGTTCGACAACCCCAACGGTCTCATCAGAGCCGACGGCGGCAGCTTCAGAGTATCAGACAACTCCGGCGACCCCAACGTTGCAGAACCCGGTTCCTACAAAGTATACGAAGGCACCCTCGAAGCTTCCAACGTCTCCCTCGCCACCGAAATGGCCAACCTCATAGTAGCCCAGAAAGCCTACTCCTTCTCAGCCCGAGTAGTAACCACCGCCGACGAAATCGAACAAACCGCCAACAGCCTCAGAAAATAATTTTTTTTGCGAAGGTGCCGCGAACGTGCTCGCGAAGGTGCAGGGCGACCGCAAAGCCCTGCAAACACCTAAGGCAT
>JAZQPR010000008.1:0-2486 GCA_045628605.1 Oscillospiraceae bacterium
ACTGTTAGCCATAGGTGACAATATTTTTTCTGAAAATCCAAGCGGAGAATTATATACCACATTCAATGAACTGGTAATATCAGATAGCGTACAGGATATAAATTCGATTTTCTATAATTCTTCAGGACTTACTAAAATAACCGTGGATGATAACAATAAAGTATATTCATCGGATGAAGGAATACTATATGATAAGGAGAAAAAAGAACTGATCAGATGTCCAAAGAGCACATCAATTTTAACATATGATTTGCCTGAAACAGTTAAGGAAATAGATGCCCAGGCTTTTTACAATTGCCCAAGTATTAAAATACTGAATGTGAATGATGATGCAACAACCATAGGAGATTATGCATTTGCAAGATGTACAGGACTTAAGGAACTAAAACTCGGAAAAAGTGTAAATACAATAGGAAAATCAGCGATCGGTTCATACAGACAGTATTCATATTCATCATCAGGATGGCATATCAGTCTTGATAAACTGATTATACCTGACAAACTGTTAGCCATAGGTGCCGATCTTTTTTCTGAAAATCCGAGCGGAGAATTATATACCACATTCAATGAACTGGTAATATCAGATAGTGTGCAGGATATAAATTCGATTTTCTATAATTCTTCAGCACTTGCTAAAATAACCGTAGATGATGATAATAAGGTATATTCATCGGATGAAGGAATACTATATGATAAGGAGCAAAAAGAACTGATCAGATGTCCAAAGAGCACATCAATTGTAGCGTATGAGCTGCCTGAAACAGTTGATAAAATAGATGCTCAGGCTTTTTATAATTGCCCAAGTATTAAAACACTGCATGTGAATGATGCTGCAACAACCATAGGAGATTATGCATTTGCAAGATGCACAGGACTTAAGGAACTAAAACTCGGAAAAAGTGTAAATACAATAGGAAAATCAGCGATTGGTTCATACAGACAGTATTCATATTCATCATCAGGATGGCAGACCAGTCTTGATAAACTGGAAATACCGGATGCACTTCTAAATATAGGAGACAATTTGTTTTGTGAAAATCCAAGCGGTAAATTATATACTACATTCAAAGAATTAGTTATATCTGAAAGCGTAACTGATATAAATTCGATGTTCTATAATCATTCAACACTAACTAATATTTCTGTAAATTCAGGAAACAAGAATTATTTTGACGATAAGGGAATACTTTACACCGCTGACAAGAAAACTTTGATAAAATGTCCACAGTCTTCTTCTTTATTAAAATATGATGTATTGTCATCAACAAATACAATCTCCGGCAGTGCTTTTGCAAATACCAAGGTGCAGACCATACTTATTCCAAGATCTGTATCATCAATCGGAGATAATGTATTTTCCGGAAGCGGACTCCAGATTATAATGGGTTCAACAGGTTCATATGCAGAAACATATGCTGCAACAAACAATATAAAATTTGAAGCAACAGAGGAAGCTGCTACAACAGAGGCTCCGACAACAACCGTTGCCGATGTTACCACAGCAGCTACAACTAAAGCTACCGCTGCTGCTACTACAGCTGCTACAACTAAAGCTACTGCTGCTGTTACTACTACTGCTGCCACAACTAAAGCTACCACAGCTGCTGTTACTACTGCTGCCACAACTAAAGCTACAGCAACTGTTACCACTACTGCTGCCACAACAACTTCAGCCACAGTAAAAACAGAAGGACTTGGTGACCTTAACGGTGACACAAATCTCACTACATCAGACGTAAGAATCATCCTTCAGGGAATCATCGGTTCTGTAAAGCTCACTGATGAACAGCAGAAAAAAGCTGATATTGACGGTGACGGAAAGCTTACAACAATCGATGCTGTCAGACTTCTTAATTTCATTGTAGGCAACTCTGAAACACTGTAATATAATTTCGGAGGTTTATTTTAAAATGAAAAAAATCAATAAAAAAGCAGTTTCTGTTTTTACCGCACTCACACTTGCCTGCAGTCCTGTATATTCAGGATTATCAGTCATTTCTTACGCTGCAGAGCAGGTTTCCTCAAATGAAGCTTTCCTGTCAGTTCCTTCCGGAACAACTGCATCAAACGGAATGTTCACAATAACATTTGATCCTTCAGCCGTAACAGTAACTGAAGTAACTCCGGGCAGTATGTTTGAAGGCGTAATGACATCCACAAACATCAGGGACGGTAAGATCACTTTTGCTTTTGTTAATACAAAACCGATGGATATAGGCGGAGACATTGCAAAGATCACATATTCATCAAACGGCGGCACTCCAAATTTCAATTTGAAAGTAAATGAACTCGTCACAGTCGACAGTGAAGGAAACGAACAGACAGTTTCTTCTGAAAAATTCACCGTAAATACTGACAAAAACGTTCCTGCATCAAGAACAGCCAATCTGTCAGTTCCGAAAGATACAACAGCAACAAACGGAATGTTTACAGTTACATTCGACCCTTCTGTCACAACAGTCACTGACGTAACTCCGGGTGAAATG
>JAZQPR010000009.1:0-20845 GCA_045628605.1 Oscillospiraceae bacterium
GACAAATTTGGTGGACAACTCCTTGGCCCACAGAACGACATGGCTACGATCCGACTTATGCATAAGAAGGAAGTTTGTAGGATCTTCTCTGGCACCTACGAGCTGTGACTGACGTGCTGCCATCGGAACTGCTGAAACACCGGCTGAACCGATAAGAGGATTAACTTTGCCATGTGATGTAACACACATAATTTTTCCGAACAGAACGCCTGCTGCTGTACCAACGCTGAATGCGATAACACCAAGGATAATAACCTTCAGGAATGAGAAGGAAATGATGTTGTTAGCAGTAGTTGTAGCACCAACTGAAATACCGAGGAAAATTGTGATGATATTCATAAGCTCGTTCTGAGCTGTTTTAACAAGACGTTCGCAAACTCCTGATTCTTTAAGAAGGTTACCAAACATGAGCATACCTACCAGAGGAGCTGCAGAAGGAATAAGAAGTGCGATAATAACTGTAACGGCAATCGGGAAAAGAACTTTTTCTGTCTTGCTTACAGGACGAAGTGTTTCCATAACAACAAGACGTTCTTTTTTCGTTGTGAGTGCTCTCATTATCGGAGGCTGAATGATCGGAACAAGAGCCATATATGTATAGGCTGCAAGAGCTATGGTACCGCATGAAATTCTTGAACCTGCACCGAGAAGTCGGCTTGATACATAAATTGCTGTAGGACCGTCTGCACCGCCTATGATAGCGATCGAAGCAGCTTCAGCTTCATTGAATCCGAGAAGTGCAGCACCGATAAATGTAAGGAAGATACCTGCCTGTGCAGCAGCGCCAAGAAGAAAGCTTTTCGGGTTTGCTATAAGAGGACCGAAGTCTGTCATGGTACCTATGCCTAAAAAGATAAGAGGCGGGAATATCTGAAGCTTAACGCCCATGTACAGAATATCCAGCAATCCGCCCTGATGCAGTATCGCATCATAATCGATATTTGTCGGATCCGCGAACAGTTCCGGAGTGTACATGGCAGTAAGCGGAAGGTTTGTAAGAAGCATACCGAACGAGATCGGAAGAAGTAAGAGTGGCTCATATTCTTTTACGATCGCAAGATACATAAAGATAAATGAAATGAGGATCATGATCAGGTTTTTCCAGCCACCGTCTGCAAAAAGAGCTGCAAAACCACTTTCCGTTGCCAGATCCTTCATCGTGTTTGTGAAAATGTTGATTACTTCACTCATGATGATAAAAATCCTTTCGTTTTAAATTTGATAATATGAACAGGGAAAATCAGAAAAAAGGTCTTGTGTTTTCTCTCTGTCCTGCCGAACCCCAGACTGAACCGCCGAATGAGTTTTTGCCTGAAGCTTTTTTGATTGATTTGATCTTGTAATTTTTACCGTCTTTGAGAGAAAGATAAGCAACTGCAGCAGCAATGGCAGCAACAGTTTCATCTTCGTCATCTGAAGAATCGGAACTTACGGTTTCAGTAGCCGCTGAGATCTCAGGAGCTGCCTTTATTGCGATCTCTTCCTTCTTTTTGTCCTGCTTGCTGGTCTTCTGCATGATCATACCAAAAAGATTAACAAACAGAATAAGAATAATAAGACCAATAAATACAACTACCAATCCGGTAATAACTACAGCGAATACTTTTGAAAATTTGATTTGCATTGCGAGCAAAGAAAACAAAGTAAGCATAGTAAATTTACTCTCCCATCGTAGTGTTTTAATTTTAAACCATATGTAATTATTATAACTCAAAACAAGACTTAATGCAATATAAAAGTTTTAAATAATAAAAAAATCACAATATTTGATATACGGTTAGCAATTCGTGAATGATTTTAAAGAAAATATTATGAAATTTTTATTATTTTTTAAAAATCAGATATAAGTATAAAATGAATAAATATTAGATTTTTAGATGTGATAATTTTGTGAGATTATAAAAAATACATTGAAAAAATCGTTTGAATATGTTATAATTAATATAGATAACGAAATGAAAACGGAAATATTAGATCGGAAGAAAAAAATTCTTTTCAAAGCTCTGCTATTAACAGGAAGAGGGGAATATCCTCTGTGTTGTTATAGTGAGCAGTTATGAACAGATTTGTTTAATTAAAACAAATAATCGGCTTGTTCGGGGAGTTAGTAAAATGAATGATAAAAAGAATGTAAAGTCCGGAAATTATGCAAAATTTCAGGTGGATATCGACAGCAACTTCAGGATAGTCGGCATAGACAAGGGCTTTTCCGATATAACAGGTTACAAACAGTCTGATGTTGATATCGGTTTGTTCATGAGCCGTCTTATTCCAACAGAAACTTATAACGACTATATTGTTTCCGTAAAGGAGAGCATCACTAAAAACGGTGAGTTTTTCTTCACACATCCGCTTATTGCGAAAGACAGAACTGTTGTTTCTGTTTCATGCTTCGGTGAAGTAGAATTTTATGATTCTGTAAATACCAGAAAGGTAAAAATGATCATTCTTTCTGATGACAGAAATGAAAAAAATTCAGAAGGAAAAAACAATGGTGAAAAAGACCGACTGACAGGACTTTATTCCAGAGAAAGCGGAGAAAAGCTTATAAAGCAGTATCTCAAAATAAAGCCCAAGCAGGAATTATGCGCACTTTGTATTATTGACATCGATGATTTTTATGAGATCAACAACATGTATGGAAGAGAATTTGGAAATTCAGTTCTCGAAGAGGTTGCAGAAAAGATCGGAAATGTTGTAAGACCGACAGATATTGTCATTCGTCTCGGCGGGGATGAATTTATGGTATTTACCAAAAACACCAACAAATCATATCTGAAAACATTCGGTGCATCCATAAGTCAGCGTGTCAACAGTATTTATGCAGGACATGACAATAATATCAGTATTTCGTGTACTCTTGGTATAGTTAATACCTTTTATTCGGAAAAATATGATGAACTGTTTAATTTTGCATACAAGACATTGATGTTTGCTAAAAGGACAAACAAAGGATCATGTCTTTTGTATTCTGATGTGTCGCATCTGGTCGATTCAAAAATTCTTGACTCGACGATAAAGGACAAGGGTGTCAATGAGATTCTTGACAATAATACAGACAGAAACGGAAATATTATTTCGTATGCCTATTCTCTTCTGGAAAGATCCAAGGATCTGAAAAGTGCTATAAATCTTCTGTTCCCGAAAATCGCAAAGACTTATAATTTCAGCAGAATCGTCATTTTTGAAATGAATGATGAAAATATGTTCTATAAGTTTACTTATCACTGGTGTGAAAAGGGAAAACCTATAGATTTCAACAAAGTCTATGATTTTAACAGAAAAGATTACAGTGTTCTTATGGAATGCTTTGAGCATGACGGAATAATACAGATAACGCCGAAGATACTTTCAAAATTTTCAAAATCACTGAGAAAGATGCTTGAGAAAAATGATAAAAACCAGTATATTTTCTCAGCTATCTATAATGAAGGAATTTTCAGAGGATGTCTGATATTTGAAACTCATGAGAAAAACAGAAAGCTTCAGATGTCTGAAACTGTTACATTAAAGGAGCTTTCCAGAATTATTGCAACTCACATCAATATAGTCAACGCCGATCTTGCAAGCAAGGCAAAATCAGAATTCCTTTCACGTATGTCACATGAGATAAGAACTCCTATCAACGCTATCAAGGGAATGGCTGAAAAGGCTATGATCGTTATAGAAAATGACGAGCGTTTTGAAAATGAAGAAGTCTATGACTGTCTCGACAAGATAAATACCTCAACAAGATTTTTAAGCTCACTTATCAACGATATTCTGGATATGTCAAAGATCGAGAGCGGAAAGATGAAAATATGTGAGGATATTTTTGATCTGAACAATCTTGTTGAAGATTTTGAACTGATGATCAGACCGCAGGCTGAACAGCGTGCAATAAGGCTTAAGATAAACAAAAATTATAAAAGTACTTTATTTGTCGGTGATCAGCTCAGAATTAGTCAGGTACTTATAAATCTTGCAACAAACGCGCTCAAGTTTACTCCTTTCAGCGGAAGTGTGACCCTCACGATTGAGGAAACGGAAAATACTGATGCTTTTTCAAAGATCAGGTTTTCTGTTGAGGATACAGGAATCGGCATAAAGGAAAAGAATCTGAAGAAAATATTTGAGTCATTTGAACAGGCTGATACAAGTGTTGCCAAAACCTATGGCGGAACCGGTCTGGGACTTTCGATAAGCAAAAATATAGTTGAACTTATGGGTGGAAACCTGGAAGTAAAGAGCGAAGAAAATCAGGGCTCAACATTTTACTTTGTTCTGGAACTTAAAAAATGCAGTTCTATTACAGATTCAATCAAAAACAAGCTCTTTGTCGGAAATGAGACTTTTGATTTTACAGGCAAAACTGCACTTATCGCCGAAGACAATGATCTGAATTCGGAAATAGTCAAATCTCTTCTTGAAAATGTCGGATTTAAAGCTGAAGTTGCCTATAACGGAAAGCAGGCTGTATATTCATTTATTTCAAATCCGAGCAATACATATGATGTCATTCTGATGGATGTCAGAATGCCTCTGATGAACGGCTATGAAGCAGCAGGTGCGATCCGCTCATCCGAAAAATCCGATGCCTGCTCAATTCCAATCATTGCGTTGACTGCAAATGCAGCAGGCGATGATCAGAAAAAAGCAATTCAGAGCGGCATGAATGCATATCTTTCAAAGCCTTTTGAAAAAGAGATGCTTTATATCATGCTCAAGCAGTATCTTTCATCAAGCTATTCTCCGATCAAGGAAATAGATGTTTCACACAATAACACTGATCCACAGATTTCGGATGTTGCAGATGAAGAGAGTAATGAGAAAGCTGCTGTATCGATATAAAAATTTGAATTAAACAGCTTAATAACTTTAATAAAATGAGTTTTCTGTTTTTTCAGAGAACTCATTTTTTTAATAAAGAGATTTTATAATTTATTTGTGATATAATGTTATCGAAAGGTGCTGCTTGGAATAAAAAAAATAGAAATAATAAAAAAATATTTGTTTTTATGCTGATGCCGTGAATATTTGAATTATTTCGGCTGAAAGCAAATCCGGAAGTAAACTGTAACAATAATACCGGAGTTGGATTAAAATAATTATCAAAGAAGGATATATTAATGGATAATAATTTTTCAGAGTTGAAAAAATGTACTTTGTGTCCGAGAAACTGTCAGGCGGACAGATTTGAGTCTCACGGATACTGCGGTGCACCTGCAGAAATAATGGCAGCAAGAGCCTCACTTCACATGTGGGAGGAACCATGTATTTCAGGAGAAGAGGGTTCGGGAACGGTGTTTTTTTCCGGATGTCCGTTAAGATGCGTTTACTGTCAGAATTATCATATTTCAGACTGCAGCAGAGGGAAAGTCATCACAGCTGACAGGCTTGCTGAAATATTTCTGGAGCTTCAGGAGAAAAAAGCAAATAACATAAATCTGGTCACTCCGACTCATTATACACCTCAGATAGCAGAGGCACTGAGAAAGGCAGTTTCCAAAGGACTTACAGTTCCGGTGGTATATAACTGCAGCGGTTATGAGAAACCTGAAACACTTGAAATGATGAGCGGACTTGTTGATATTTTTCTTACTGATTTTAAATATATGGATCCGAATACTGCCAAAAAATATTCAAACGCCCCCGATTATCCGGAAATTGCTGAAAAAGCACTTGAGTGCATGATGAGTCTTGTGGGCGGAATAAAATTTGATAAACGTGGTATGATGGAAAAGGGGATAATAGTAAGACATCTTATTTTGCCGGGACATACAGAAGAATCAAAAGAAATCATCAGATACCTTTATGAAAACTATGGAGATGACATTTGTATCAGTATAATGAACCAGTATACTCCACTTGAAAATGCATCAAAATACCCTGAGATATACAGAAAGGTAAGCCGTGAAGAGTATGATGATGTAATAAAATATGCTGAAAGCATCGGGGTTGAAAATGCATTTATCCAGGACGATGAAACTGCACTTGAGAGCTTTATTCCGGACTTTGATGATTCAGGTATCTGAATCGGATAAACATTTATTCAGAAAATCCACTAAATGTGCAGAATGTCCGTTGTAAAAAGCTTTTATGTATGATATTATTTAATTGTAATTAATAAAAAAAAGCTTTTACTCAATCCCTACTATGACATAAAAAACGTGCTTTACATGATTATTGTAAAGCACGTTTTATTATTTTATGATAAATTGTTTAAGCAAACCATGATACCAAAAATGTGATGATCATTTCAAATGAAAGCATAACCATGATAAGTATGAGATATACTATTATTGCCGGAGCACTGAGAGCAGCAGAAAGCTTGAGCCCTTTTTCCTCGGACGGAAGAGTTTCAAACACCGGCTTGTAGTTGTTCTGGGCAGTTTCCTGTTTCCTTGTAAAAATATAAAACAGTACAGCAGCGATAATACCGATTCCGTAAAGCGTAAACAGTACGGCTGTTTTGGTTTTGCTTTCCGGAAACATGCTTTCTGCTTCAGCGTATAGATTGTTGAACATATGAAGAAGTGTCGGCAGAATGATCGAATCTGTTTTAACTGCAACATACGCAAGAAAAATACCGAGCAATGTTGCTGTTATCATCTGAAGAACATTTTCGTGGAAAAGTCCGAACAGAAAGGCTGAAAAGAAAATAGCAAACTTTTCATCAATTACTGTAAGATTTTTTAAAACCATTCCTCGGAAAAGTATTTCTTCAGTAACAGGTGCCAGAATTACGGAATATATGAAATATACGATAACTACATTTTTATTCATGTCGCCGGCTGTTGTTTCAGAGGATGTATTTAAATTCATAATTATAAAGTAACCTTTGTGAAGAATAGCTATTACACCCTGAAATCCGAATATTGCAGGAAAAGCAAGCAGCGCTGTCGGAAATTTGACTTTCGGGGCGCAGTAGAGCTTTGGAAATTCTTTTACACGTTTGGTAAGAGACAGACCTAAAAATGCACAGATAATATTTGCAGCGACTAAAGACAGTACTGAAGCAATAGCGGTGCCGACGCTTATACTTTCATCGGCAAGATAATCTTTGACATCTCTGAGTGCAATTGATGAAAAAGCAAGGACTATTCCAAGAAATATCTGAATAATAAATATCAGGACATCATGAATCAGAAGGCATACACCGGTTCGGTTGTAATACTGTTTAACTTTCAGTTTCGTCATATCTTCTTTTGAAAGCGGTCGTTTCTGTCTGACTCTCTGTCTTACAGCCTGATTCGGTCGGCTGTTCATACGTGGGGGAGCTGAAGATCTGTTCGCAGGAAAGCTGCCGTTCTGAGGAAAATTTCTGTTCTGAATATTACCGTTAAAGCCGTTCTGAGGAAAATTTCTGTTCTGAATATTACCATTAAAGCCGTTCTGAGGAAAATTTCTGTTCTGAATATTACCGTTAAAGCCGTTCTGAGGAAAATTTCCGTTCTGAATATTGCCATTAAAGCCGTTCTGAGGAAAATTTCCGTTCTGAATATTACCGTTAAAGCCGTTCTGAGGAAAATTTCCGTTCTGAATATTACCGTTAAAGCCGTTCTGAGAGAAATTTCCGTTCTGAATATTACCGTTAAAGCCATTCTGAGGAAAATTTCCGTTCTGAATATTATTGTTATTTATTCTTTTCTCATTTGCATCCGGAAGAGATACATTATCCGGGACAGAAAGCTCGTCCATTGTATCTGATGATTCATTGTTTGTATCCATTTGATTTTCCTTTCTTTCTGTTTTGTATTTAAATATATTATATCTGATAAATTATTTTATGTCAATGTGTGCAGATTCTAAAGTTGACTTGCTTGTGCAGATATAGTATAATGAAAGATGATATTCGTTTACTATATTAAAGAGATAATTTGTTCGACAGGAGAATACTTATGAGCAAAATAACTGTATTGAAAAAGGTACTGAGCATTTTTTTATCAGCGGCTCTTATGCTTTCTGTTTTATCAGGATGCAATACAAATCAGAAGAAAATAAAGGATGACAGTTCAGTTTCACAAAGCACGGGTTATCACAGCGAAGTTGAAAATTATTTTGATTATAAGAAGATCGAGGCACCGGGAAATATTTCTGCTGTTATTGATTCAGGAAAATCCGGAGACGATTATTATATTTCAGGATATTCGGAACTTGCTAATCTTATGTCCGTAAACTACAGAACACTTGTCGTAAACTCTGCAACAGGTGAGGTTACTGACTGCGATCTGAGCGAAGTAGGTGCCAATCAGATCACAAATATATTTGTATCCGGAAACGGAGAAAAATTATATGTAACATATTATGATGCCGGTTATAATACAGTTATAAATGCTATAGATATAAAAACAGGAAAATCAGATGCATTTCTTAATTTAGGACAGGAAATGCTGATCATGTCACTGAAGGAATCAAACGGAAAAATTGAATTGTACGGACTGGCAGCAAATGCAGATTATTCATCAGCTCCATGTATTACTTTTCTTGATCCTGAAACTCTTGAAATTACAGATACAGTTGACATTTCTGAAAAAATAGATCTGTCATGGGCAGGATATACATCGGTTGTTCCTTCAAATGAACCCGGAGAATATTATGCTGTCATGCTTTCAAAAAATGATAATAAGATCCTGAAGGTAGTAAAATTTGATCAGACTTATCAGATAATATTTGAATCTGACGAAATTCAATGCGGCGATCTGTTTCAGTCAGGTCTGATTGAAACCAAAGAGGGAAATCCCGCAGTAGTACTCAGAAGTTCAATTGAAAACATATTATGTGCTGAAATAATTGATAAAAATACCGGAAAGTCAACCCGAAGTCCGGAGTATATCCCTGAAGAGGATATAAGCGGACTGTATACTTTTGTTCCGGATTCAGGTTTTGATTTTGTGTATTCAGCGGCATCAGGAATATATCAGTATGATACAGAAACGCTCGCATCTGAAAAAATAATAGATTTTGAAAAACAGAACATTCCGGAGAACTGCAGAAATCCGTTTTTCATAAATGTAACCGGAAATTATTTTGTTATCTGCGGACAGGGAGATGCTGCAAGCGGCGGTGCAGGATATGAGTTTATTGATGAAGATGGAAAAGAAACGGAATTTGTTCATGTGGATACGGACAATCTTTATTCTGTATCTGTTGGAAAAAACAGAAGTGTTTTCTATACTGAATCAGTTTATACCGAATCGGAAAACAGTGTACTTCAGCTTGTCAATGCAAATTCTTCAGGAGAAATAAAGAGAACAGATGTTATGACTTCAGAACCCGGATCTCTTTATGCAGGAATGATCAGAACAGCAGGAGACGGTTCTGTTATGCTTGGAGTTACTAATTCTGAAAACGGAAAACCGACTGTGCTGATGTATAATTCTGATCTTGAGAAAATTTTTGAAGCTGACTGTCCGAATGAAACAGTAATAGATGCAATAGCAGTAAGGGATTCAATGATGATGGTTTGTTCATCGTCTCTTTACATTTTTGATATAGCAGGAAACAAACTGGACAAGATCGAGATCCCTGATTTTGATCCTGAGACAATGACTGCTGTTGAATCGTTTGACGAGGAATATGATTTTTACTGGAAAACAACTGACGGCATTTTCGGATATAATATTGATCAGAAAAAATCAAAGGAAATAATAAACTGGATAGATTCAGATTTCAGCACCAGAGTAAACAGTGTTCTTGTATTTAACAAAGACAAGATCCTGGCAACCCTGTCTTCTGAAAATACAGGAGAAAGTTCAAATGAATATTACATTCTCTCCAGGGCAGATGAAAGCAAACTTGAAAATATCAGAAGCAAGAAAACTTTTGTTGCAGGTGTGATGAATCTTACCGGCAATGATGATGTAATAGATAAAATAATCGAATATAACAGAAATAATGAAAAGTACAGGATAGTATTGAATGACTATGCAAAATACGGCTATGAGGACAAGGAAAAAGGCAGTGAAGGCGGAATGGCTGTATTAAACAAAGACATGAGATCCGGAAATGTTCCTGATGTGATCCTGTCTTACGGAGATATTGATTTTTCAGCTCTTAACCAGAAAAATACCTTTACAGATCTGTCTGTGTTTATGAGTAAGGACAGTGAAATAAACAAGGAAGATTTTCTTGAAAATATAGTAGATTCATATACTCATGACGGAAAATTATATGCAATGCCGATAAAATTCGGAGTAGATGCCATAATGGGCAAAAAATCCGATCTTGGTGAGGAGAAAGGCTGGACACTGGAAAAATTTCTTGATTTTACAGATAAAAACGAAAAAACGTTTAATATGAGTTCAGCTGACGAAATAGACATGAGTCTTATCTCAGTAAATCTGGATGATTATGTAAATTTCAAAAAGAAAAAATGCAGCTTTGACAAACCGGAGTTTGTAAGGCTGATCGAAATGATAAAAAAACAAACAAATGATGTAAATTCTGATTCTGACAACAGTGTTTATCCTGCAAAAATTGTCGGTATCGGTGACTATATGTCATTCCTGTATTTTGTTTCAGAATATACCGGTACAGGTTCAGAGCCGGTATTCAAGGGTATTCCTGATAAAAAGGAAACAGGTGCAAATATCAATCCTCAGATGATACTTGCAATTTCAGACAAATCGGAAAATAAAGATCAGGCATGGGAATTTGCAAAATATTTTCTTTCGAAGGAGTATCAGGACAGTGCTTTTAATGAAGCTGTTACGTACGGATTCCCGGTAAGAAAGGATTCCTTTGAAAATATGATGAATAATGAAGCAGGCAAAGACTTTTCATCATATGGTTTTTCCGGCGATATTAACAGCAGTGAGACTGCCGGATTATTAAAGACAATTATAAATAATGCAGATCATCATGTAGTTTCAGATTCTGAAATACAGAAAATCCTGCGTGAGGAACTTGATGAGTTTTATTCAGGAAACAAATCAGCCGAAGAAACGGCCAAAACAATTCAGAGCAAAGTTACTGCGTATCTGCAGACGATATGAGTTCTTTATGAAAGAAGTGTGGAAAGAATGAAAAGAAACATATTATTAACGATAGTATTTCTTTTCAGTGTATCCTTATCCGGATGCAGTATAAATAATGATACATCAGATTCTTCCGCTGCCGTTACTACTGAAATAACTGATGCAGCACCCGTGCAGAACAAATATCAGTTAAAAATAGCGGATTCTCCGGGCGGACTGGAGATGATCCAGAGTATATATCCTGCCGGAGATGATTTTTTTGTTCCGGGATACGGAGAAACAGAAAAATCTGAAGAAGCAGTAAGGCTTATTGATCTTGAAATGAAAACTTCTGACGATATTTTAATATTTTCAGGAAGTGAAAATATAATCAGTACTTTGCTGAAGGGCAACAGGATCTACGTATGTTTTTCTGATTCATTCGGACATATCAGGATGAGGGTAACAGATAAGAACAGCAAAAAAACAGAAAAAGAAGCTGAACTGAAATTCGATGAAGACGGTATAGTGTTTGTAAGACAAATATTTTCCGGAAATGACGGAAAAATTCATATTCTTGCTGATATGGGCAGCGATGAAAACAATTCAGAAAATAACAGTCGCCGGATAAATGTAATTTATACTCTTGACGACAGCTTGACGATTTCGCAGAGAAACGAATTAAATATTCAGGATGAAAACGGTGAATTTTTATCGGCATTAAAAATACAGTCCTGCGAAAACTGTTTCTGGATGCTTGCAGGATCCAGCGATATTTCTGAAGATGGTACCCGGCGTGAAGATACAGGTAAAATGTTCAGATTATCTGATGATTTTAAGACAGCTGCAGCTCTTCAGGAAACTGAAGAAAATGATTTCTCTTCAGTTTATGATTTCGGAATCGCTTCTGACGGGGATCTGCTTCTGTGTTCATACAGTTCCGATGCGTTATCTGAAAATAATACAATACTTAAATATGACACGGATAATATGTCTGAAAACGGCAGAATATCATCTGCTGATATAGAAAGAGTGTTTTTCTCTTCTGAAAATGAAAATGAGGTATATTTTTCCGGAAGTGACGGTATTCTTTACAGATATAATTTTTCTTCAGATGAAAAAATAAATGTATCAGAAGAAAATGATACATTTGCAAAAGATATTTCAAATGCCGTAAGCTTTGACAGAAATGGCAGAAGCATGCTTGTTACCTCGCTTCAGGAAGAAAATGTTGATTCTATTCTGATGTACAGGATCTCATCAGACGGATCTGTTTCAGAAGGTGTGGCTGTTTCTTCTGCCTTTGAAAACGGTTATTCAGACCGTATCTTTATTGGTGATGACGGTTGTTTTCTGACGTTTGAAAAATCAAATGTTATATTCGGAAATGATTCTGATGCGGTTGAAATGCCGAGTTATATAATCAACAGGTGTTCAGAGTCCGGAAAAATAACCGGCAGCCTTGATGTGACAACCTTTCTGGGCACAGGGACAGAGGTAAGTTCTGATGCTTTATTTTCAGATGAAAAATCAAATAATTATCTTTTGTGTTCGGTTGAAGGAAAAATAAAAAATCAAAGCATACTGTTGGTTACGGACAAATACGGAAGAAAGATCATCAGTTCTGAAATTTCTGAAAAATATGATCATGCACAGTTTATCACATCAAAAGACGGAAAAATTTTTCTGTCTCTTCTGGTGAAAAACAGGATCATTATTTACAGTATAGATGCAGAGAAAGGTTTGCTGTCCGAAAGCAGCGAAATGGAACTGCATTCAGATGACATAAATGACAGTTTCCTAAGTATTTATCAGGGAAGAGGCGGCTCGGATCTGTATCTTTTATCAGAAAAAGGATGTGTGTACGGAGCTGATCTTTCTTCAAATACGTTTGATCTGATTTTTGATTCAGACTTTCCGGAATGTGTTCCTGATTATCTGGAAATTGACCGTGTATTTCCTCTTAGTGATGATAAGCTGGTGTTTACTGCTTACAGTGAAGATGCCCGGGAGAAAATCTGTATAGTATCCAGGGATTCAAAACAAAATATTAACTGATAATAAAACGGGATGAATTTAATAATTCATCCCGTATGTTTTTATTAAAGAGTAATTGTAAATGAAATCATGCCGTATTTATAATTGGCATTTATCGTACCGTTATGTGCTTCTGCAATTGTCTGTGCAATATTCAGTCCGAGTCCGTTTCCACCTGTTTTACTGTTTCTGCTTGTATCTACTCTGTAAAATCTGTCAAACAGTTTGGAAATGTTTTCATCAGTCAGTTCTTCGCATTTGTTTGAGATACAAAGCTTTATTCTGTTCTGATTGTTTCTGAAAAGTGACAGTGATATCTGTGTATTCATAATTGAATATTTTATTGCATTGTCAATAAAGATGGTCACAAGCTGCTTTATTCTGTCTTCGTCTCCGTAGAATTTAAGACGCGGACTTATGTCTGAAACGAGTTCCCTTCCGGATTCGTAAACAAGTGATTCAAAGGCAAGACATACACTGGAAACTGTTTTTGAAATATCGAATTCAGTCATTTCCATTTTTATCTGATTTGCATCCGATCTTGCAATATATAGCAGTTCGTTTACAAGCTTGCTCATTCTGAAGGTTTCATTCTGAATGTATTTAAGCCATCGTTCCTGATCCTTTACACTGTCATACGGATTTGAAAGAACAACATCTGTATTTGCAGCTATTACAGTGAGAGGTGTTTTCAGCTCATGAGAGGCATCAGCAATAAACTGTTTTTGTTTATTCCATGCGTTTTCGATCGGAATGATAGTCCAGTTGGCAAGAAGAACACTCGCAATTGCAACAAGAACAAGTCCGAGGCATCCGATGATGATGAAAACGAACAGAAGTCTGCTGATGGTTGAGCTTTCAGTTGAACGGTCCAGAAGAATGATCAGGCTGTTGTCTGAATTTGATTCTTTTGAAATGATAAATCTGTAGGAAACGGAACCAATGGTAACTTTTCCGCTTGATTTTTTGCTCTGAATTATTTTTTTAAGATTATCTTCAACTTCGATCTCATATTTGTGTCTGTTTTCCAAACTGAAATCATCAAATAAATTACTGAAATAGCGGTAAGATGTGCCTATGATGTTTCCGCTGCTTGAGATCTCGGCTAAAATATGAGAACGTGAAAGATTTCCGTTGTACGCAGATGTTGCCGGCGTAGTGGCTTTGGTCTGCTTTTCTGATTTTTTCTCTGTAGCTGCTGATGTTGAAACAACAGTGGTTTCTTCCGGTGTTGTTGCATTTGTGGATGTTTCCGGCGGAACAGTTACAGAAGGTTCAGTTTCAACAGGGACCGGATCATAATGAACCTCTGACTGAGACATTTCCGGTGATTCAGCCGGAGGCTGAGGCTCAATATGCTGAGATTCCGGACTGTTCTGATGATGTTCCTGCGTGCTTTGAGCAGTTGTCTGCTGACTCTGTCCGGGCCACTGCTGCTGTCCCCACGGAGACCATTGCTGTCCCCATTGATCATTGTTCTGGGGCCACTGCCACTGATTATTGTCCTGATACCACTGATACTGATCCCAGTTATCCTGCGGGAAACCTCCTCCTGAGTATGCCCATGGATTGAAGCTGCTTGAAGATGTGCTTCGTTCCATTTCGATCTGCATGATACGAAATCCTGTATCCTCAGTTAAAATATCCGCTGAATTCTGATCGTAAAAAATCTGAGGTACAGCAGAAACCGGAGCTTCTTCAATTTTTTCAATACTTTTTTCTTCTGCTGATACTTTGGATGAAAACTGTGGATTTGTGTTATAGTAATCCATAAGCGTTGTCATTATTTCCTCAGACGTATTGACTTCCAGCTTCATCATCATTAAGTACATTCCGCTGAGGGCTGTAAGAAGAATCAGCGAAAGAATAAGCATATTTACAACCGCAAATCTTATTTTCTGTTTTTTTATCATGGCTGTCACTTCCCGGTGCTCAGACAGTAGCCGACTCCTCTGACGGTTTTGATAGTAACCTCAGAATTGATGTGAGAGAGCTTTTTTCTGAGAAATGAAATATATACTTCAACGTTGTTATATTCAGCATTTGAATCGTAGCCCCAGATTTTTTCAATGAGCTGTTCCTTGCTGAGAACTGCTTCGCCGTTTTTCATGAAAAATTCCATCATTGTAAATTCCTTCAGACCAAGCTTGAAGGAATTATTGCTGCATGAGAGTTCATATGTAGAAAGATTGAGTGTTATATCGCTGTATGACAGAATATTGTCCGGAACTTTGTTTGCATTTCCTCTTCTGCCTAAGGAACGTATCCTTGCAAGCAGTTCTTCCATATTGAACGGTTTGGTCATGTAATCGTCTGCTCCGAAATCCAGTCCGTTGACTTTGTCACTGATCTCATCCTTTGCTGTAAGAAGCAGAACAGGTGTTGATATCCTGTTTTGTCTGAGTGTTCTCAGTACATCGAACCCATTCATTTTCGGAAGCATGATGTCAAGTACTATAACGTCATAGATTCCTGACATTGCACAGTCAAGACCGCTTACACCGTCAAAGCACTGATCTGAAAGATATTTATTTTTTAAAAATATCTGTGCCAGTGCATCGTTGATAAGCACCTCATCTTCTATTATCAGTATACGCATATATATAAAAAGTCCTTTCTGAAAAAATTTTACTGCAGTTAATATTTTCTGCAATATCATATTAACATTGTACTTTTACTGTTCAATAAGTGTTTTTCTTAATCTCATCAGATCAAATATATTTACTTTGTCGTCTGAATTCATGTCACATGCTCTTAACTGCTGTGAATCAGGCTTTTCATCTGAAGATAAAAATCTTTTTAACAGCACGGCATCAACTGTACTCAGAACTCCGTCATTATTTATATCACCTGGGATATAATCTTTTGAAAGGGTACGGATCGAGTTGATCAGTGTGACAGAATGGCAATTTTCAGAATCACCTTTTCTTCTGGCACCTATTATATACGTCCTGTTTGATTTAAGGTTTTCAAATACCGGAGAATCCTGCCATTCGAAAAGATCGTCAAAATTTCGCTTGATTCCGTATTCATAATTATCAACACTTTCAAGTATTATTGAAGATTCTGTTGCTTTTATGATATTAAGATTTTTTTCGTCCGGCGTTTCAAGTTTCGGAACGGTGATCGTTGTATACTCTGATTTGAATGAATTTTCAGTTTGTTTAATATAGAATAAGATCTGATCGCCTGCATTATATGAAGCAGAAATATAAAAATTGTCAATCGGTATTTCCGTGACGCTGTTTATGTCGTCAGGTATATTTGGTGATATAAACAGATCCTTTATGGTTAATTCCAGCTTTTTGCTGTTGCCGCCGTTACTTTTCTTGTCCATTGATATTTTATCAGAAAAATTACCTTTGACAACTGAATTTACAGTATCAAGATATACTGACGGAGCCTCAGGTCTTTCCGGAATTTTTATATTTTCAGAATCACCGTTTTTATCAGTAAATATTAATGTCTGTCCGGTAATGTCGGAGATTTTGTCAAAACAGCTGATATTGTTCCCGTCCGGTCCGGTGACCGTGTACAAAGTGTCATCAAAGACTATTTTTTCCTCTTCGTAGCTAAAAGTACATTTTGGAGTATCACCGGGTACTTTGAAGACGATCTCTTCGATATCAGAAGGATAGTACTCTGTTTCGGCACTGTATTTTATACGAATGTACAAAGAATAAGTTTCTCCGGGATTAAGAGGTTCTGAAAGAAATGTTTTGTTTTTTGAAAGCGTCTGATAGTTTGGTATATCATATGTATATGCTTTTGCTGAAGACTGTTTGATCTCAATCCTGTAATCGATGTTCAGGACATTGTCATTTGTCATTGAAAGGCTCACTCTGTTGTCGTCAGTGAGAATTGCTGAAAAATCATCATTTTCTATTATATGACGTTCTTTTATTTCAAAATGAAGAATAGTGCTTGCAGGGCTGAAAGCTGTAGCAGGGATCTGAAAATAAAGGTCTTTGTCGTTTCCGGGATAAACTTTGAAAAGATATTCACCGAATTTTGAAAACTGTCTGTTCATAACGGAATGCGGATCGGACATATCCGGAGAAGTACTGAATACTGTATTTTCATCCATATGGCATATGCCCTCTATACATTCAAGAAGGTAGTTGATCTTTATTTTTTCATAATCCTCAAGCCTTAATTTTTCAGCAAGACATATCTCCTGTCTGTCACCTTCAAATTTCGTGTACAGCGTATGACCGAGATGATCTGTGATAGAATCACCGTTTTTCAGCTGTGATCCGTTTTCATCGGTAACAGTGACAGAAGCTTCATCAAATGCTATAGTTTCCGAAAAATAATCTATAAACGCATAACTTTTGAATATATCAAATTCGTACTTTTTGTTTAATTTTCCTTTTTCGGAAATTTCTATGCAGACATGGTTCAGACCTGCCTTTGAGTCAGGCAGAATATATTCTTTTCCCGACGGGATCTCCACTCCGTTTACTGTGATTTTTCCCATGCTTACAGGGAGAAGAACGATATCTTTGTCATATGCAGATATTGCAAAATTTGAAAGTGTCTGCTCATTATCAAGATCTGCTTTTTCTTTATTTACGGTTAATTCCGAAAGATCGGCATAAGCCTGAGTATAAACGCCGGTATAAACTGTTCCGGGTTTTCCGTTTTTATAAATGCGCGCTTTGATTACTGTGTTTTCATTGATCTCAAACGGTTCCGAGTAAACTGCAGATGACCTGTCAGGGTCGGTCCCGTCAAGTGTATAGTAGATCTTTGCATTGTTCACTGAAGAAAGGCTTACCTTTGTTCCAAATGCAATTTTTCCTGATTTTTCTGAGAAATCAATATGATCTGTTTCTTCAGTAAATGCTTTAAGGCATACATTTCCGAGATAGTATGCGTTGTAAAGACCCGGTTTTATAAGATATGACTGCGGTTTTTCTATTTTTGTTCCATAAGTATCTTTCCAGATTATGCCGTTTGAACTGATAAAGCTCTGTCCGGGTGCAGACATGTATTCAGTCAGATCATTCTGATCAATGCAGCTGATGTCGAGACTTGTGATATCTGTTTCGGCATTTATTATGGAAGCTTCAACCGGGATAGGATATTTATTATCAGGATTTGTCAGCTTTACAACAACGGAAAATTTTACACCTTTTTTTATCTCAGATGCTTTATCAAGCTTTATTGTATAATATCCGGGATATTTTTGTATTCCGTAAGTGGTTGTTCCTTTTGTTCCGGATGTCGGATCTTTTTCATCCTTGAGATCGGAGTAAACAGTGATCTCGTAGGAAGTATTACGGTCTGTTGTATAAAAACCTGCTGCTGAGACTGCAGAATCGGAATCTGCTGTAAAAATATTTGCCATGTATCCTGAATACATGTTGGTATTGTCGGCGGTAATTATTCCTGAATATGATGAATCATAATAATAACAGTCTGAATACTCATTGTTTGATTCGAATTCGATTACATTTGTATCAGTGATGGATTTATCATAATATGAGATCCAGAAATAACCGTTGTCTCCCCATTGAGTACCCCAGCTGTTTTTTGCAAGCCATGCGCCGTTTCCCTCCGGCCTGCTTAAGAAGTTGTCTGCAGAATAGTTATCGTCCCATCCTGTCAGAAGAACTGAATGGGTAGGCGTTCTTGTCTGCTGACAGTACTGTGAAAATGTCTTTGTGTTGTATGTACTGTCATAGTCAAAATCGAAGTTTATAATAACCGGTTTTCCGTCTGATATCATTTCCTTGATCTCATCATCAGTAAATTTTAAACGCTGTGTTCCATATATTCCGGCAAGTTTGAATTCACTGTATGAATTTACCATGACAGAACTTTTCAGATGGTAGTCACTTTTGAATTTCAGATCAGGATCTATTCCTGATGTTAAAGTGTTATACGGAAGAAGCGATTCACTGACAGGTCCGACCCATTTTGAAAGTGTGGATGATAAAAATGAAGTATGTCCTCCGGCATCCAGAAAATTCTGAGCGTTGTCTGATTTGATCGCATCTTCGCCGTTAAAAGTAAAATATGAAAGATGAAGTTCGGAAAGATCAATCTTGGGATTTTGTGATATCAGGGAGCTTTCAGCTGCACCAAGTGCTGAAAAAGCCCAGCAAAGACCGTAGCTGCCCTGATTCTTTACTGAGGAAACGGTTCCGTGTTCACGCATGTCATATGTTTCAGGAAATGCGGAACTTCCTGTATAATTATCAGAATTATTGCTGTTATTTTTTTCTGTTGTGCTTTGATCCTGTTCTGCATGAAAACTGTCGTGAGATGTAAAAAACATTGAAACTGTGCACAAAGAGATCAAAGCCATGAAAAATTTGCTTCTTTTCAAAGTTTTCAAGCCCTTTCATGATGCAGACTCTGTTCTTGTTTTTGCCATATTTGTTTGATCAGGGTCTGCACTATCTATAGATATTGTTTATATAATTAAATTTTAACATGAATATATGGAAAAATCAAGGCAGGATACAGTTATAATGTGGTGATATTATGATGAAAATATCATTTTTACAGAAAATCAAGGGGTGAAATGTATAATAATCTGTATACAAGTGCCATAAACGCAAAAAAAGATAAAAAAAAATAAAATTAGGTCTTGTCAAACAGACTAAAATATTATAAAATAGAAATATCAGTTGTTAAATGAGAAACAACAAACTTTAAATTATGATAAACTGAAAGGAAGTTAAATAATGGCAGGTTTAAACAAGGTTACAGTCGACGATATCAATGTAAAAGGAAAAAGAGTTCTTGTAAGATGTGACTTTAACGTACCGCTCAAGGACGGCGTTATCACAAACGACAACAGAATAGTTGCAGCTCTTCCTACAATCAAAAAGCTTATCAGTGACGGCGGAAAGGTTATTCTCTGTTCACATCTCGGAAAACCGAAGAACGGTCCTGAAGATAAATTCTCACTTGCTCCTGTAGCAGTAAGACTCGCAGAACTTCTCGGCAAAGAAGTAGTATTTGCAAAAGACAATGAAGTTGTAGGCGAAAACGCTAAGAAGGCTGTTGCCGCTATGAATGACGGAGACGTAGTTCTTCTCGAAAACACACGTTTCAGAGCAGAAGAAACAAAGAACGTTGAAGCATTCAGCAAGGATCTTGCTTCTATCACAGACGTATTTGTAATGGATGCTTTTGGTTCAGCTCACAGAGCACACTGCTCAACTGCCGGCATTACAGATTATATAAAGGAAACTGCAGTAGGTTACCTTATGCAGAAGGAAATCAAGTACCTCGGCAATGCTGTTGAAGTACCTGAAAGACCATTCGTTGCAATCCTCGGCGGCGCTAAGGTTGCTGACAAGCTCAACGTTATCTCAAACCTCATTGAAAAGTGTGACACACTTATCATCGGCGGCGGTATGGCTTACACATTCCTCAAGGCTCAGGGCATGGAAACAGGTAAGTCACTTGTTGATGAAGAAAAGATTCAGTACTGCAAGGACATGATCAAGAAGGCTGCAGATATGGGCAAGAAGCTCCTTCTTCCTATCGATACAGTTATAGCTAAGTCATTCCCTGATCCGATCGATGCTGAGATCGAAGTTTCAAGCGTTGATGCTGACAAGATCCCTGCTGATCAGATGGGTCTTGATATCGGACCTAAGACAGCTGCTCTCTTTGCTGAAGAATGCAAGAAGGCTAAGACAGTTGTATGGAACGGACCTATGGGCGTTTTCGAAAACCCGACACTTGCAAAGGGTACTATCGCTGTAGCAAAGGCTCTTGCTGAAACAGATGCAACAACAATCATCGGCGGCGGCGACTCAGCAGCTGCTGTTGTACAGCTCGGTTTCGCTGACAAGATGGGCCACATCTCAACAGGCGGCGGTGCTTAAGTCGGATCGTAGCCATGT
>JAZQPR010000010.1:0-2118 GCA_045628605.1 Oscillospiraceae bacterium
ACAAGTAACACACCTTTCGGATAATGTCATTAAGCTCGTGGTCCTCTTTCTCCGGCTGGACCTTGTGGTCCGGGTGGTCCTTGACAACAATATCATCTATTTTCACAGCCGCTTTTATCGCAGCCTTTTGCATCAGATCTCATAATCATTCTCCAATCATTTTTTTAGGTGTTGTAATACACCCATACATATTTTATGATACTGATAAATTTACTGTTCCAGAATTTCTTATTAACTCAAACTTCGCACATCAAAAAAAACTGTGCATCATGAAAAATCAATAGATAATGCCACAAAAGTAACAAAATTAAGCAGCCATTAACTTGATTTTTAAAGCATCCGGAATCGCTTCGAGGAACTTGTCAACAAAGGCGGATATTTCCTGTTCGGAAATTGTTAAATACTCCACAGCATGACCTACGAATAAATCCATAAGTAAAGAAAATGCCTGAGCGAAACTGACATCTGCAAGTTCATCGGTGCAGCACATAAACAGTTCTCCCATTGAACGCGGATCTTCTGATTCACGTTTACTTACTGCAAGCATCATATATCTTGTAAACACAACAGCTGTGTGAGCTGTCATGGCATCAAAGGAAATAGATCGGCATTCTTTTGTAAGGCAAAGATAGCTTTTACAAACTTTGAAGAAAACCTCAATACTCCAGCGTTTACCGTAGATTCTGATGATTTCATCCTCAGTTAAGCTTGTATCAGTTGAAAGAATACAGAGATAGTCACTTTTTTTATTTCGATTGCGTACAAAGACAATTTTGGCTGGAATAACATTATCATTTTTAACAACATTAACGTCTACTGAAAGAAGATATTTCGAACGTCCACGACGTTTTTTGTTTGATTTGAAAATGTCACAGACTGACATCATTTTACCGTTGCATTCGTAAAACACCTTTGGAGTTTTCTTTATCATGGCAATAATATCATATCCAAGAGTTCTGACTTTGCATATAGAATCAGGTGAAGCAAACCAGCTGTCAAACAGAACATAGCTTGCCTTAATACATGCAGCTTTAGCTTCTTTGATGAGAGTGATCATAGCATCATTAGCCTTGCTTCTTGAAAGTTTTCTTCTCTTGAAAGCATTGGTTCTCTTATCAGTGTTTTCAGGAATGTTTACTACAGTTTTATCATTTTCTGAAGACAAAAGAATGCTGTTTACAGGCATGAATGTATTGCCGTCTGACCAGCCAAGTGTAAGCATACGGAAGCCATAGATATAGTTTCTTTTAGCATGATCAAATACTTTTGTCAGCAGTTCAACTTTTTTAGAACGGTTCCTTTCGAAAACAGAATCATCAATTATCAGGACATTTTCACGTTGTTCTGACGTAAGAGGAGCTATTGCATCTTCTATGATTTTAGCTGATAATCTGGTAGTGAACCTGAGCCAGTTTATACGAGCTGAGTTAAGGAAACGATATACAGTATCTTTAGCGAACGGTACAGTATCTTTCTTCATATCCATGTAGATTGAACGATGTGCAAATACAAGCATAAAAAGATACTGGAATATCTCGATTACTGCAAATCCTTTGATTTTTACCGCATTGGATGATTTCAGTGCAGAGGAAACATCAAATCTTTTCATAAAATTCTTTATTCTTTCTGAAATCTGCTTGTTTTCTTCTGCTTTCTGTGTTATAATTCTAGACATAGTATGTAATCTCCTTCTTTGTAGTGATCGGTGGTACTTTCATTATAACATTTTAGGAGACTGCATACTATATTTTTTTGTCTCTATTTATTGATTTTTCAAGATGCATTCGCAGTATTTAACTGCGAAGTTTGAGTTAGTTTTTTTAGGAATCTTACACACACCCTTGTAAGTGCGCCAAATGGACAAAATCCAAAAGCGACTTATTTACCGATATTTCATCAAGGAGCGTTACATCTTCGTAATGCTCTTTTCCTTTTCAGATGATTGACTTTTTCAAAGTAGTGTGATATAATAATTATCTCAAACTTCGCAGATAAAAATCCTCAGTAAATCCCGAAGAATCAATAACAATCGCCGCAAAAGTAATCAAATCAAGCAGCTTTCAGCCTGATTTTTAAGTAGTAAGGGATAGAATCAAGGAACTTTTCAACAAAAGAAGA
>JAZQPR010000011.1:0-22793 GCA_045628605.1 Oscillospiraceae bacterium
TTATCCGTTACGAAGGTCCTGCAGGCGGTCCGGGAATGAGAGAAATGCTCTCACCTACTTCAGCTATCGCAGGCATGGGACTTGAGAAGGAAGTTGCTCTTATCACTGACGAACGTTTCAGCGGTGCTACAAGAGGTGCATCCATCGGTCATATCTCTCCTGAAGCAGTAAGCGGCGGTACTATCGCTTATGTAAACGACGGAGATATCATTTCAATAGATATTCCAAATCACAAGATCACTCTTGAAGTATCTGACGAAGAACTTGAAGAGAGAAAGAAAAATACAAAGCTTCTTATCAAAACCGATATCACCGGCTATGCAAAGAGATATGCTGCTATGGTATCCTCTGCAGACAAGGGCGCTATTATCAATAAATAATAGAAAAATATTTGTATATCACTTCTCTTACTTCATATTTTCAGATATTTTTGTTTTCCTGTTATTTTATTTTCAGGATAAAGGTGCTTTGAATCGAGGTTTTATTTAAATGAACAGCACTCTTAAGGAGCTCTATTATAAACTTAATTCTCTGGTTATTTTCAGAGACATTATGAACTGCCGCACGATGCAGACTCTTGAAAATCTTTTAAAAACTATCTGCAGCGACGACACAAACGAAGAAACAAAAATTCATGCCTATGCTGACTTTGTATCTGATCTTTACCGTCATCACAACGATCTCGGTACATATATACTCACTCTCGTTCTTGAGGATGAGAACATCTATATGATCAGAAAAGCACATAAGCAGGATATCAGTCCCAAAATGCACGACTGTCTGATCAACGAACTGAAGTCTCTCGAAGATATCTCTTCGATGACCTCAGAAATGGTCAAGAAAGAGATAGGCTACTCAGGATTTCTTCCTGAATGGGACAATACAGCATATAATTTTATTGATGAATACAAACTGCGTGTTGACAATATTGACAAATACGGTTACGGCATCTATGCAAAGTACTATATGTTCATCTTAAAGGACAGCAATATCGTGCCGGTAAAGTATCCTGATGAAATAAGCCTTTCACAGCTTATAGGATATGAAACACAGCGTAAGCTCATTATTGAAAATACAAGAGCACTGATAAACGGAAAGCCTGCTTCAAACGTTCTTCTCACAGGTGATGCAGGTACCGGAAAATCTTCATCAGTAAAAGCTATCGCAAACGAATTCAGAAAAGACGGCTTAAGGATCATAGAAATAAGAAAGGATCAGCTAAGAGATATCCCTCTTATTATTGACAGTTTAAGCCGCAATCCGCTGAAATTCATACTTTTCATCGATGACCTTTCATTTGCATCAGATGATGACAATTTCAGTGCTTTAAAAGCAATACTCGAAGGCTCTGTTTCAGCACGTGCCTACAATATTGCAATCTATGCAACAAGCAACAGACGTCATCTTGTCAAGGAAAACTTCTCAGACAGAGACGGCGATGACATGCACAGAAACGACACAGTTCAGGAGCTTATTTCCCTGTCTGAACGTTTCGGTCTGAAAATAGCATTCTCCAAGCCAAACAAAGACGACTATCTTAAGATCGTTCACGGTCTCGCAGAACAGAACGGTCTTGATATTCCGTCAGATCAGCTTGACGAACAGGCTGAACGTTTCGCTATAAGCAAGAGCGGTCGTTCGGCAAGAGCGGCAAAGCAGTTTATCGACAAAATGCTTGCCGAATCAGCACTCTAAGTAAGAGTAATATTAAAAGCCATGACGGGAACAGATACGCATAGTGCACACTTTACAGAGAACTGTCATTTTCGCTGAGAGACAGAAGCTGTGCAGCGTTATTCTCTATCATCCCCGAGCTGACGGCCTAACCCATAAAAAGCATTAAGCCGCTCCGGTCCTTCCTCCGTTACCCGGAAAACGTATTGTCAGATACGATAAGTACTTTAAGGTGGTTGCAGGTACATTGATTTATCTAAAAAACATCAGAAGGTGCACGCGAAGGTGCAGGGCGACCGCAAAGCCCTGCGAACTTTTCCGCTTTACCAACGATTTGTCTTTGTGGATAAAAATAATCTGTCTTTAAAGTATAATAAAAATGAAATGAGTGTTTATAATTATGCTTACTCTTGATAAAATCTACCATGCAAGCTTCGTATTAAAATCAGTTGTCAGAAGAACGGACCTTATCAAGGCCCCTAAACTCAACCCTGACGGAGAAATATATCTCAAAACTGAAAACCTTCAGATCACAGGCTCCTTCAAAGTTAGAGGTGCCTACTACAAAATATCCCAGTTAAGTGCTGAAGAAAAAGCAAAAGGCGTTATCGCATGCTCCGCCGGAAACCATGCTCAGGGCGTTGCTCTCGCAGCAGCAGCAAACGGTATCAAATCATTGATATGTCTGCCTGATGGTGCACCTATCTCCAAGGTTGAAGCAACCAAGAGCTACGGAGCAGATGTATGTCTTGTTGAAGGTGTATACGATGATGCATACAACAAAGCCCTTCAGCTCAAAGAAGAAAAAGGATATACCTTTATCCACCCGTTTGATGACGAAAATGTAATAGCAGGTCAGGGTACCATAGGTCTTGAACTTCTCGACCAGCTCCCTGATGTTGATGCAGTTATCGTTCCTGTCGGCGGCGGCGGACTTATCTCCGGTGTTGCATTTGCAATGAAAACTCTCAAACCTGATATCAAGGTTTACGGTGTTCAGGCAGAAGGTGCACCGAGTATGGTACAATCCTTAAACAACGGCAAGATCGAATGTCTTGATTCTGTTTCTACAATAGCAGACGGTATCAAGGTAAAAGAGCCGGGCGTAAATACTTTTGAATACTGTCAGAAATATGTTGACAAGATCGTTACTGTTTCTGATGACGAAGTTTCATCTGCGATCCTTGCGCTCATCGAGCAGCAGAAGCTTATCGCAGAGGGTGCCGGAGCAGTTGCAGTTGCTGCAGTAATGTTCAACAAGGTCCCTGTTAAGGGCAAAAAGGTCGTATGCCTTGTTTCAGGCGGAAATATCGATGTAAATATTCTTTCAAAAGTAATCAAGAGAGGTCTCTTAAAGTCAGGCCGTACAGACTCTGTTACAATAGAGCTTGTAGACAAGCCCGGTCAGCTTCTTAAAGTATCTCAGCTTATCGCTGAACTCGGCGGAAACGTAATTTCGATCCATCATGAAAGAGCCTCTGAAAATACCGATATCAACGGCTGCTTCTTAAAAATCGTTCTCGAAACAAGAAACTTCGAACACAAGATGGAAATCAGAAATGCACTTACAAAAGCAGGCTTAAAGCTTGTTGACTAATTATTATAAGAAGAAGGTAAAATCAAATGGCTAAAGTTATATATACAGAAAATGCTCCTGAAGCACTCGGTCCTTATTCACAGGCAATAGTAACAGGAAATATGGTGTTCACATCAGGACAGATCGCTATAAATCCTGCTACAAACTCAGTTGAAGCTACTGACATCGAAGGTCAGACAACACAGGTAATGAAAAATCTCGGCGAAGTATTAAAAGCTGCAGGTTCTTCATTTGACAAAGCAGTTAAAACAACATGTTTCTTAAAGAACATGTCTGATTTTGCAGCTTTCAACAAGATCTACGGTGAATACTTCACATCAAAGCCGGCAAGAAGCTGTGTTGCTGTCAAGGAACTTCCAAAGGATGTTCTCTGTGAAGTTGAAGTTATAGCAGAAATCTGATCAAACTATAAATAACGAAATAACTAAAGACCCCGACAGAATTTTTTAATGATTCTGTCGGGGTCTTTTTTTCTAAGTTCTGTTTTATTGTATTATTAAAGCGTTATCTTCATTCCGTCATTACTTATAACAGCCACAGGACATTTCTTTTTAGCTTCTTTTTCGTATATCTTTGGATTTGACATCGCAGGACTGTAATGTGTCAGCCACAGTCTCTCTGCTTCTGCATCATTTGCGATCCTGAAAGCTTCGGAAAACAGCATATGTCCTTTTTCCTTCATGCTCTGAAGATTTTCATCATCTCCGTACATTCCCTCACAGATAAACAGATCTGATCTGAACGCCATATCTGTGATGAGATCTGTCGGACGTGAATCAGTTGCATATGTTATTTTTACAGGTTTTCTTTCTTCATCTGTAACCATATCTGTTGTGAAAACTTTTCCGTCTATCTCAACACTCTGTCCTGAATGAAGTACCTTCCACATCGGCTTTGGAATATTTAAAGCTTCTGCTTTTACAGGATTGAATACTGGTTTTCTGGAAAATGTAAATGAATATCCCAGACATGGTACACTGTGACGTAAAGGAAAAGCATTTATACTTACCATATCATCTGTTTCCGGCATTTTGAATGATGTGATCTCATTTGTCGGGAACTCTGTTATTTCTATTTCATACGGAAGAAATCCGCATATGCATCTGAGGTTGTTTACGATCTCAGTAAGTCCCTTCGGACCGTAAATTTTTAACGGAGTCTTTTTGGAATAATTGCCAAGAGATAAAAGCAGCCCCGGAAGTCCCGAAATATGATCTGCATGAAAATGTGTGATCAGAAGTATTTCCAGCTTTGAAAGCTTGCAGTCCGCTTCAGCAAGAGCAACCTGTGTTCCCTCACCGCAGTCAATAAGTATTCCTTTGCCGTTGTATTCCATAAACAAACATGTCAGCCATCTGTCCTTCAGAGGCATCATGCCGCCTGTTCCTGCCAGGCATATATCTACCATTTAAAATTTCTCCTTTATTACTGATTTTTTAATTCAACGATGGTTACACCGTCTTCCCCTTCACCGTATACTCCCAGTCTGAAGCTTTTTACCACAGGCATCTGTTTTAGTCTTGCATGTACTGCCTTTCTGAGGATACCTGTTCCTTTTCCGTGGATAACAGTAACAAGAGTCAGATTTGTCATAACTGCATGATTTATGAACATGTCAAGTTCCATAATTCCTTCATCTGCAGCAAAACCTCTGATATCAAGCTCCTGCTGTACATTTCTTGCAAGTATATTTTTCTTTGGCTTGAATGTATTTTTCTTTTTATTCTGGTCGTTCTGAACGTTCTCTACCAGTCTTACATCCTCTACCTTAACCTTTGTCTTTACAATACCTGCCTGTACAAATACCATCTGTTTTGCGTCAGGCTCTGAAACAACTGTTCCCTTCTGATTGTTCATCGAAGGAAGTGTTACGATATCTCCGACCTTCAGGGCACGTGGAAGTCTGTATTTTTCGTTATTTGTCTTCTTGACGACAGGATTTGCCTTGTCGTACATGTTGTTTAAGCTGCTTTTGCTCTTTCTTTCAGCTTCTGTGACCATCTCGCCGAATTTCTTTTTATCCTTCTGTTTTCTTATTGACTGGAGTTCATCAAGAAGTTCGTTGGACTGAGCCTTTGTCGACTCAATAATATTCATTGAGATGCTGCGTGCTCTTTCAAGCTCTGATTCTTTTCTCGCTTCTATCTCATTGAGTTCAGCTTCAAGCTTTTTCTCATTTTCCTCAGCAAGCTTTCTGAGTCTCGAAACCTCGGCATTCTGTTTTTCAAGCTCTTTTCTCTGACGTTCAAGCTTTTCAATTACCTTTTCAAATCTCATATTTTCTTCAGATACAAGATTTTTCGCTTCGTCAATTACGTCAGCGGGCATTCCGAGTCTTCTGCATATTGCAAAAGCATTTGATTTTCCCGGAGAACCCATGATAAGCCTGTAGGTAGGACTCATTGTCTGAATGTCAAATTCACATGATGCATTCTGGATACCCGGTGTTTCAAGTGCATATATCTTCAGCTCCTGATAATGAGTCGTAAGCATAAGCTTTGCCCCTTTATCCTTAAGCTTTTCAATAATAGACACTGCAAGTGCAGCACCCTCGACAGGATCTGTTCCTGAACCAAGCTCGTCGAGAAGAACAAGAGTTCTTTTGTCTGAAACCTTCAGAATATCTATCACTCTCAACATATGCGATGAAAATGTTGAAAGATTCTGCTCTATACTCTGGTTGTCACCGATATCGACCAGTACCTTATCAAAAACTGATATTCTGCTGCCGTCGCTTACAGGGATAAGCATTCCGCACATTGTCATAAGCGTCAGAAGTCCTGTAGTCTTCAAAGAAACAGTTTTACCGCCTGTGTTCGGACCTGTTATTATAAGTGATGTGTATTCCTCTCCAAGAGAAATATCAACAGGAACGACCTTCTCAGGATCAATTAAAGGGTGACGTGCTTTTTTAAGATCAATAATTCCGTCATCTGAAATTATCGGGGCTGTTGCCTTCATTTTTGCAGCAAGATTTGATTTTGCAAAATAAACATTCAGGATCGAACATACTCTGAAGTTTTCTGAAATACTGTCAGAACAAAGAGCACACTCAGCAGTAAGTGCTTTAATGATCCTGTCGATCTCCTCCTGCTCTTCACTTTCAAGTATCTTGATATCATTGTTGCAGTCAACAACTGACATAGGTTCAATAAAATAAGTCTGTCCGGTTGCAGATGTGTCATGTACAAGTCCCGGTACAGAACCCTTGTACTCTGCTTTTACAGGAAGAACATATCTTCCGTCTCTCATAGTGATAACAGATTCCTGAAGACACTTCTGAACTGAAGATGATTTTACCATCTTGTCAAGAGTATTTCTGAGCTTTGAACTCGTCTGCATTATTTTTCTTCTGATTGAAGCAAGCTCAGGACTTGCAGCGTCAGAAAGCTCTTCTTCAGAAACGATCGACATTTCCAGTCTGTTTAAAAGAGCATCATTTGGGATAAGTCCTGAAAACAGATAATCGAGGTCGGTTTCGCATTCTTCACACTGACTGTACCACTCACGAAGCATTTTTGTCTGCTTGAGCATAGTAAGTATTTCCAGAAGATCCTTTAAGGAAAGTCTGCTTCCCTGTTTTGCTCTCTTTAAATGAGGATTTACATCCTTAAATCCTGTAAACGGCGGAGTTCCGAATTTTACGGAAAGCTCAAACGCCTGTGAGACCTTGTCGATCTCTCTTTTTATTTCTTCACAGTCCGATGACGGACGTATGTCAAGTGCCATTTTTCTTGAGGTTTCATTTGATGTTTCTTTGCTGAGCATCTCAAGAATTTTATCTAATTCAAGTGTTTTACTGTAATAATTCATGTTTCTCTCTTTCCAAAATCCGCCTTAAAACCGATCATTAAGAAATATCCGGGTTTATAAGGCTTTTATAAAAATCCAATGTTTTAAAATGTCTTCCCAGATGTCCGAGAAGATAACGTTCCGAAATATCAGACAGTATCTTCATACTGTTTCCGGTAAGATTGAAATTAAATATCTGTTTCATGTCAGTCAGTGCTATCTGTCTTAATGCGTGAACAACTGCCGCTCCGACAGGAACTGCATCCATTCCCGATTCCGAAGGAAAACAGTTTTCACAGTACAGAGTACCGTTTCCTATTACAAAATACATCCTGTCCGTCAGATATGTACAGCATCGGACACAGCCGATAAGATTTGGCATTTGTCCGGATTCAGACATGAAACGAAGCTCAAAAATACTTTTTAACAAAGCATTTTCTCTTTTTCCTTCCGATAAAAAATGAAGAACGTTAAGAAAAAGTCTCAGGATATCCTCTGAGCCTGATTCATCGGGTGTAAATGCATATGATATGATTTCAGAAAAATATGATGCGAGTGCAAGCTTTTCAAGATCTTCACGAATAGCGTAAAATATTTTTATCGGTTCGGCACTTTCAACATAATATCTGTTGTTCTTCATATTCAGACAAAATTTTGAATATGCAAAAAGCTGAGCTGCAGCTGCATTTTTGCTGGTCAGTCTTTTTACACCCTTTGCAAGAACTTCAACCACACCGTTTTTATCCGTCAGAATATCGAGAAATTTATCATTGTCTCCTGACTGACGTTCACGGATAACTATTCCGTTTACTGTAACCAAAAGCATCTGTATCACTCCAAATTTCTGATGCATCAAAAACGTTTTTTCTCATAAATAAAATAAGGAACTGACAAATCAATTGCAGTTCCTTACGATCTCAGTCTTTATCAGAAAGTCCGAAAGTCCTTATAAGGGCTTCCCTGTTTCTCCAGTCCTCTTTAACTTTTACCCAGCACTGAAGATTTACTTTTATCTGGAAAAATTCTTCAAGTTCTTCTCTTGCCAGTGATGCTGCTTTTTTCAGCATTCTGCCGCCTTTTCCGATAATAATGCCTTTATGTGATGCTTTTTCGCAAAAAATAACTGCAGAAATATCGAGAAGATCCTTGTCATCACGTTCTCTCATGGTCTCAACGGCAACTGCAATGCCGTGCGGAACTTCATCGTCAAGAAGTTCAAGCAGCTTTTCCCTGACTATTTCTCCTGCTATAACTTTCTCAGGCTGATCCGTTATGGTATCAGGTCCGAAGAAATGAGGGCTTTCGACAGCCATTTCAAGAGCCTTGTCAAGAACAATGTCAACCCCGTCATTCATAATGACACTTATCGGGATAACATCTTCAAAAACAAATTCCGAACTGAGTTCAGAGATCATCTTTGCAAGCTGAGCCTTGTCTTCAAGAAGATCGATTTTATTCAAAATAAGAACAACAGGAGTTTTCTGTGCATTAAATGAAGCAAGCATTTCTTTTTCCTGCTGTCCGAGAGGTCTTGTACAGTCTGCCATAAAAAATATGGCATCTATATCCTCTGCTGAATCCCTGACTGCCTTTAACATATATTCACTGAGCCTGTTTCTTGCCTTGTGAAGACCCGGAGTGTCAATAAACACGAGCTGGGTCTCATCGACATTTACAACGCCTGTGATCTTTGTACGGGTAGTCTGACTCTTTGAACTGACAGATGCAATTTTCTCACCTATCAGTGCATTTAATAATGAAGATTTGCCGGCATTTGTCCTGCCGGCAATAGTAATAAATACTGTTTTTGTCATTGTATGCTCTGCCCTTTCTTAAAGTCCGGCTTTTGAAACGAATGTTTCATCTCTGGATATACCGAGCTTTTCAAGAACAGCTTCTTCTTTTTCACGCATAATTCTGGATTCAAGGGTACTCTTTTCATGGTCATAACCTAAAAGATGGAGCATGGAATGAACCGTCAGAAATCCAACTTCTCTCTCAAGAGAATGTCCGAAATTTTCAGCCTGCTTAACTGCAGTCTCAAGTGAAATAACTATATCCCCAAGCATTACATACCCCGTATCTGTGTTTATATCATAATTTCCATCTTCGCCAAGAGGGAATGACAGAACATCAGTTGACTTGTCCTTGTCACGGTAGATCCTGTTAAGATTTCTGATTTCCTTGTTGTTGATAAAAGATACACTTACTTCAGTATCTCTTTTGAACTTCTCAGTAATAAGAACTGCCTGACAGCAGCGTCTGATAAGAAGTCTTATTCCTACAGGAATCTTTACCTCCGACTGTGAATTTTTAATATAAACCTTTAGTTTAGCCATAATTTATTTTTTCTTCCCTTCTTCAAAATACTTCTCATAGGCTTTTATGATATCCTGAACAAGCTTATGTCTTACGACATCCTTGTCAGAAAATTTCTGAATAGAAATATCTTCAACGTTTTTCAGGACCTTTGTTACTTCAACAAGTCCTGATTTTTTGCTTGAAGGCAAATCTATCTGTGTCACATCTCCGGTGATTACCATTTTGCTGTTTGTTCCAAGTCTTGTAAGGAACATTTTCAGCTGTTCTGATGTAGTGTTCTGAGCTTCATCAAGAATTATAAAGGCGTCATCAAGTGTACGTCCTCTCATGTAAGCAAGAGGTGCGACCTCGATCGTTCCTTTTTCCATGTGTTTCTGGAATGTTTCTGCACCAAGCATGTCAAAAAGTCCGTCATACAACGGTCTGAGATACGGATCAACCTTTTCCTGAAGATCACCCGGAAGAAATCCGAGATTTTCACCTGCTTCAACCGCAGGACGGGTAAGAATGATCTTTGTTATCTCGTGAGCCTTGAATGCTCTGACTGCCATTGCAACAGCAAGATAAGTCTTTCCTGTACCGGCAGGACCGATACCGATAACTATCGTGTTGTTTTTAATTGCGTCAACATATTTTTGCTGTCCGACTGTCTTCGGACGAACTATCTTGCCTGAAGTTGTAAGACAGATGCTGTCGCCTATCATTGCTTTGAGTTCCTTTTCGGCACCCTCTGCAACCATATTTGTAACATATCTTACAGACTGCTCGTTGATATTTTCGCCCTTTCCTGCAAACTCAAGAAGTGCTCTTATTGCCTGATGTGCTTCGCTGACATTTGCATCGTCACCGATAATCTTAATATTGTTTCCGCGGCTGATTACTACGACGTTATATTTTTTCTGAATCGCATCAAGGTTGGAATCACAGTTGCCGAGCAATTCCTGAATCTGATCACTACTGTCAACATTAATTATTTTTTCAGCCATACATATCACTCTTTCCCTAAATCAAAATGTCGTCAAAGCAAATACTTTTCCTATTTATATTATATCACAAATTCACATGATTTAAAAGTATTTTGCTATGATTTTTTCTACCAAAGTTATACGAATATCTAAATGAATTTTGATATTTTGTACAAATACATCAAAAGTCTGTCTTTTTTCTGACTAATTATTGCTTTATGAAAATGTCAAAATCAATTCCTGCCTTTGTTTTGATGCCGTTTCTGTCATACACATCGATCCTGACATTTACTTTGCATTCCTTCATATCTTCAGGAATATCAAAAATATTGTAAAATTCATAAACTGATGACCCTATGGAATCATCATCGATTCTTTCCATTAAAAGATATCTTTCTTCAGATATCACTTTATCATCATATCTGAAAGTATATCTCAGAAAGCTTACTTCATTTTTTATGCTGTATGTGTTGTCGGATTTTAATACATAACCTGACTTATCAAACTGCATCGGACGAACAACACCGGTAAATGCTGCTCTTGAACCTGCACGCAGAACTATTTTCTCATCAAAAAAAGCAGTCTTCAGAACATTTCTGAAATCAATGAAAAAGATATTTTCATCAGCCTCATCTGAAACCGTATCAACTCTGCAAAGCTTCATATATTCATCTTCTTCAAAGCGAACGATCTTTCCCTTTCGTCCGAAAAAGCTGTTTTTTCCTCCGTCTGCTTCTCCGATGTCATAGCAGTATGCAGAAAAATATTTCGGATCTTCCACTCTTTCAAGAGTTTCCAGAAAAGCAAGCTCCGTTTCATACGATGTACTTGTCGGATCAATCAGATAGACAAACATATGGACCTCTGACGAAACATACATGGAAATATCATTTGCCCTGTACATTTTTAAAAGGCCCATGTGATAATACCACTTTCCAAGATAAGGAGAAAGATATCCGGGGACAAGGTCATTTATTATCGGGATACCCGACTCCTCACTCCACCTGATCATATTGTCATGATGTGAATCAGGGTTGAAACGGCATATTATCTGTTTTTTGTTTGAACAGATCTTTATTTGCTTTTCATCACGTGCCAGCTCTGCTCCGTCTTTTGAGCACAGAGTGACACATATATTGTATTCTCCCTCAGGAAGTACTTCGAAAGGTTCTGAATTATCATCCAGAAATCCTATTCCGTCATCAAAGATCATTCCGTGTTCTGTATCCGAACCGCTTGCTGTCACAGACTTAAAAACACTGTCCGAATAAAAGCATTTGATCGACGCTTTTCTTATTGACAGCTCCGGATGAGCCGGATCATCGACCATTATCTCCGGAAATCCGAACTCCTGCATTTTCTTTCTTCCCGGATCCAGCTCTTCTCTGTAGCATGTAAGACCGCTGTTGTAAATATCTGCACGGATATCATTTTTTCTGAATGAGCAAACGTTTCTGATCAAACGTTTTTCACCATCAAATAATTTGATATTTAAAACCGTATCATCCGGAAGAGCATCCGGAGAAATAATTTTTCCGTCAACTCTGAAATGTCTTCTGAAATGAATTTCAGGATGATCTCCTGAAGGATTTGTAATAACTAAACTGATTTTACTGTTCATTTATTCAATATATCAGAAAAAGCTGACTTCTTCGCCGGAATTGTCTGTTCCTTTTCCTGTAGCCTGGTCAACATTGTATACCATCTGAACATGTGTGTCATTGTCTTCAAATGTATATATCTCGATTCTGACCTTTCCGCCCTTTTCGTTTTCAGATCTGACCATATATTTGTAGGATTCTTCCTCAGTCATATCCTTTGTATAGAATTTCTGGGCAGCATCCTCGAGTTCAAAGTTCGAATGATAAGTGAAATTATTGATATCAGATGAAACAAATGTCAGTGTTTCAACTCTGCCGTTCGGCCATTCGATCATGCCTTCCGTATCTGAGATCAGTGTAACAGTACACTTGTCTATCTCATGAAGTGAGCTCTGGTCAAATACTACATATCCGTCTTCAAACGAATACGTAAACTCTATCCCCTGATGACTGAGCATATTTTCCTGACGTCCGCACTGATTTTTGCTGTCAATAAAATAATAGCTGAACGATACCTTTCCGTCTGTTGCAGCCCACACACCTGTTTTTAACATGGTTTCAGGTGTTGCTGCCTGACTGCTTCCGCCGCCGTTTGATCCGCTGTTTCCTCCGGCATTATTTGGATCAGCATTCTGATCAGCATTTACCGGCTCCTTTTCTCCTGTATTGTCAGGAGCATCAGAATCAGCAGGTTTTTTACTGTTTTTGTCTTTGCTGTTTTTCTTGTTCTGTGATGCCTCATCTGATACAGATGAAGAGGAATCACTGTTACTGCTGTTACTGCTGTTATTGCTGTTGATGCCGCTGCTGTCTTTATTTTTATTTCCGCATGAAACAGCACCGAAAAGCAGTGAAGTACAGACTAAAAACAATAGTATTTTTTTGTTCATAATAATTCTCCTGTCTGCAGTCCAAAGACTGTCTTTATATCAAAATCTCTTAAAAAATTAGTAAAGCATTGTTTTCTGCTTAATATCCATTATATAGTATATCATAATAGTATTTTCTTGTCTACACAATTAACTAATCTGTAATTTGTTTCATCAAATATCCGTTTTCCCCATTCATGTTTATCACAATTATCATAAAAAGTGCACAAAAATATCCTCTTTGAAATCAAAGAGGATATTTTATACTGTTTTCTATTCAAATGTTTTTGAACATCAGTTTTTCGGACCAAGCTTCTTAACAGCAGAATCATGTGAAATATACTGTTTGAATCTGGCAAGATCAGCGATATCTGTTATACCGTTTCCATCAACATCAGCTGCAGTGATCTGAACATCATTCAGACCTGAGCGTACCATTAAATATACGCTCAGTTTAGTAAGATCGGTAAGATCAGCTGTACCGTCACCGTTTATATCGCCGTAAATTATATCCTGGGTATTATTTTCAGATACCGAGGTCACCTGCACTGATGATACAGTTGTATAATAAGTTTCTGAAACTGACGGCTGAGTCTCAGAAGTCACTGTCGTTGCCTCTGTTGTTACAGCTTCTGTTTCCTGAGCTTTCTGATTTAAAGGTTCAATGATCCAGTCCTGGCAGTTGTATCCGTTCACCTGGTACTGCTGAACATTTGCTCCGTCATCGAAAGACCCGCCTGCTACTTCTATACATGAAGAACATCCTGTAATTTTGGTATAAAGCTTATATGAACCGTCACCGTTCGGAGAAATATCAAATTTCTGATTGTCTCCTCCTGTCAGTCTGTAAATTCCTGCATTTGTGCCGTCTGCGGTTTTCTTTCCGGCTATGTCAAGCACCTGGCTCCTGTCGCCTGACTGTGAATAAAGATAAAAATATCCGTCATTGTCCGATACTATTTTCCATGCCGTTGAACCGTCATCGTCGATCCATCCTGACTGAGCTGCATTAGATCCGCTGCTGTCAACATCGAGATATTTACCGCTGTTTACATTTTTTATCGTATATTCTGTATTCGGATCAAAAGAAACATTGTATACGTCATCCGGATCAGATGAACCTGATGAAGCAGGTGTTGCTCCGCCCTGTGTCTGAACACCGTTTATCATAACATACGGTCTCTCCGGCAGATCGGCATCTGAACCAAGATAAAAACTCGGATGAGCAGGCTGGTTATAACAGTTCTGTTCTCCTGCGACCTGCATTCTGTACTGAGGATCGTGCATAAGTGTTGTAAGTCTGATGTTCGTTGTACTTGTTGTTGTGAATACTCTCAGTGCTGAACTGTTTTCAAGAGGAAATACCATTTCTTCTCTCCAGTCACCGATTATGTCAGCACAAAGTGAAGGAACTGCTTTGGTTCCGTTTATTGACATACATCCGCTTGCTGTAAAGATAGTTTTGATATTTGCCGGACTTAAATATTTTGATACTGTTGTTCCGTCAAGTATCTCTCTTTCTGCATCTCCGTCCCAGTACACGAAAAAGTTCTGTCCCGGTCTCTGTGTTCCTATACTCTGTCCCTGACCGTTAAACACTGTAGATTCTGAAGCTCCCCAGAATTCAGCGCCTTTGTTTCCGGCATATACATTGTCAGCACCGCATCTTCCTGTATCCTTTGAACCATCCTTATGGAAAATAATGTTTCCGGTTGCTGCATCCACAAGGGAAAGTCCGTATGGCGAAGCTTCATGGCATACCCAGAGTTCAAGTCCGTTTCTGTCAGGGAGAAAATCACCGAGATGCATTGCATCGCCATGTCCCTTATTGTTACACCACAGAGTCTTTCCATTGTCATCAATACATGTGGAACCCAGTACTATTTCCTGTTTTCCGTCACCGTCAACATCGGCAGGCATACAGTTGTGGTTTCCGTTTCCGTAGCCGTCATACGCATTGTTTCCGGAATCATGAGTCCAGCGTTTGACCAGTTTTTTGTTTACAACATCATAAGCAACTGCAGTCATTCTGGTATAGTAGCCTCTTACTGATACAGCACTCGGATGAACGCCGTCAAGATATGCCACAGCACCTAAAAATCTGTCAACTCTGTTTCCGTACTTGTCGCCCCAGTCGTTTACATTTCCTCTCGGGAATTCATATTCTACAGTATCCAGTGCTGCACCGGTCATTCCGTCAAAAAGCGTATAATATTCAGATCCGCTCAGTACATATCCTGCACTGTTTCTGTTGTCAGCCCAGGCATTTCCTATAACCTGACCTTTTCCGTCAACAGTTCCGTCAGCCGTTTTGCATGTCATCTCTGCCTTTCCGTCCCCATCAAAATCAGCTACAAGGAACTGTGTGTAATGCTGTCCTGCTCGGATATTTTTTCCGAGATCAATTCTCCACAGCATTTTTCCTGAAAGTGTATAGCAGTCGATGTAAACGTTATCAGTGTAACCTTCCTGAGAATTGTCTTTAGCATTTTCCGGATCCCATTTTAAAAAGATCTCATATTGTCCGTCACCGTCAACATCACCGACTGAACAGTCATTTGCTGAATAGCTGCATGATCCTGTCGGTTTGTTCAGAGGAATATCAAAATATCCTGAACCGGACGAAAGACTGCACTGATCTGAAGATCTTAAAGTACCGTTTTCATAGGTATCGACCCTGTAAACTGAAGAAGTATTTCCGGACTTGTCCAGAAAACACGTTGCTTCTCCTGAAGAAGATGTATAGATCAAAGCATCGTCCCTGTACAGTCTGAATTCCGCATCAGACGCATCATCGGCATTGAACCTCCAGCTGACAAACATTCCCTGAGAAGATTTCACTGCATAAATTCCCCTGTCGAGCTTTTCCATCGAACATCCTCCGGCAGCAGCGACACGGCTGGTTATCGTTCCCGTCTGAACAGCAGCTGACGAACACATCACTGCTGCTGAAACAACGGAAATGACTTTCTGAAATTTCCTGTTCATAATTTTTCACCTTTCAAAATAAAACTTTACATGTCTTAAAATAATAAAAATTTCCTATATGCTTTATCAGCATCACTAATATTATATATAAAATATATAAAATAATCAAGCATATATGAATATTTTTTGTTGTATTTTCAATTTATTTATTTTTATAAAAATGTTACAATATAATATATATTGATAAATCCGGAATATTAATACGGGAGGTGGCAGCATTGTCTTCTGACGTAATAAAATGTTTGAAGTATCTCGATAACGAAACCTATTATTTATATAATAAAAACGGGATCATGAAAAAATATATATCCGTTCATAAAAGCTCATTAGCTTTCTCAGGTTTTAAAAAAACCGCTTTTACATTCAGATACGGAACCAAAGGATACATACTGTCGGCAGAAGGAAAATATCTTTCCGTAAAGACTGAAAACAGCAGTTCTGCCCCTTCTCTTTTCCTTTCAGATTCAGATTCTGACGCATGTGAATGGATAGCTGAAGCATTTGACGAAAGTACCCGGTTTGGCGGCATATCCATTCGTTTATCAGAAAAAATAAATGACAGGTATTATTATTTATCCGGAGCTTCTGAATTGTCAGAAAAAACAGACAGCCTGCCGATAATTCCTGAAAATCTCACAAAATGGGTTCTTTTCGGATCGATATATATGCAGTACCTCGGATGGATCAGATGCACTGATTCAAACGTTTCGAAAACGATCAGAAATTATTCGCACAATGTTCTCACCGGTTTTTCCAGTGTAAACACCGCAAGATTAAACAACACGAAGGTACTAATCAATCAAAGCGGCGGAAATTTTCCAAAGCTTAAATTTGCCAGCGTTTCCATGAACCACGTTATATGTGAAGTAATAGCTGTATGTAATCTTTTAAGACTTTCAGGATATTCAAAATGCGTTGACAATACAGATTTTTTCAGACTTGCTGCAGAATTTGAGATATCAGGGCTTTATAAACCGACCGGAAAAAAAACAATAGTCAGAATAGGAAAGTCACTGAAGCTCAGATCATTTGAAAGAATTCCTACAAAAAAAGGTGCATGGGGATCTGATCCTGACAAAATTCACTTATGTCTTGATGCACACAGAATAATATATAAAGAATACAGCATCAACAGTCTGCGAAGTTCTGCAATTTCAAAAGAAGGCTCCGAGAATAAAGCAATTTCCGGATTCAGCAAAGAACTGAAAAACAACGGTATCGGCATTATAAGCATGAATTTTGATATTTTATATCAGGCGATCCATACATTCTGCGTATTTCCTTCCGGAAACAAGCTTCAGGGAGTAAATGTATTCTGCAATCATACAGCAAAAAACAACTATCTGAATCCGAATGCATCATATCTTCAGAGAGAACTGTATGACAATGTGGATCAGATACTGAAGCAGACAAAACACTCAAGATATTTTACCGGGATCATTGTAAAACCATCCAAAAAATAATAGTATATTCCTTTTTATTCTATTTATGGTTTAAATATACACACGTAATAATCACTTAATATTTCTGTCACAAAATATCATCTTTTCTTTTCATATTTTTCATTATTTTTTCCATATTGCTTTTTATAATGAATAAGAGTATAATCTATATGTTGCATTGTGAATTAATAGATTATTGCATTCATTTTGTGAGGTAATTTTTATGAATCGTAAAAAAACTTCTGTTATATTTGTCCTGATTCCTTTTTGTGCCATTTTATCCTCATGTTCCGAACAGGAAACAAATGATAACAGTACCATGGATGTCAGCTTATCAAACAAAACGATCCAGATCACTGAAACTGACATGGTTACTTCTTTAAGTACATTTACTGAAAATGTTATTTCAACCGGTATTTCAGAAACAGCCTGTGTTTCATCAGCCTCTGCTGTTTCAGAAGCTGAAGCTTCTTCAGTTTCAGGCTCTTTTGTTCCTGAAGAAATACTTATTACTTCATATTCATCTGATGCAGTTCAGACCAGCACGCCTTTAACCACAACATCTGCAAGCGCAGCTGAAACAACTCCGGTTTCATCAGGCAGCGTACCGGCTGTTCAAAGTGAGCAGACTGAGGAAGTATATGAATTTGACAAAGTCGGCGGCAAATGGTGTTTCAACGGAAAAGAAGGAACTGCATATATTCTGATTTATGAAAACGGCGGCTGGATCCAGTATGATGAAAATGACAACGAAACAGCATCCGGAATACTTGAAACAGAAAACGGAAACGATTATTCAATGTTTACTTCAGACAAACAGCAGTATTCTGATTTTACACTCAAAGATGAAGATTATTTTAAAACATCAGACGGCAAAGATTATTACAGGGAATACAGAAACACAAATGACTGATAATCCGTTTCAGATCATCAAATGATCGCTGACATAAAGTCGGATCTTCAGAAAATACTGTTTTTTATCTAAAAAAATAATCCGTTTTGTGATATCATTCATGGTATCACAAAACGGATTTGTTTTTATCATAAAAAGATCAGAAATATCAAAGAAGATCTGCTATATCCATAAGCAGTCTTTCAGTTTTTTCCCAGCCTATACAAGGATCAGTGATGGATTTTCCATAAATACCTTCTCCTATTTTCTGGGCACCGTCTTCAATATAGCTTTCAACCATAAGTCCTTTGACCATTTTTTTGATGTCATCTGAATGACGGCAGCTGTGAAGAATTTCTTTAGCTATCCTTATCTGCTCATTATATTTCTTTCCGGAATTTGAATGATTTGTGTCGACTATCAGAGACATGTTGTCAAGATTTCGCTTTGAATAGCTTTCAAAAAGTCCGATAAGATCCTCATAATGATAATTAGGATGAGTTACTCCGTGATTGTCTATATAGCCTCTCAGGATCGCATGTGTAAGCGGATTTCCGGATGTTGTAACATCCCATCCTCTGTAGATGAAATTATGGCTGATCTGAGCTGCTTTAATAGAATTAAGCATTACGCTGATATCACCGCTTGTAGGATTCTTCATGCCGACAGGAACGTCTATTCCGCTTGCAACAAGTCTGTGCTCCTGATTTTCAACTGAACGTGCACCGATAGCAACATAACCCAGAAGGTCATCAAGATATCTGGTGTTATAAGGATAAAGCATTTCATCAGCACATACAAATCCGGTTTCGGACAGAGCTCTTGTATGAAGTTTTCTGACAGAAATTATTCCCTCAAGAAGATCTTCTTTTTTCTCCGGATCAGGCTGATGGATCATTCCCATATAACCTTCACCGGTAGTTCTCGGTTTATTTGTATATATACGCGGTATAATAAGAATTTTATCACTTACTTTTTCCTGAACTTTGGCAAGTCTGTTGATATAATCTATAACTGATTCTTCATTATCCGCAGAACAAGGTCCTATAATCATCAGAAACTTGTCATTTTCTCCGGTAAATACTTTTCTGATCTCTTTGTCTCTTTTTTCTTTGATTTCCTTAAGCTTATCATTCAAAGGAAACTGTGCTTTGATTTCCTTTGGTATCGGAAGCTTTCTGCTGAAATCCATTCCCATCACGCACCAACTCCTAAATTAGATAATTTATTTTCTGCAACATCTGCTTTCTGCCAAAGCTGCATGTTATGTCTATACAGTTCCAATATCATTATACACTAAACAATAAAAAAATTCCAGTAAATTAAGCGTTCAGACGAAAAGTTCTGTTTTTTAAACAATTTCCCCGTAAATATAAAAAATAAACACAGCAATTTGACGGTTTAAAGTGTAAAAGTTTAAAGTAATAAATAATACTGTAATATTGCAGAAACTGCCGGCTGATATAACAACACAGAGGATATCCCACGTCTCTGTCACCAGTGATATTTTTCTATAAACCTTAGCCCTGTAATACTTTTTAATTTCACAAATATACTCGTATCAAACCTTGACACCACATGTAAAATATGATACAATTAAGTTATGATTAACGATTATATATTTTAGTATATATTAGGCAAAATCACCATTTTTCATTGCCTTTTCAATACATTTATTCCAAAGAAGGAGGATGGCTGCATTATTTTTCAGCCTTAAATACATATTATGGAAATTGTTACTGTAAATCCGCAAAAATGTATCGGTTGTAATGCCTGTGTCCGTGTATGTCCTGTTTCTGAAGCATGCGTTGTAAAGACCGCACCTGACGGTCGGATCTATACTGATATTGATTCAGAAAAATGTATCAACTGCGGCGAATGTATCAGATGCTGCCCTCACGGTGCAAGAGATTATATAGATGATTATGAAGATTTTATTGAAGATATGTACAGCAAAAAAGGACAGGTTTCTCTTTTGGTGGATCCTTCGATCAAAGTCGCTTTTCCTGATGTGTGGCAGGATGTTTTAAAATGGTTCTACACTCAGGGAATCAGAAAGATCTATGACGTTTCATTCGGTGCGGATATAGCTACATGGGCTCAGCTTCATTCAGTAAACAAAAATTTAGTCGGAAAATACATTACATCCTCCTGCGCAGCAGTGGTTAGTTATGCACAGAAGCACAATCCGGGAATAATCCCTAAGCTCTCACCTGTTCACAGTCCTGCTGCATGTACAGCGATCTATGCAAGAAGACAGCTTCACGATACAGCAGATTTCGCTTATCTCGGACCATGTATTGCAAGAAAAGAAGAATTTGAAGATACTACTCTTATCAAGTACAATGTAACATTCAAAAGAATGAAAGAGTATTTTGACAAAAGAAAAATTTCTTTCTCAAGTACCGGACAGGGATACTATTTCGAGTTTTCCGGCAAACAGGGACTTATGGGTTCAATTTATCCAAAGCCTGAAGGACTTAAAGAAAATATTCTTCTTTACAGAAATGACCTTAACATTACGTCAAGTGCCGGCTTTGAAAGAATCTATTCGCAGATGAATGATTATCTTTCACTTTCAGACGAAAATGCACCTGATGTATTTGAACTTCTCAGCTGTAATGAAGGCTGCAATGCATCTGTCGGAATGAGTGACAACATTTCACTCTCAACAATATCCAGAGTAATGGATATTACAAAAAGAGATGCTGAAAAAAGAAGAAGCGGTATCTTTTTAAATAAAACTGACAAGCTCTTCAAGGAATTTGACAGAGAGCTTAGTATAGAGCTTTACTGCAGAAAATACAACGCCAAGTCAAAATTTGTTCAGCAGCCTACAAATAATGATCTTAACAACATTTTCAATTCAATGTTCAAAAACAATACAGAAGACAGAAACATCAACTGTACCGCCTGCGGATGCAAAACATGTACCGAAATGGCTACTGCAATTTTCCATGGTGCTAATGTCAAGGAAAACTGTGTATATTATTCAAAGAATCTTCCGAAAAATGATTCCGCACAGGTTGCTGAGATCAGAAGAAATCTCAATGATATGGCAAAAATTATAAAAGATAATATTCCGCATCTTTCAGATAATGTTACCGCGATCAGAAAAGAAGCTGTATCTATTTTCTCCAACAACAATAAAACAGCTGACGCTGCAAAAACGATCAATTCCGTTATAGAACAGATGATCGAAGCGTGCAACAATCCAAAAGGTGTATCGCAGGAAACCCTTGCTGAAATATGCAGTACACTTGATCTTATAAGAAAGATCCTTTTAAATCTCGGCAAATTTGTTACAAAGAACTCAGAATCAGGATATAATATAGACAAGTCGATCACTCAGGTAGATAACATTGCAGTTAATATTTCTGAAACTGTAGATGCAATTATTAATAAAACAAAGTAATCTTTAATCAATACTCCGTCACAATTCAACATTATGGCGGAGTAAAAAAATATATAAGAAAGTAGAGAAACAAACATGAATTGGGAAATTATTACAGCACCTGCAATCGGTGCAGGAATTGGTTTGCTTACCAACTGGCTTGCAATAAAAATGCTTTTCAGACCATGGAAAGCTGTATATATCGGAAAATTTCGAGTTCCTTTTACTCCCGGACTGATACCAAAGGAAAAACCGAGACTTGCCAGAGCGGTTTCAAGAGTTGTCGGAAACAATCTTCTCGACAGTGACACTATTAAAAAGCACATGCTTTCAGATGAAACAAAAGAAAAACTGATGTCATATTCTGACTCAATTATAATGTCACTAAATGAAAGTGAAAAAACTCTTGCGGATTATCTGACTGAAAAAGACCTTATTGAATATACAGATAAAAAATCTGTTTCTATTTCTGATTATGCTTCGGTCCACATTACAGACAAGCTCATAAAAGAACAAATCAGTACAAAGCTCCTTGATTTCGGTACAGAGGAATTAATAAAAAATATGAATCCGATGATTTCAGGTATCGCAGCAAAAGCAATTAGTTCAGCTCATGATTCAATTATTAACAAAATTAACGGACTGATTATAGAAAAATCTCCGGAGCTGATAAATGAACTGCTTTCAGGCGAATATCAGAAATTCAAAGATATGCCGTTAAAAGAACTGACCGACAGAATAATTCAGAAATTTCCGAATTATAAAGAACGAATCTGGTCTCTGTGGACTTCATTAAGCGAAAACTATCTTGATAAAATAGTTAAAAGTATTGATATTCAGAAAATTGTTGAAGATAAGATCAACGAATATGATCTTCCCGAACTTGAAAAGCTCATAATGGATATTTCAAAGAAAGAATTACAGGCTTTGGTAATTCTCGGAGGAGTATTGGGCATGTTAATGGGATTTTTGAATTTATTGATATAACAACACAGAGGATATCCCCCGCCTCTGCAGGCAATGTCATCAACTTAAGCGATTTAACGTTGATTTTGAGCAAACTTTATTGAAGGATGAGATTTTTTTCTTAAATAAGATCTTCCTGGTCTTACAGGAATAACAGCGTGAATAATATTCCGGTAAATATTCGATAAAAGAATATTACGATTTCTATTTGAAATAGAATAAAATAATCTTATAATATAGTCGTCAATCAGAGATATTACGCAGCTCATATTAGCTTTGTATTTATACTTG
>JAZQPR010000012.1:0-5118 GCA_045628605.1 Oscillospiraceae bacterium
CGCCTACGGCGAGATACCCTCTTAGGATAGTGTCAAATTTTTCAATGATCACTGCCCGTATCTTTTCTTTTGAGGCGTAAAAGCTGCGAAGATACTCTATAGTTTCAGTGCCGTAGCCATATGCCCACAAAAATTCTTCAAAATCAAGGGAATACATCATAAGCGGCTTTTCATATCCGACAGGTATTGAATCGACCTCGGTTACTTCTTTATCAGCGTCCTGACCATATGCAAGACCAAGCAAAGAACCTGAAGCAATAACGTCAAACCTTTTATCCTGTGCAAGAAACTTCAACGCAGTTCTTGCATTAGAGCATTTTTGTATCTCATCAAGAAACAGAAGTGTTTTGCCGGGGATAAATTTTACTCCCGGGATATTGGCAGTGATGCGTTTGTATATTTCTTCAGAAGAAAGTTCTCCCTCAAAAATCACTTTAAGATTGCTTTGCATATGAAAATTTATCTCAATAAAGCTCTCATATTCATTCGCTCCGAATTGACGTACAAGGTATGTTTTTCCAACCTGTCTTGCGCCTTTTATAAGGAGACATTCTTCTCTTTTATCATTTTTCCATTTTAAAAGCCTGTCATACATTTTTCTTTTAAGCATAATGATTCCTCGCTTTCACTACTATTTTACCATAGTAGTTATCAAAAATCAAGAAATTATGCATAAAACAGGGTGTTGTAAAATTAAAAAAATGCATATTTCAGGGCGTTGAAAGTTTTGATTATTGCATATTTTAGGATGTTGAAAATTTTTAAAAATGCATATTTCAGGCATGTGATATCCTCGCATAAGAAATCATTTTTGTTTTCTTATGTTTCTTTGCAAAAATAATTGATTTTTCATTTGTAAAGCTTGACTATTATCAAAATACTCATTAAAATTAAAAGTATATTTTTATTGAACTTAAAAATCAAGGATCTTGCACCGGGAAAATATACAGACAACCAAAATCAGATTTTTCAAATCATATCTGTGAGCAGGCATACGGAGCATTTGTTTATGGAAAGGAGAGGGCAGAATGAAACTGAAAGATAAAATATCAGACAAAATAATTTCTATCATAGCGATCGTCATTACACTGTTGTATTCAGCACTGGCGTGCGTGTATTATTTCTGCTTTTCTCTCAGAGATACCGAGACAGCAGGACTTATTTTCTGGTTTGGAGTTGTTGGGGTGATCACTCTTCTTCTGCTGATAAAACCTGAAAAAAAGGTAGGAATAATCAATAACGTCATCGTTAATTTGGGAATGATTTTTTTCTTTGTTTCTCCTGTCATAGTATTTGCAAGATCTGTAAATAAATATCAGTCAATGAAATACCTTATAGACAGCCGCAGCTATATTTATGCAGAATTTGACCACCTGGAATCGTCTTATTATGCTGTGCTGAAATATGAGGATGAAAATACAGGTAAAGAATATTTTTTCAATACCGATACTTTCAGGTACAAATCACAGACACCTGTAAAAAAGGACGAGGCTGTGAAAATATATGTGGATCTGTCAAAACCTGAAAAATATCTGATATCATATAAAGAGAAGATAAATGTAGAGTAAAAGCAGTTTATTGATACCTTTTCATAATTTCAAAAACGAACGAGAAGATGTTCCTTTGTTTTGAATATGTCATCGCTTTTGGATTTTGTCAATACAGCTGTGAATATCAGACTTGATAAAAAAAGCTGCCGACATCTGCCGGCAGCTTTAAAATTTAAATTCTTTCAAGTAATTCCGAAGGCTTTAATGCAGGTACTTTACTGTCTTTGAAATCACGGATATTTCTTGTAACGATATAATCCGCATTGATTCTGTTTGCCTGACACATCTGCAAAGCATCCTTATAATCAGAAGAGAACATTTCGGAAGCAGATTTTAAATCAGAAGATTTAAGGTCAACAACTTTAAAAATCATAGTAATTTGTTTTATAAGCTGATCTGTTTTCTGAGGAGTAAGTTCCTTTCTGAGAATATAAACGATGTTTGGAACAGACAAAGCAGAAATATATCCTTCAATCTGATCTACTTCACAGTATTTCCATATTTTCGAGGAATCATCAACAAACTCATGACGATTACAAAGCACATCAAGAATGACATTGGTATCAACCAAAATTTTCATGTGCTTCTATCCTTTCTTTACGAATTGTTTTATCATCGTAATCATTTTTAAGAACACCTGTGAGTGAATCAGTAAGAAACGAAACACTTGACTCATGAGAAATTAGTCTCGCAACTTCTTTACCGTTCTTGAGAATGATGATTTCATCACCTGACTGAACGGCTTGGAGATAATGTCCGAAATTATTTTGTATCTCAGTGGCAGTTGCAGTAATCATAAAAAACACCTCCAATTATTTTCACTAATATTAGTATATCATATTTTAGCTAAAATGTTAATTGGAAATCTTAGGAAAATAAGCTTACAAGTAAAAGAAAACGCCCCTCACAAAGCGCAGGCAAAAGAAATCATTGATACCTTTTCATAATTTCAAAAACGATCACTTTGGTTTTCAGGGCGATCGTTTGTTTTTTTGCAGTCTCAATAAATTCAGAAAAATCAGATTCTTTTGTAATAACAACAGCTGCAAGTATTTCTCCGTTTTTATCCATTGCCTGAAACATACGAAACGGTCCGCAGAATTCAGAATGATTGCCGTCGTTGAAATGCTTCACATGACCTTTGATTTTCCCTTTTTCGATCCTGCAGTACATTTTACAGATATCGATCAGTTTTCCCGGCGGGTTGTTTTTGAAACATTTTGGTTCAAGGGCACTTTGATCCATCATTTCTGTTGAATATACGTTTAAAACATTTTCAGAGAGATCAAATTCTGCAGAGTATGCAAAATAAATAAGTTTCTTTTCCCTGCTAAACAGATCATCCAGACCTTTTTTCAGTATCAGGCACGGACCGCTGTCACTGAATTTTCCGAAGTGTGCTAAAAGATCATAATTAATTTTTTTTGATTCTTCAGAAATGTCGAAAACGTCTGCATATTCTCTTTGAGTTCCGGAACTGAGGTCTTTTTTTATGTCGATTTTCACAGAATTGCCTTGTACGGAGATATCAGGCGGGGTTACTTTTTTTGCTGACGTCTGTGTATCTGAAATGGGATCGGTTTTATCAGTGTCTGATGTTTTTTTCGCCTTTTTGTAAAATACAGGTTTAAGAACAAGCATTGGTGTTTCGGATAATTGATCATCGGACAGTATTCTGAGAAATTCCGGATATGCTGAATACTTAAACTTCATTTCGAGATGAATAGGGTATTTTTCCCACGGATTTATTTCATTCCATTCGCTTTGAAATTTGTAATGAATGGTATTGTTTTCAGATTTAATTTTGAGAGAAGAGCTGCATTTTCCGGCACAGTATTGATTTTCATAGTTCATATTGCTGTTCCAGTTGTATTCTGAATCAATATTGCAGGAAGTATTTCCGGAAATTTCACTTGCACTTATGTTTGTGTCAAACGGTTTATTCAGAGAAAAATGCATATAGTCCTGGCCAAACGGGTATTCAGTTTTCGCATATGCATCAAAATTTACAGCGATCGTATTGTGTGCTGTTGTGTACAGATAAATTTTCGCAAAACTGCAGCAGCAGCTTTCACTTATGTTTTTTTTCATTTCTCCGTTACGACTGTATACGTATCTTGCATCTTCTTTATCATATACAGTGAAAAATTCCTTATCTTTATCAATAAGATCCGGACTGAAGTTACTGAGTTTGTCTATTTTATTTTTCAGGTATTCGGAAAATGTTATATTCGTTTCTGTGCTGTCCCGATCCTGAAAGGTCATCATCTCATCGTATTCATCTTCCATAAGCTTTCTGGTATCATACGTCAGACCAAACATGTTTTTGCATATACGATGATCCTTCATAACGGAACCGGTACTGTAAATGCCGGTATCATTTTCTTCTATGGAAGGCAGCTTCTGTTCGGGAACTGTACCGATCATGCATGAGCGGTTTTGTTTTAAGATGTGCTCAGCCGCAGCTGCAAACATTTCTTTTCCGTAATAAGTGTCTGCAAAGACAGTGATAATATCATCATCACCGATCTCATTCCATGCATCTGTAAGCTGACTTGCAGAGAATTTATAATCTTCATGTACAGCAGCGACATAGTTCGTTATATTATATTTTCTCCTGACCATCTCCATATAATTCCAGGCAATTTCTCTGTCAGCTCCCGGTACCACAGCGACGACATTTCTGCAGCCTTCAGAAAAAGCATATTTTATTGAGTAATCGATAAGCAGTTCATTTTCTGATGTCATCGGATAAAACGCTGTTTCACTGCAGCCGGCTGCCAGTATCAAAAGCGTAAAATTTTTTTTATTCATAGCTGTCCCGTTTCCTTTTCTGATTGTATTTTAGTTCTATTTTGAACAGTAGTGGATATGATTAAAGCAGCCCCAAAGGACTGCTTAGTTTGGATCATTTTTTCGAAACCGTAAATTTTTATTTTCACTTTGTATTATATCGTTTTGCCATGAATAAGTCAAGCGGTAAAAATCCAGGTGATAAAACAGCTGTATTGCACATTTTTTTTAAAAATACTTGACATATATAGTTTATTATGCCGCAATTACATTGTGATGATGAAGCGATTCTTCTATTGGTTCGGGATTGTTAAAAGAAGAGCTTCGAAATTTTTTATGACATAGAAAAGAGGGATTCAAAGCTCTGCTTTTAACAAGCAGAGGCGATTCGCAGAATCGGTTCCCGCTCAGTCGGAGATTGTACTCCGACTGTTTGGTCAGATAGAACCCGCCGCCTGATTTTTATCTAAAAAATATAATAAGAGGCATAGTGGCAAAAAGAAAGGTCGATTGCAAGAAAATTGTTGACAAAATGCATAATTCATAGTAAGATATTAATGTAACTGTTTTTTCACAATCAAATTGAGAAAACAGTGGGTAATTAGAAAGTTTAAACGGATTGAATTATTATGAGTGCAAATGATATAATAAGGATGTAGGAAAAATGACATATAAGCATGTCGTAAATCCTACATCCTTATTTTTTATTTTTCGATAATATGATATACTTTACCATGGAGGTGTATCATATTGAAATACAAACAAAGAGTTGAAA
>JAZQPR010000013.1:0-13841 GCA_045628605.1 Oscillospiraceae bacterium
GATAAGGGGAAGAGGGCCGCGCGTAAGCGTGGCGAAGGGGTCTCAAAGGACGCTGTGCGTCACGGAAGGCTTAAGTTGATGACATTGCCTCTGCTTGTTAAAAGCAGAGCTTTGAACAACACAGAACTTTGAAAATAAAAAACAGCCGGAATTTCAAATTTAAATTGAGATTCCGGCTGTTTTTGAGTGAATTTAAAGTGTAAGAATTATTGCAAAAGCATCTTTTTGATATTGCAGAGATCGAGAATATCTATTGTTCCATTGTTATTTATATCCCCTGCGTATTTTGAATATAATTTGGTGCCATTAACATTCAGAATCGATTTTTTTATAAGTACTGCATCATATATATCAACAGTATTATCACCGCTGACATCTCCGGGAATACAGTTGTACGGACGCCACAGATCAGTCAGCCAGTTTTTATGCTTCTGAATATATTTTCTGAGAATGTCTACGGATTCCATATAATCAGCCCCGCTCGATTCACCAAACACAGTAAAATCCTTTCCGCCGTATGTGTGCCATCTCATGTTGCTCATTTCTGCAGAAGAACTTATCTGCTCCGCCAGTTCTTTGATGTATGGATGCTCTCCGTCAGTAAGATCATTAAGATATTTTTCGAAATTATTAAAATAAATTTCTGATACTCTTTTTACAAAATCATCATGCTTGTATAAAGTTCCGATCCAGCTGATCCCTTCAGTTGGTCTTCCGCTCCCGTTCGTTGAACCGTTACCGCCGTCCTCATATCCGTGTATAGGAAAATATGCTGCATACAAATTATCTGCTTTGCTTGAATATCCTCTGTTTCCGTCAGAGTTTATTCGGCTGTTTGAAAAGTTGTTATAACTAAAGTCAAAATCCCATGCAGGTCCGAAATGGATCTTTCCGTCTCCGGTCTTATCCGACTCCTTCCAGAGAAAGAAGCTTGAAAACGTTGCATCAATATTTTGACTTATTTCCTGTACAAGATATGCTTTTACCAGAGAATCAACATCCATATATTCACTGAAGTGTTTTTCTTTACTGTTATATCCTGTCTCTGAATATATGGCATCCTCCATATCCTGTACAAAAGAACGAATATATTCAACCTGTGCTTTTGATGCATACTCAGGGTCTCTCAGTCCTATAGCCTGACCACGGGATGTAACAAAACCGCTTTCACATTTTTTTCCGTATCTGTTCCATTGAAAAAATTCTAAAAGATACCCACCGGTTATGTCATCAGGATCATTTGGAATATCATAATATTTATAGCTGTTTTCCATATAATCAGTAGTTTTTTCAGCACCGACGACTTTATGAGAGTATTCATCAAGGCTCTTACTGTTGATTTTTTCAGTTTTCTTTTCAAGCTCAGTTATATTTACTCTGTTTTTCTGTACCTGAACTTTTTCATAAAGCTGATATGTTCCACGGTATGATCCGTCAGCATAGAGATCAATAAATACAGAGTCCATTACAAAATCCATTCCTGCTTCTCTGCACATTTCTTCTGTAAGCTTGTTTCTGAGCATCGAATGGTCAAGATAATTTGAAAGAAGTACCCATTTTTTCGCCTTCCCCATTCCATACAGATCAGCTTTTTCCGGAAGTTTTAAATTATAAGGCTTCTTTTTGCTGTAATCCCATGAAGAATTGCCATGTGATGTCAGTTTCTCTATTTCACCGCTGTATTCTGTTTTGCCGTCTGAATTAAGCATCAGAACCTTTCCGGTTTCGACCTGATTTCTGTTTTTATCAAGTGCATCAAGCCCGCCGCTCGAGGTTGAAATATACATACATCCAAGTTCAGACTGCATAATTTTCAGCTTACCGCATTTTTCAGTCCCAACCATTATTTCAAATTCATCATCTGTATCAAGCAGTGCTGTTTCTTGTCCTGATATAACCTCAGTTCCGTTCAGGTAAAGAGTTTCGTCTGATAAATAATCGATAAGAAGGTTTTTTCGGTTGGCTGTGGAAGGAAGAAACAGATAACGGCAGTCGTCCCATTCACTGTACCACCAGTCAGTATGATCCAGGTCTGTATCTATGAACGGTGATAGATTTGAAACAGAAAATAATTCAACCGGGATTTTCTGAAATGATTCAGAAGCTTTTTCATTTTCTTTGTCTAAGCTTTCTTCATTACCTGTTTTAACAGAAGTTACGGTATATAAATCTGAACCGGATACGTCAGCAAATGACACAGTTGAGCTATTAAAAGCAAATGAAATCATTAATAAAACAGATAAAATAATTCCTGTGATTTTCTTTTTCATTAACAACATCCTTTAAAAAAGTACTATATCTGTAATACTTACTATCCTTGAAAAAAGTCCCATTTATCAATAAATAATTATAAATAATTAAAATATATAATTTGCAATATTAACATTATGTCTTAAAATCCAAAAAAATATATTAATTATATTATAAAGGTTATAAAAAAAAATGTAGCATATTATGTTCCTGAAAAGTATAATAAATGTATCTGACGGAGTTATTAACAGAGAGACAAATAATATACGTCAGACATTAAATATTTGGGAGGAATAAAAATGAAAAACAAAAAAACAAGGTTTATCGCAATTTTTACATCTGCACTTTTTATTACAGCAACAGGAATCTCTGTCAGCGCTGATGGAGCAAATGAAACGGATGAAAATTTGGTTTCGTCTGAAACTGCTTCGTCACCGGAAGATGGAAGCTTTGAAAAAAGATATAAAAATTCAGACGGTACAGAATACGTAAAAAAATATACACCGCTTGATTTCTGCTTTACAGGATGGTACAAGGTTGAAGGCGGAAGCGCAGAAATGCAGCATTCAACAGGTACAAATGCATATATAAGAAACGGTCACAGAGAATATCTGAACAGTGTATACTTCACATTAAACAATCCCGGCGGTCAGGAACGAGGCGGAATGGACAGATGGGACTGCGGACTGTATACTGAACTGGATGAGCCGATAAAGGCAGGAGAACTATATAAGGTTAGGTACATAATTACATCAAACTGTGACGGCGAATTTTACACGAGAATCGGCGACAGTGATGATCATGATGCATGGCATAACAACATGGGATTTACTGAACTTGAAGAATATACAACCGAAGAAACAGAAATCACATATTCATGTACAAATTTTGCAGAATCATATGATACTGTAAAAATAGAAGCGGGCTATTATTATCACTTTACATGTTATTACAGAAGTACAAAAAATATTGAAAAACCTATATGGGAATTTCAGTTCGGCGGTGCAGGATCCCATCAGCCTGAAGACTGCTTCCCTGAGGGAGCTCATATACAGTTTGCCTCAAATTTTACGACAGTTGTTTCAGAAGAGGAAGTCACTGTAGGTGATGAAAGAATAACACCTGAATATGTAAAAGCAATCACTCAGTATCCGGATATGAAGGATGAAATTGATGAAATACTTGCCATAAAAGAAAAAAATGAATATACAAAGAAAACTACACAGATAGACGACAGATGCTATCATAACTGGTTTATTACTGAAGGCGGTCCGGCAGTTGTAAATGCAGAGGTTGAAAACTGTACATGGGAAGAAAACGAGACAGAACCGGGCGGAAGAATTGATTATCTTAATATTAATATTCAAAATCCCGGAGGAAAAAATAAAGGCGGTCAGGACAGATGGGATGCAGGAATGATAACAGATCTTGGTCCTGTTGAAAAAGACAATTACTACTATATTGAATATACAGTTGAACCTTCTGAAAACGGTGAATTATATACCAGAATAGGAAACAGAGAAGCCACTTATGATATTTGGAACAACAATACAGGATTCACGGAAACCGGAACAAATGCTGCAGACCATCCAAATAAGAAAAATGAATATGATTTCACATATGGCTGCTTGTCAAAAGAAAAATCATTCCAAACAATAAAGCTGGAAAAAGATACAGAATATAAATTCTCATGTTTTATTAAAGCGGATAAAGATATAGAGGATACTGTCTGGGAATTTAATTTCGGTGGAGCCGGAACCTACCAGCTTGAAGACTGTTTCCCTGAAAATACAACTTTAAAATTCAGAGATTTTGCCTTTTATAAAGTAACAGAAGACTCTATAGCAAAATCAGATCTGTGCAAACGATATGCAGAGGATTATGATCTTGAGTACGATGTGGCTGCTGCTGATATATTGAATTGTACATTAAGTGAAAAAATTGATTTTAATCCTTCAGAAATCCATGCTGCTCCGGGAGGAAATAATAATACAAGTATTGAAAATACAGTTTTATTTGGTGACTTAAACGGAGACGGCGTTGCTGAACTTACCGATCTTTCTATTCTCAGTGTTCTTCTTATGAACAAAGACAAAGAAATTTCAGATTCTGTCAGAAAAGCTGCCGATGTAGACTGCAACGGCGAAGTTGATATTGCAGATCTTGCAAGATTTAAGCAATATATAAGCCATGATTCAGCTGTTCCGATGCTTGGAAAAACAAATTAGTTTTCAGAAAAATGCCTTTACTTGAATTATTTAAGCAAAGGCATTTTTAATATTATTATTTATTTTTCTTTTTTCTGATAACGATTACTAATATTAGTAATACTATAATGAATATTACTGCTGCGCCAATATAAATATAATTTGTGCTTATAAAACTGATAATGCTGTTTATAATATTTGTATCTAATTCAGAGCTGCTTTCACTGCTGACAGGTTCAGAAGTGTCCCCCGCCTTACTGCCACCTGAGATCTGAGAATCTGCTTTTTGGGTATCAGGTCCGGAAACTATTTTCGAATCGGATTCTGTCTGAACTTCAGTTACTGTCACAGTTGTCTCAGCACTTTCTGAAATTTCAAAATCTACATTGTGAGATTCAGCAAATTTTTGAGCTTTGCTTCCTTCAGTACATAAAATTTTTAATAAAGAACATCCATCAAAAGCATCATCAGCTATATATGAAACACTATCAGGAATAATCAGTTCATTAAGTATACTGCAGTTTTTAAAGGCTGATTTTTCAATACTTGTTACACTGTCCGGAATAGTAACTTTTCGAAGCTTTGAGCATCCGCTGAATGATTCCTCATCAATTTTATCAACTTTGTCAGGTATGTCTATTATCTTGATATACTCACAGTTAAAAAATACACGTTTACCAATTGATGATATATTTTTCGGAAGATTTATATCTGTAAGATAAGTGCAGCCGTTGAAAGCATCATCTTCAATTGTGGTAACAGTTTCTGGAATATTAACTCTTTTTAAAGATTCACAATTTGCCAGCACTCCTTTTTCTATAACGTGAATTTTTTCAGGAAAATTAAGTTCAACAACAGCAGAACCTGAAAGTGCATATGGTTTGATCTCTGAAACCAGCTTGGATAAATTTATGTTTTTCAATGATTTGCATCCATTAAAAGCATTTTCGCCGATCTCTGTTACTTTATCAGGTAATGAAATTGATTTGAAACTGCCACAGTTATAAAAAGCATATTCATCTATTTTATTTACACTGTCGGGCAACGAAACGGAAAAACTATCCTTACCTGAAGCATACTGGATTATTCTCTGCTTGTTTTTATCGTAAATATCACCATCAACATCGCAAAAATTAGGGTTATCAGCTGATACTTTAATTTTTTTCAGCTTTTCGCATGAAGAAAATGGAGAAGTTCCAATTTTTACGACGTTAGCAGGAATGTTTATGCTTTCGAGCGAAGATGAAAACGAAAACGCATCATTTCCGATCTCAGTGACACTATCGGGCAATGTGATATTTTTCAAAGCGTAACAGTTGGAAAATGCTTCATTTCCGATTTTAGTTAAAGTATCAGGGAGTGATACTTCTGCTGCAAAAATTGTTCTTTTAAAGGCACCATCTGTTATTTCTGTTATTCCCTCTTCAATTTTAATGTTTAAAATATTTTCATTGGATAAATACCATGGCTGCTCATCAAATTTATCTGGCGAAAATGAGCTGCTTCTCCCGTAAAATGGATCAAGTTTACCTTTTCCTGAAATGATCAAAGTATCATCTTCCAAAGACCAGCTTGCATTTTCACCGCATTTACCATTGGTTTTAACTGCTGCATAAACATTTTTGCAGGAGCAGTAATTATCTGTATAAGGAAATACTTTTATTCCTGCGGCAAAAAGACTTAATGCAAAAATAACAGATAATGATTTTTTTAAATCTTTTTTCTCCAATAATCTCAAACCCCTTCTGTATAATTGTAAGAACTCTATATCATATCATATCATATCATATAATTTAATTATCTTTATTATTTCTCAATTGCAGAAACATTTTTTTCAGAAAGTACTTTCTTTAATTCTTCCCAGGCTTTTGACGAAGCGTAATTATTTTCAAGACTGATCTGAGTTAAATTATCTTTTGTGATCATTTCTTTGATCTCATCGAGAGTAATACTTTCTCCATCAATATAATATTCATCCTGTTTTACATTGATCACAACATCTTTTTCAGACGCTTCAGATAACTTTTCGGTTTCAAAAGGCGTTGTTTCATTTGATACAGCAGACGTTGCTTCTGACTGAACCGGTATATTTCTGTCATTTTCTTCACCCTTTTTAAGCCCGGAACCCGCACCTAGTCCGAACTGACCTATATTTTTTATGATAATTATAACTACAATAATTACTAATAATAAAATAAATATCAATTTTTTCATATTGCTAAATCCTCCTAAAGCTTAACTTTATCAGTGAAACACTTTTTAGAACAGCTTGTTTCTATATCATTTAAAGCACCGTAAATTATCTCCAGATCTGTCTGCGAAAAATTTTTATCATTATAAGGATATTGAATAGTTGCCAAAATACAGTCAGAATCTGAATCACTGACAACATCCTTCAATATTTTAAATAAATTTGCCTGCATTTCAGCATTTTTCTTTTTTCTTTCTTCACTGTTCAGTCGAAAATCATGCTTAAGCACTGCCATATTTATTTCTTCAGGATCTTTGCCGTTCTCAGCAAAATAAATTTTTATTTCTACAGATGCCTCATCAGAGTTGTTCTCTTTTGAATAGGAAGTGCAGTTAAACACAAGTTTGTCTGTTTTGTTCAGAAGCGTTTCAAGAAGTACATTATCTTCAATTTCATCAAATCCCTTTTCTGCTGAAAGAAGATCGTATTCATTTTTCAGTTCATCGTAGGATAACTTAATATCATTTTTTTCAGATACTTCTTTTTTCAGATCAGAAGACGATAATTCAAGTTCTGAATTAACTTTTTCGATTTCATTTTCCAGTTGGGCTATTCGTTCATCTTTTTCTTTTAATCCATTGTCTGTATTGTCAGAAGTCTGTTTCATACCTGCTATAATCAGAAAAAGTATAATCATTATAACATCAAGCAGGGATGTAAAATCAAGTACTATGTCACGTTTTTTCATAATTGTACTCCAATACTAGTTTTCCTCTTCTGTTTTAGTGTGATCATCCGAAAATATCAGATGCTCCATATGCTTCTCGTTATCTTCTATTTTATAGGAAATCAATGAATCGAAAAATTTACAGATCAAGGCTGCAACAATTCCCCAGAATGTCGATGTAAGAGCAGAGAAGAAATTAGAATAATCAGAAACACCGAACTTTGAAACCATCTGAATCAAAGCCCATACAGTGCCCAGCATTCCGAACAAAGGAAACATGGCTGTAAGATTTGTGAATACAGAATATTTTTTGTTCATTTTCTCTCGCATATCAAGCAGTTCCCTTGCTGTCAGCATTTTTTCCTCTTTGGTGCTTTTCTGGAGTTTTTGCTGAGCGCTTTCAGACAGATTGGAAGTTCTGTCACTTGAATTAAAATGACCATAAATAGTATTTGTTATTTTTTTCAGTGTAAAAAATTTATAAAGATTTAAAATAAAAAAAATTGCAATGATAAAGTCGAATTTCCAGAAATTAGATGTAAAAATTTTCAAAATACTCATAAATAAGCCCCGCTGCATATAAAAATTGTAAACTATATACAAGAATTATAACACAAAATAACATCTATTTCAATTAATAAAAATATAAATGTTGTTATATAAAAAAATATACTATCCTGTCTCTGTTTGATAAAAAATCACATTAAACAAAACTAAACCTTTAAAAAATTTTATTTGCACATTTTTTTCGCAAAGGATATTGTCTGTAAAAGAGCATTGCTTTTGTCAATACCTGCCAGTCTCAGCTTATGTGCATGGTCAAGAATCATATCAAAATTTTCATTTTTGATAATACCGGCATCTAAAAGATCTTTTTCAGTAACATAAGGTTTTTTAATGATTTCGTTATAAATATCCAGTCTGTCTAAAAGAAATTTTTCGTTGTCTCCTTCATAAGGGAGCTTGCCGACACAGTCACATACAGACAGCTGAATCAGATCATACGGTGAAACGGAATCATAGAATAATTTATTCGTTTTCTTTATTTTTGATCCTGCACGGGCAAGAATATTTGGTTCCATATGATTTTTAACCATATTTGCAACATAACTGATCATTTCGCTGTCAGCTCCAAGAGAATTTAAAAAATTTATTGAAATAGCAATTCCTTCATATTCATGTCTGTAAGAATGAACTTTACCATTAATTTCAATAGTAGCAACAGTCTTTCCAAAGTCATGGCACAGTGCTGACATCATAAAAAACAACGGATTTGATACTTTACTCCTTCTTTCAACAGCAGCATCCACAACCATTAAAGTATGAGTCCATACATCCCCTTCTTTATGGAATTCCGCATTTTGCTTAATTCCTTTAAGAGAAAACAATTCCGGATACATTTCCTGAATTCTGTGTTCTGTATCAAGTTTAATAAAATATTCTGAAGGTTTTTCATAATTCAGAAGAATGTCTGACAGCTCTTCAAGTATGATGTTTTTCATTTGATTATTCCGGTCTTTCTTTAATATTTTTCAAAGCTCTGTGTTGTTATATTATATATTATATATTAAATTTACATTTTTTTCAATAATAAAAGGTGTCAACAAAAGATGCACAGTTATTTCTGCAAAAAAACACAATTTTTCAATTTTTAAGTGTTAAATTTTTAAAATGAGATAAAATGTTAAAACTAAATTCTGTATCAAACTACATTAAACCGTGGTTTTTGAAACCGTTTTCAAAGATTAAATAAACTATAGCCATTATAAAAAAATAGTTTAAATACCGCAATATTCGGCTTGACATATGTAATATAATACGCATTTCTATCAAAAACAATTATTATTTAACAATATTTTAAAAAATTAAATTATAAATATTTTAAGTTTACATATATCGGTTATTTCTATCAATTATTCTTAATTTTACGATATTAGAATGATTTTATAACATTAAAATCAATACAAATTTTTTTATTGTTTTTGTAAAAAAAACAAACTGGAGCTTAAAATATTTATAATTTTATGGCATATTCCCAAACTATAACAAAATAGTACTATCAATTTTATATAACCTATGATATAATATTGATAATTCAAATAATATGCCGATAAATAATATATAAATATTAATTATTTATAAAATAAAAAAGGCTAGAAAAATAAAAAAAGCCGTACAACAATTCGGAGGGGATTAAGATATGGAAAAAACAACACTGGAATTATTATATGATAATTCAAAAAAACACACGGAAAGATATGCATTACTTTGCAAAACGGAGATGCTAAACTACGGTGAATTTTGGGAACAGATAAAAAAATGTTCTGCTTATTTTATTTCAAACGGACTGAAACCCGGTCAGATAGTTCTGATCAAAGCTGCACAGACACCTGATTATCTCATATGTTATTATGCACTGCAGCTTGCAGGAGCAATTCCGTGCAGTCTTGAAAGAAATACTCCTGCGTCAACTGTTCATGATCTTATGTATAAGCTTAAAGCATCTATGATAATATCTGAAAACATGGCTGATATAAAAACAGACAAAGTAAAAACATATTTTACTGACGCAGTTCGTAAGGATTCGGCAGATATTGATATATCACATTTTGATTTTAAATTTCCTGATCCTGAAAAAACACAGATCATTTTATTCACCACAGGTACAACCGGTGCTTCCAAAGGAGTAGAAATATCCTACAGTGCAATGCAGGCTTCAGAAGAAAAAATCCGTGATTTTCTTCACATGGACACATATGCAGAACATGGACTGTTTGTTACACCAACACCTTTAAATCATGCAAAAGGAATATGGGAAGTCGGCGGAATGCTCAGAAGTGCAGGAACTGTTTGTCTTCTTAAAAACATGACAAATCTTCAGGATTACTTTAATGCGCTTGACTATCCATGTGAAAAACTTCTTTTGTCTCTCGTACCTGCAAATCTTCGTATGCTTTTAATGATGGCACCTGATGAACTTAAGCTGAGAGCTGACAAAATAGGCGCTATTAAACTTGGCACTGCTCCGCTTCTTGAACATGATAAAAATCTTGTTACAAAACTTCTTCCAAATACAGAACTTCATAACCCATATGGATCTTCAGAAGCCGGTATTCTTTGTTCCTATATGTTCAACAAAAATCCGGGGCTTGAATTTTGCATAGGTAAGCCTCTGAAGGGAACCGAAGTACTTGTAGTAGATGATGACCGGAAACCAATTTCATCTTCAAAAAGGAAAATGGGACGTCTTGCATTCAGAAGCAATTCAACAATGAAAGGCTATTACAATGATCCGGCACTTACAAAAACAGTTCTGAAAGACGGCATAATCTATACAAATGATTATGGATACGTTGATAAAAACGGTTTTGTTTACATTAAAGGCCGTGTTGATGACGTTATAAATATTGGCGGTCTTAAAGTATCACCGGATGAAGTTGAAGCTGAAGCTATATCAGTTCCCGGCGTTGCAGACTGTATTTGTACTTCATCAAAGGACAGAATAACCGGAAATGCACTTAAACTTCTCGTAGTTATGAAGGAAAAAGGAACGCTTAATATCGCAAGTATCAAGAAAGCACTTACAAAGAGACTTGAACAGTACAAAATTCCAAAGTATTATCTTGAAGTTGATGAGATCGCAAGAACATCAAACGGCAAACTCAACAGAAAGTTTTACAGAGAAACAGTTTAAATCAAAAGCCCGCCATATGGCGGGTTATTTTTTTTATAATAAAAAATAATTTACATTTGCTGATTATTATGATATAATACATTTATTATAATTATTCTGAAAGGATTTTTTGATGGAAGAACAGCAGCACAAAAGAAGAGTTCGTTATTCGGGAACTCATCCAAAAAGATTTGAAGAAAAATATAAGGAACTTAACCCGGAAAAATACAGTTCCGATGTAGAAAAAATAAAACAAAAAGGTAAAACTCCTGCCGGAATGCATATTCCGATCATGGTAAATGAAATACTTGATGTTCTGAATATAAAACCGGGAGAAACCGGCTTCGATGCCACACTCGGATACGGCGGTCATACAAGCAAAATGCTTGAAAAACTTGAAGGCAAAGGTCATATATATGCGACCGACGTTGATCCTATTGAAAGCGAAAAAACTAAGAAAAGACTGGCTGACAAGGGATTTGGTGAAGACATACTTACTATATGCAGAACAAATTTCAAAAACATCGACACTGTTGCCGGAGGTCAGAAATATGATTTTGTTCTTGCCGATCTTGGTGTATCATCCATGCAGATAGACAACCCTGAAAGAGGCTTTACATTCAAATATGACGGACCGCTTGATCTTCGTCTCGATCCCACAAGCGGTGTTACAGCCGCTCAAAGACTTAAGGAGCTTACAAAAGACGAAATAGTCGGAATGCTTATAGAAAATTCAGATGAACCTCATGCTGAACAAATCGCCAGAGCTATACTTTCTGCATACAAGAAGAAACAGCCGGTTGAAACTACAAAACAGCTGGCCGGAATTATAGAAAATGCACTTTCCTTTTTGCCTGCTTCTACAAGAAAAGACGAGATCAAAAAATCATGCCAGAGAACATTTCAGGCATTAAGGATCGATGTAAACAGTGAATTTGAAGTTCTCTATGAATTTCTTGAAAAACTTCCATATGTTATGAATGAGGGCGGACGAATAGCGATTCTGACTTTTCATTCGGGTGAAGACAGAATTGTAAAAAAAGCTTTTAAGCAGTTCAAAAAAGAAGGTCTGCTGTCCGAAATATCTGATGATGTAATCAGACCGTCAAAAGAAGAATGCTTCAATAACTCACGAGCACACTCAACCAAACTGAGGTGGGCGGTAAAATAATATATACCGGATTACTCCCCTGCAGCTCATAAAATCAGCAATTTAAAAATCCCTTTCGATATCAAAACCGAAAGGGATTTTTTTAAATATGAATAAGTTTTTCTCCCATAATATCCTTCAGAATATTATAAGCAAAATCACCGGTACAGTGTCCTGTATAAAATATCGTATCCATTTTCTGCAGTTCATATGCAGTGCTTTTGATATCATTAATATCATCTTCACTGTATTCATTTTGGATCATATGGAAACCACTGATCACAACATCAGGATCCCGGTCATATATTTGTCTGAATCCGTCCAGAATATTCAGTATTCCTTTATGAGCACATCCGGAAATCAAAGCAAGCTTTGAATTTTCATATTTTATAACCAGATACTGTTCGTGTGAAAAATCATCCTGAATATACTTCTCCCCTTCTTTTCGGTGAAGTCTTTTATTTCCTTCAGGTATTTTATGTTTGCAGGGGATATTTGTGAAAACAGAAAGCTCATCATCGATCACGGTATTTTCTTTTATGAGTTTAAGATTTGGAATATTGAGGATGTTTTTGTCTATACCTATATAATGTTCAGCATTTTCTTTAAAGCTGTAGTATTCTCCGGCGGCATTATCACGCATAATAAGAACAGCATCAGGATTTATTTTCATTAAAGATAAAATTCCGCCCGAATGATCATAATGACCATGACTTAAAAAGACCGTATCAACTTTCGAAAGGTCAATGCCGAGAATTTCAGCATTTTTCCACGTAAGCGAGGACTGACCTGTATCTGCAAGAATTTTATGATTTTCTGTTTCTATGTAAAGAGAAAGACCATGCTCAGCATGTAAATTTTCTCCGCTAAGAATATCTTCCATAAGTGTGATTATTTTCATATGCAATTCCTTTAAATAATAATAAATTCAAAATGATATAATTGAAAGTTATCTTCATATCTTTACTCTGAACAATCCGTGTTTATTGCAGCAGCAGTATAAATATTTAGTTTTGCTTGTTTTAAACCTTGCTTCTGCAGGACCTTCGGGGTATAGTTTTTTTATTTCGCATCCGTCATCTTTTACACCTGCTATGAATGAAATATAATGCTTTTTACTCATCTCATGATCAATGGTTATATAATATTCATCTTCACTGTTTTCAATATGCATTTTATGTTCATTGTCATCGTCTTCAGTTTCCAGTGAAAACAGTCTTATTCCGCAGCAGTTGATGACAGCATCTCCTGAAGCAAATATTACATTTCCACATACAGGACAAACGTAAAATTTCATTCTGTTCATATTGAATGATCTGTTCGAGTTGGCAACATTTTCACCGGTTAAAAGTTCTGTAACACTTACGCCAAGAGCAGCTGAGAGCGGTTCCAGAATTGCGATATCAGGGTAACCTTTTCCGGTTTCCCATCTGGAAACAGCTTTATCAGTAACATTCAATTTTTTTGCAAGTTCAAGCTGTGTAAGACCTTTTTCTTCACGCAGTCTTTTTATAATTTCTCCTGTAATATACTGATCCATAATACACCTCAAAAATATAATATATAACAACACAGAGGATATCCCCCGCCTCTGCAGGCAACGGGTTCTATCTGACCAAACAGTCGGAGTACAATCTCCGACT
>JAZQPR010000014.1:0-9187 GCA_045628605.1 Oscillospiraceae bacterium
GCGGGTTCTATCTGACCAAACAGTCGGAGTACAATCTCCGACTGTTTGGTCAGCGATTCTACGAATCGCCTCTGCTTGTTAAAAGCAGAGCTTTGAACAACACAGAGCTTTGAAATAAAAAGGAGAAATTCTTCCCGTGCCGAGAGGAATTTCTCCTTTTTTAGTATTTTATCGAAATGCTTTTAAAAAAATGTTATTTGTTATCATCGTCCTTCAGATAATCACATTTTGCGATATTAATAACTTTAACAACAAATTGTCCGTCGTAGCTGTGTTTAAGTTTTTCGCATATTATCTCAAAAGACTTGTCTGTGACCGGTTCAAGAATACACTCCGGAGAATCTTTAAGTGAATTGTATTTTTCAAAAATTGATCTTTTTGCATTTTCAAGATTTTCTGCAGCCTGGTTAAGCAAAGAGCAGTATTCATTGTAGTTCTGTTCACATTTTTGTCTGCTTTTCTTTTTGCCTGCTTCTCTTAATGTAACAGGAATATATTTGCAGAGGAAGAAAGCTGCCACAAGCAAATCAATAATTACAAAGTTCCAGAAAGACATAAAGTATTCTGTACCTGTATTGTTATTATATCTTAAAGTCATACTAAGCATTGGACCGACCTGTATCAGGCCCTTGTAATCACATCCGGAACATGCAACAGATAAAACGATTTGTGTGATGGCAGTTGCCGTTCCAAGCAATTTGTTTCCCGTACAAAACTGATGCGGTAAAATATTTATTAAAAGAGATATATAGTACAGCGCAGACACAGCGTAAAAAAGAATCAGTATTAATATACCTTTCGAAACAGAAATACTATCATTAAGATTCATATATCTTCCTATTTTTAAACCGGCAAGCAGTAAAATAACTTTTAATACAAATATTACTGCACAGCAGGCTACTGAAAAATTTGAATATGTTTTTGCAGTATAGATCTGCGATTTTAAAGCATTGTTTATTGACTGTTCAAGAGTATTTTTCTTTCCTATATCGATTATCTGACTGTTTTGCATCTGACAGCATGAATTCATAAGATTTTTGATTTCGTTATTGTAGTTCTGCTGCAATGAAAGATTTTTAAAACATTTGTTTTTTATATCTTCATATTTTTTGCAGCTGTCATCGTCTGCGTAGTGGAGTGCGGATATATAGTCAGGATTGTTTGTGATATCAAGACGCAGGTTTTGAATTTTATCCGGTGTGGTATTCATTTTAAGGCACAGGCGAAGCCAGTAAGCTTTGTGATATTCCGGATCGATGTTTAGTATCTGCTGTATGATGCCTTCGGCTGAACCTGAAGCATTTTGTTTTGTCAGCTTTAATGCATTTTCATATAACTGATCAGCCTTTTTCTTATCCTGTTCGTTGATTATATTATTAATATGTTCGATGTTTTTTCTGGTACTGTTGTCAACATATCGTCCCATAGCTTTGTCAACAGCTTCCAGGACAAGATCCATTGCTTCTGCTGAATGCCAGTCTATTGCCTGGGTTGACTGAAGCTCCATCGGAAGCTCATACGGATCCATGTCAAACACTACAGGGATAATTATACACTGTTTGTTTTCCTTATGAAAAATATTAAATCTGGTCCATTCATTTTTTAACCATTTGTTTGTAAACTGTTCAGGTTTGTTTCCTATAATAAGCATTATACCTGCTTTTGAAAGACCGTTGTATGCAAATGATTCATACTCTGCAGAACCGGGATCTCCGCCTGAGGATTCTGTATTGGGACTGAATACAATATAATCCTTTTCACGAAGTCGGGATGCGATTTTTCCGGCATCCTTTTTTATTTCTTCAGAAACGATATTGTTTTCATCTGTACAGCATCTGATATATACTTCGGCTGAGAATTTTTTTGCAGCAAAAATATCGATTATTTTTCTGTGAGCATTATCTATTTTCTGAGCAGTTCTTTCGTAGAAGCTTTTCTGTTCGTCATCAGCTTTTTCACACGCAGCTTTGAATTCAGGCATTCCTGAAAAACGAAATTTGTTTGTCTGATAAAAAGTCGGTACAACATCTTCTGCTTCGTCATTAACAAATTCAACGCCGTATTTGCATATAGCTGCGCCCCAGAAAGCATCTGCTTCCTCAGGGGTCTCTTCAGTTACCTCTTCATAAAGCTTCAGAGCTTTTTTAAAGTCATGTTCATCTCGTCTGAATTTGTTGGCTCTGTCCAGTTTCTGAGACGAGACCGTAGGCATGGACTGTCTGAAATTACAGGATGGACATTTTCCCATTCCTCGTCCGATGCTTTCAATTTCAGCACCGCAGATGACGCATTTGTATGTAATTGGATTTGGCATATTTATTTCTCCCGTATACACTTAGAATGTCCCCTTGCGAAAACAGGTCAAAGGGACATTCTTAAAGTTTAATATTTTTTAATGTTATCTAAGAGTATTGATCATTTTATTTCTCTGTTTTACAAGAGTAATAATGTCATTGATCTCACTTTTCAGATCGATGTTTGTTCCGCTTTCAGATAATTTTGCACTTTCAGTTACCTGAAGAAGATTGTCAAGCTTGTTTTTGATCGTCTTTTCTTCCTCAAAGCAGTCTGCATTGCTTCTTGGATTTGCATATTTTATCTCATCCAAAAGCTTCTTGGCAGCATCAGCATTTTCAGTATTTTTAAGATTGTCATAAATACTCTGCATTGTAACAGCCCATTTTTTTACATCGATGGTTGCTTCTCTGTTGGTATCTTTTATTTTCTGAGCATTTTCCTTTACTTTTGAAAATGCAGTTATTGCAATAAAAAATGCTGCTATCAGAAGTCCCTGAATTATGATAGTGGCGCCCTGAAGATGCTTGGAGAGAGACAGTATATTTGCGATAAATGACCAGATGATCTGTACAGCCATGTAAACATTGCCTATTAAAAGAACAGGAAGCTTCAAAAATGAAAGGGAATTGTCGTCAGGGTTTTGTTTTGAGATAAGATAAACCTGAAGAAGGATAACAGCAACTGAAATGATCCAGAAAATAAAGAAGAAAGCTGATTTTTTTGAAAATGCAAGCATGTCTATAAGTGTATAGGCTGCTGCTATTATATAATAAATAATTGATGTTTTATTAGTTAAAGCTGATTTATTCATATTATTATTCTGCAGAAATTATCCGCAGCTCCTTTCAAAAAATGAAAATTAAACAGGTGTTCCGCATTCCATACAGAATTTTGCTCCGGGGAGAAGCTTCTTTCCGCAGTTTTTGCAAATGTCGTCAGGGATCTCAAATTTGTATCCGCATTCCATACAGAATTTTCCTCGCGGTATTTTATTTCCGCATGAAGGACAGAAGATCATATTGTTTGCAGGTGCCGGATTTTCAGGAACGGCAGGTGTTCCCGTAAAAGCAGGATTTGGCGGCTGAACTGCTCCCATGGCAGAATTTACAGCAGCTGCAGTCTGTGAACCGATTGATGTTCCGACACCGGCCATCATTCCAAGACCTATACCCATATTGGTAAATTCGCCTGATGCGGAGTTGCCTGCTGCAGTCTGTGCAATATCAAGCTGGCGCTCCTCCTGATATGTATAGCCTCCGACCTGTCTTTTGAAAGCTTCCAGATTGGCTTCTGCCATTCTTTTTTTCTGCTCACGCATAAGTTCTCTGTCTGCTTCAAGATCTTTAATGTCTTCTTCAGCCATTCTTCTTTTCTGCTTGCGCATAAACTCTCTGTCGTCGGCTTTGTCGATAATGCCTGTGGTACTGAAATCGCGAAGTTTCTGAAATATCGGATCATTTTCAGGAAGCTGCATGCCGCTTACAGAGAAGTTTTCAAGTTCAATGCCATATATTTCAAGCTGTTTTGATACTTCAGGTGAAAGATATTTTGAAATTGCTGTAAGGTTCTGAGGCATATTAAAAATACTCAGATCCAGTTCATTTTTTGCTGTATTGAGACTGTCTTTTATTACAGGAATAATATAGTCAAGTAATTTATCGATAAATTTTTCTTTTGAAAGCCTGGTTTCGGTTCCTACCATTTTTTCGATCAGCATTCTTGAGTTTTCGATATGAAGTGTCATACCGCCTCGTGCGCCAATATTTAAGTTCACAGTCGAATCTTCGTATGTTTCTGATACTGATGCTGCTGTTCCCCATTTTACATCAGGCATGCTGACTTTGTTGAAGAAGTATACTGTTGCGTGGAAAGGGGAGACACCGTCTGATGCTCTGTTGATTATTCTGCTCAGAAGCGGAAGATTTGCAGTATCAAGTGTGTAGCTGCCGGGACCGAAAACATCCTGCGGCTGACCGTTGTAAAAGAATATTGCCTCCTGTGACTGCTGAACAATGAGCTGTGATTTGTTATTAAAATCCTCGCATTCATGTTTTGAAACAAGAATGTCGTTGTTCAGATCGCATTTGATAACGCTGTAAATTGCCATTTGATTACCTCCGATATATATTAGCTTTTTTTATCTTCGTGGTTGATTGCTTGGATTCTTCACTTTTTTGTTTTTGTTTTTTGAAACAACAACCGGCATATTAAACTGTTTAAGCCATTCTCTTTCCCTGAATATTAGCTGTGAAAATGAAGGATCCATGATAGGCTGCAGCGGAGCGTTTCCGCCGCTGTGTTTGTCAAATAAAGCTCTTGCATCGTTCTGATATGAATTAAGAGCATCACAAAGCAGCTGATTCAGTTCGTTTACAAGCTTTGAAGTGCTTTCTCGTGACTTTTTCTTTTTGCTGTTTCCTGTTGTTGTAAGGATTGTTCTTATGATTCCCGCTGCCAGAACTGCAATATCAAAGTAATTGTTTGTTTTTATGGAATCAAGTGAAATATATGCTGTCTGCGTTGCTGATGTATTGATCAGAAAGCCGAGGATGATCGAGATAATACCTGTTGCTATACCGGCTTTTCCGACAATGCCCTTCTGGATGAAAATAATTGCGATCATATAAGCAAATACGCCCAGTTTAAATAAAGTTACGACTCCCATATCATCAACTATCATTGAATTGCTGCCGAAAGAGAAAAATGCAGCTATCTTGATAAGCAGAATGATCATACAGACTATTGCCCCGACAAGCTGGAAAGGCTTTACACGATATGCCTTCAGTGTTTTGGGATCTGAAAGGATCTGTTTTATCTCTTTTATTCTGTTGGCGTTAAATTTTACGTTTGCAGGATTCATGGAACAATATGACTGAGTAAGATCATACAATTCTCTCGAATAACTGTCTTTTCGGCTGATGTTTTCAAGACATGTCTGCATTGTTGCTTCATAATGTTCCCTTAGTTTTTCATCAGCAAACCTTACAGCCGAAAGATATTCCGGGTGATTTTGAAAATTGAGGGGAAGTCCTGCGATCGAATCCGGAAGTACTCCGTTTAAAAGGCATAATTTCAGCCAGTGTCCTTCTGCATAATCAGGAGCGGAGAGCAGAAGCTCATCAATATCTCTTAGTGCAGCGTTCACATTTCCGGATTTTGCGAGAATAACTGCATTATCATATTTTGCTTTTGACTTTCGCTGTTCTCTGCTGTGTAAAACGTTCTGTACCGATGAGTTAAAATCAGAACCGCTCAGGTTTTCTTCCGGGTTCTCCTTTTTTACATGTTTTTTAACAGTATCCATGACAGTATTCATGGCTTCAGGAGTTTTCCAGTTTACTGCCTGACTCTTTTTAAGTTCCATCGGAAGATCATCAGGCTTCATATCATAATATACAACTGCTAGGGTTTTGTTTTTGTCTTCTGATATCATGTCAAGATATCGGGACCATTCGTTCTTGACCCAGACAGAGTTGATGTTTTCTTTGTTTGATCCGATAAGGACCATTACTTTTGAAGTTGTCAGCGCAGCGTAAATATGAGGTTCATAATCCTGTCCGACCATGTGTGTGAGAGTAATTTCAGCGAAGAATACTTTATAGCCCTCTTTTTCAAGCCTGTAGTAGAGATTCATTGCTTCCTTACTGTCGGAAGTAGGATTTCCGCTGCTGTCTTTTGCCTTGTAGCTGATAAATACATCATAAGGCTTTTCCTTAGCAACTATTTCAAGAATTTTATTCTGTTTTTCGTTAATAATTTCTGCCTGTTTCGTGTAGTATTCTTTCTGGTCTCCTTCTGCATACTGACAGGCATATTTGAAGTCAGTATCTTCTGTAATAGGTCTGGATATTGTACGGTGACATGTAGGTATTGCTGTTCCGTCATAGTCCTCAACAAATTCGATGCCGTATCTGCAGAGAACAGCACCCCAGTAAGCTTCTGCATTTGTCGGGGATTCACTGATTATATCTTCATAAAGTTTAAGAGAATCCTGAAAATATTTATCACGTCTCAGAGCATTTGCTCTTTCAAGTTTTTCAAGATTAAGCGTAGGTATTGACTGCTTTGAACGGCAGTAAATGCACTTTCCGAGACCTTTGCCTATCGGCTCGATCTCACCGCCGCATACTACGCAGGTATATATTGTTTGCTCCATAAAATCCACCCTTGTAAAAAAAATTATACAATAGAATTATAACATACATGATTAAAATTTTCAATAAAAACACTATTGAATTATAGTATCATAATGAAGAAAAATTAATGGAAGAACGGCGGAACTTTGTATGTTTGAGAACCGTGTCTGAAAAGCCTGAATTCTATAATAACAAATTTATTATATACCTATATCTGTTTTTCTTCACGGAAAAAAAGATACGAACTTTTCAAAGCTCTGCTTTTAACAAGCAGAGGCGGGGGATATCCTCTGTGTTGTTATAAAAAAATTTTTTGAAAAATAAAAATTTTTTTGTAGCTTTTTAATGATTTATATAGTATTATGAATTAGAAGGATAATTTTAAGCTCTATGTTCTTTTGAGAGTCTGATACGAACAGCAATTCGTTGTTTTATTCTTTGAGGAAATGTAGATATTTATATTTTATGGAGGAATCAACTATGAAAAAATCAATCAGATCCATTTTGGCATTGCTACTCGCCTTTAACCTGACAGCAGTTCCGGCAGCTGTTAATTTTAATTATTCGGCTATCCCTGTATTTGCTGAAGGAGAAGAAATTGCAGAGGAAAGCGTAAAAGAGTTTTCATCCGGCAGCTTTGCATTCAGGGTTAATGATGACGGAGAAACATGTTCACTTATATCATTTGAACATGAGGATTCATATGAAGCTGAAGATGCTGCTTCAGTTACTATCCCTGAGAGCGTATCATATGACGGAAAGGACTACCAGGTTACAGCAATCGAAAACCGAGCATTTTCTCAGAAAAATATCATATCAGCAAGTATTCCTTCCACTGTTTCTTTTATTGGATTTGAGGCATTTGCAGACAATCAGTATCTTGAAGAGATAGATATTCCTGACAGTGTGACCGAGATCGGACTCGGAGCATTTGCAGGAACAGGTTTAAAGAGTGTTACAATTCCGGGTAGCATCAAGGATCTTGGATGCTGCTTCAATCACTGCTATGACCTTGAGAACGTGGTTATTGAGGACGGTGTTGAAACAATTGCACTCGGATGCTTCTTTGGAGACGACAGATTAAAGAGCTTTGAATACACAGACAGTCTTGTATTTGCAGATCCTTTCAATATGCAGAATCACAGAATAAAGGGTACTGAAAGACTTCAGAAAATAAGTGAACCGTTTGTCTATGACGAAACGACCGGTACAATATACAGAAAATACGAGGATCATGCCGAGGTTGTGACTACAGCTGATTTTGCCAAGGTAAAATCAGATATAGACGGACTTCCTGTTACAGCACTTGCAGCAAACGGAATGTTTGAATCAATGTATGAATTTGAGATTCCTTCTTTCATAAAGAAGATAGGAAAGTATTCATGTGCATTTTCTTCAGGCAAAGGTGATATTTTATATATTCCGTCCACCGTTGAGGAAATTGAGCGTGACGCATTTGTCAAATCGTTTTTTACTGCTGTTTCACTTCCGAAAAATATAACAGATCCTGAAAAGATATTTACTTTCTGTGATGATCTCGATCCTGCAAATATCGTTTATGATTCAAGTGAAATAGTAATTGAAAAAGGATTTGAAAAGCTTTCTGCCAAAAGCGACAGGAGAATTGATTTCGAAGACGGTTATTACGGAAGTCTGTGGCTGGCCGAGTGTGACGGAACTCTCGAATATTTCGGAGACGGTAAGTTTGAAAGTGTATGGGATACAGATGTAGAATATTTCGGATACTGCGGAAAGGATTTCAGAACTGTTCCGGATGTTATCCAGATGGATTATGAGATCGAAGCCGATGAAAATGATGAAGGTACTACCTGCTCAGGAATACTCTGTCACGGTAATGATTATGATGAGTATTTTCTTGTGGATTATTATACACCTAAGGCTTATGAGTATATCACATCAGGAGCTTACTGCGGTGATATGACAGTAAACGGCGAGGAATATGGTGTTTACTATTTTGAATTCGTTCCGGAAGTAAAGTTTTACTACTGCATAAGAAAGGCAGGCTCTGTAAATAAAAATTCTGTTGATGCAGTATCATTTATCAAAGCTCTTGGCAGAATCGATGCGGATGCCGGAAATATCTATGATGCAAATGTATTTGTTCAGAACAATTCAGGAAAAGGCAAGCTGAATTTAATTAAAAATGATATACAGGAAGTATATTCTGAAAAGGTTGCTGATACAACTCAGCCGATAGAAACAGAACAGCCTGAAGAAACAACAGCTGTAGAAACAGAAGAAGGAACTCCGAAGGAGACACTTCCGACAAGGCCGGTTGAAACTGAAGCACCTGTTACTGAGAAAAAAGCAGATACATCAAAAAATAAAGATAGTGCTGACAAAGATAAGTACGACATAAACAGCGCTCCTGACATTGCAAATTATCCGACAGGCAACAGTTCGTCATGGCGTTCAGGCGAGCAGTCAGTTCACGTGATTTTAGGAGCACCTGTGTCAGAAGATAAAGAGATAATTTACGGCGATATTAACGGCGACGGAGCTGCTGATCTGACTGACCTTACATATCTTTCATTATATCTGATGAATTCAGCAAAGTTTAATGACGATCAGATGAAGGCAGCTGACGTTGACGGAAACGGTGAAGTAGATATTGCTGATCTTCCGTACTTCAAGCAGTATGTTAGCAAAGATGTAAAAGTTCAGAAACTCGGACCAAAAGCATGACAATCATTCATAATTAATTTATAAAGGCACGGAAAACGCCCTGACAT
>JAZQPR010000015.1:0-29709 GCA_045628605.1 Oscillospiraceae bacterium
TGGGCGTTTTCGAAAACCCAACACTCGCAGCTGGTACAATCGCTGTAGCTAAGGCTCTTGCTGAAACAGACGCTACAACAATCATCGGCGGCGGCGACTCAGCAGCAGCTGTTATGCAGCTCGGTTTCGCTGACAAGATGAGCCACATCTCAACAGGCGGCGGTGCTTCACTCGAATACCTCGAAGGCAAGGTTCTTCCTGGTGTTGCTTGTATCGCTGAAAAGAACTAATTAATAAATATTTATCCGAATAAAAGGCGGGGTGTTCTCCGCCTTTTTAAATGTAAAATATAAGGAGTAATAATCATGAATAAATCATTAAGAAAAGCTATTATTGCCGGCAACTGGAAAATGAACAAAACAAGACCTGAAGCAAAGGCTCTTCTCGAAGCAATCAAGCCTCTTGTAAAGAACGCAGACGGCAAGATCGAAGTTATCGCTTGTGTTCCTTTTACAAACCTTGAAACAGCTGTAAACACAACAGCAGGTTCAAACGTTAAGGTTGGTGCTGAAAACGTTCATTTTGAAAAGAGCGGTGCATTTACAGGTGAGATCTCAGCTGACATGCTCGTTGAAGTTGGCGTTGAATATGTTGTAATCGGTCACTCAGAAAGAAGACAGTACTTCGGTGAAACTGATGAAACAGTAAACAAGAGAACAAAGGCTGCTCTTGCTGCAGGCTTAAAGCCGATCCTCTGCGTAGGTGAATTAAAAGAAGAACGTGAAAGCAACATCACAGAAGAAGTTATCTCACGTCAGATCAAGCTTGATCTCGCAGGCGTAAGTGCTGAAGATATCAAGAAGACAGTAATCGCATATGAACCTGTATGGGCAATCGGTACCGGTCTTACAGCTACACCTGACCAGGCTGAAGAAGTTTGTGCATTTATCCGTGCATCACTTGCAAAGCTTTATGACCAGGCTACAGCTGATGCTGTTACTATCCAGTACGGCGGATCAATGAACGCAAAGAACTGCGCAGAACTTCTTGCTAAGCCAAACATCGACGGCGGTCTTATCGGCGGTGCTTCACTTAAGGCAGAAGATTTCAACGTAATCGTTCAGGCTGCTGTTGAAGGTTAATTCCTTTTACAAATTATCTGAAAAAATACCGGGCGGAAATTTTTTCCGCCTTTATTTTAAATAAAATACTTTTTTGAAAGGAAAATTTTCTATGTCAAAAAAACCTGTTGCACTTATAATTATGGACGGTTACGGCTACAATCCTGATACATACGGAAATGCAATAGCTGCTGCCAATAAACCTAACCTTGATAAATACATGAAATGTCCTAACACAACTATCGGAGCAAGCGGTCTTGATGTTGGTCTTCCTGACGGACAGATGGGCAACTCTGAAGTTGGTCATACAAATATGGGTGCAGGACGTATAGTATACCAGATGTTAGTCAAGATCTCAAAATCCATCAAGGACGGAGATTTCTTTGAAAACAAGGCTCTTCTCGATGCAATGAAGAACTGTAAGGAAAAGAATTCAGCACTTCATCTTATGGGACTTCTTTCACCGGGCGGCGTTCACAGCCATATGGAACACCTCTACGGACTTCTTGAGATGGCTAAGAAGAACGGTCTTGACAAGGTTTATGTTCATGCATTCCTTGACGGACGTGACGTTCCTCCGTCATCAGCTGCTGAATATATGGAAGAAGCAGTTAATGAGATAAAGAAGATAGGTACAGGTTCTGTAGCAACAATTGCAGGACGTTTCTATGCAATGGACCGTGACAACGCATGGGACAGAGTAGAAAAAGCTTACAATGCAATGGTTATGGGCGAAGGTGTTGAAGGCACCGATCCTGTACAGGCAGTAAAGGATTCATACAAGAACGAAGTTACTGATGAATTTATGCTTCCTACTGTTGTTGACAAAAACGGCATGATCAAAGAAAACGACAGTGTTGTATTCTTCAACTTCAGACCTGACCGTGCACGTCAGATCACAAGATCATTTGTTGATCCTGAGTTTAACGGATTTGAACGCAAAAAAGGCTATTTCCCTGTAAAATTTGTCTGCATGGCTCAGTATGACGCATCCATGCCGAACGTTTCAGTTGCTTTCCCTCCTGAAGAGCTTTCAATGACTCTCGGCGAATATCTTTCAAAACTCGGAAAGACACAGCTCAGAATAGCTGAAACACAGAAATATGCACACGTTACATTCTTCTTCAACGGCGGTGAAGAAAAGCAGTTTGAAGGCGAAGACAGAATCCTTATCAAGTCACCTGATGTAGAAACTTTTGATATGAAGCCTGAAATGAGTGCTTATGAAGTAACAGATGCAGTTGTTGACGCGATCGAAAAAGACAAGTATGATGTAATCATCTTAAACTATGCAAACTGTGACATGGTTGGCCATACAGGTGTTTTTGATGCAGCAAAAGCTGCGGTTGAAGCAGTTGATACATGCGTAGGCAGAACTGTAGAAGCTGTTCTCAAAAAGGGCGGTGTAGCTCTTCTTACAGCTGACCACGGAAATGCTGACAAGATGTGCGAAGCAGACGGAAGTCCTTTCACAGCTCATACTACAAATGTTGTTCCGTTCATCGTTACAGGAATGGACTGCAAATTAAGAGAAGGCGGCGTACTTGCCGATATCGTTCCTACAATGCTTGAGATACTTGAAGTTCCTCAGCCTGAGGAAATGACCGGTAAATCTCTTATTGTAAAGTAAAATTACAGATCTTATTACCATATTGATACAAAAAGTCCTGTCACATTTCTTTGCGGCAGGACTTTTTTGATGAAATCTGATAAGAAAAAATTGCTTTTTAATAAAGATTTTATAATTCAACAATTATAATATTCATAAAACGATATGTACATTTTTGACATGTTAAATAATAAAACAAAATGATTATTTGTCGCTTATTTACAACAATTTTTGGTCTGCTTTTGTGGAAAAACAGCTACAAATAGTTGACTAAAACATGTTAAATATTGCGAAATGTACTGTTTAATTAATAATTATATATATGAATTATAAAATTTTATATTACAATTTGAGCAAATATGCACAAATATCTTAGAATATTACTATAACCATTTACAAAGTTTTTAAAGTTGCTTTACAACTAAAAAAAAAAATACTATAATAGATTTAGTGATAAGGTATGCGGATTAAAATTCATCAATTTTATTGGTGGATTACATTCCGTTTTTCTTTTAGCTTACTGTCAAAGTGATATTCTTTAATACCTATCATTTTTCAAGAAGATATTAACTGACAGTAATTAAGATTTATTAAGTAGGGCTTTGAAAAATTAAGTATTATTTAGGAGGAAAACTATGTCAAGTAGGAAACTTAAAAAAATTGTTGCTTCCTTAGCAGCAGTTACAATGCTTGCAGGTGCTGTTGCATCTCCAATGAACGTTTTTGCCGGTGAGCAGCTTGGTCCGTTCAACTTTGAAGAAGGAATCGGTCTTCCATGGCATATCTGCGAATCCGGTCCGGCAAAATTGGACTTTGATATTTCCGGCGGTACTTACAATATCACAATACAGAATCCTGGCGGAAAATCAAGAGGCGGTGAAGACAGATGGGACTGCCAGCTTCGTCACAGAGGTCTTCATCTTGAATCTTCACATACATACAAATTAAAATACACAATTACTTCAAGCGAATCAGGTTACTTCTACGCTAAGATCGGTAACCTCGAAGGCGACGTAGAAGCTTGGCACGGTAATGGTACTGTTACTATCGATGGTGGTCCTTCAGTCAACAAACAGGGTAACGTAACTTACGGCGAAGGCTGGACACTTCTTCAGATCGGTGCCGGAGATACTATGACAGTAACAGCTGAGTTCAAACCTGAAAAGACAGTTGAAGTTGCTGAATGGGCATTCCACTTCGGCGGCGACGGTCAGTACGGTAACGGCAGCGGCGCAGACTGCTTCCCTGTAGGAACACAGCTTTCATTCTCAGATATGTCTCTTGAAGATACAACAAGTGATGAATATGACTGGCCGGCTGAAAAGCTTTATGCATACAAAGATATCTCAGTAAACCAGCTTGGTTATCTTGCTGACGGTATCAAGCAGGCTACATATGCTCCTTCAAACGGTAAAGAAGGAAGATACAGAAAACCGGAATCAGCTTCAGGCGATGTTTCATTCTCAGTAATGAAGGGCGGCAAGGAAGTTTACACAGGTAAAGCTTCCGGCTCTAAGGATGCTGACTCAGGCAACACAACATATGTTCTTGACTTCTCAGATTGTAAAGAAACAGGTTCAGGATTTACAATCAAGGTTGGTTCAAACGAAAGTTATCCATTCTCAATCGGCGAAGGTGCTGATATATATGATGGACTTTACGAAGATGCTATCAACTACTTCTACCTCAACAGAAGTGGTGTTGATATCGAAAGCAAATACGTTGTTGCAAACAACTATGACAGCCAGATCGAATCAGCTGAAGCACAGAACATAAAGGGTTCATTCATCTCCAAGTCAAATCTTGCTCGTAAAGCAGGTCATTCAAAGGACGTTGCTTACATTCAGTCCAAGTGGATCGACGCTTACAACGGCGATGGTTCTGACGTTGAAACAAAAGATTCACAGGATGTTACAGGCGGTTGGTACGATGCCGGTGACTATGGTAAATACGTAGTAAACGGCGGTATCTCAGTATGGACTCTCATGAACATCTATGAAAGAGCTCTTTACAATGGAGTAGAATCAAATTACGGTGACGGTTCACTTCAGATCCCTGAAAATTCAAACAAGGCTCCTGATATCCTTGACGAAGTTAAATGGGAAATGGACTTCTTCAGAGAAATGATCTGTCAGAGCGGTTCTTACAAGGGCATGGTTTACCACAAGATGCATGACTTCAAGTGGACAGGACTTGCTGTTTCACCGGCTGAATCAACAGATCTTACTGCAGGCAAGGATTCCAAGAAGGGAACACTTTATCGTATAATCAAGCCTGTAGGTACTGCAGCAACACTTAACTTTGCAGCTTCTGCAGCACAGTTTGCACGTCTCTATGCAGACTACGATTCATCATACTGCAGCGATATCCTTAAAGAAGCTGAAACAGCTTACCAGGCAGCTCTTGAAAATGATGACATGGTTGCTCCTCTCGATCAGAACCGAGGCGGTGGTCCTTACGGTGATAACTACTTTGGTGATGAATTCTACTGGGCAGCTTGTGAACTTTACCTTACAACAGGCGATGATTCATATCTTGCTGATATGAAGAAGAGCAAACATTATCTTGAAATCCCAACAGCTCTTACCGGTGGTGAAAACAAGGGCGATATCGGATCATTTAACTGGGGTAATACTCAGGGTCTTGGTTCTATCTCACTTCTCCTCAACTCTAACGGAAAGAATGCTAATGCTAAGGGTGCAGTAGACAGCGAAATGGCTGACAAGCTTGTAGAGAATCTTACAGCTGCTGCTGATGAATACTACAGCATAGAAGACGAACAGGGCTATGGCGTTCCGTTTGGTCAGAGTGAAATGACAGTTGACTCTAACTCAACTGAAGTATTCAAAGGATATACATGGGGTTCTAACTCATTTGTAATCAACAACGGTATCGTATTCGGTCTTGCATATAACCTCACTGGTGATCAGAAATACCTCGACGGTGCTGAAAGAACAATGGACTACATCTTCGGACGTAACCCTAACGAACTTTCATTCGTAACAGGATATGGTTCATATCATACAACATTCGTACATCACAGATACTGGTCAGGTCAGCTCGATGCTGAAAACTATACAATCGCTCCTTCAGGCGTACTTTCAGGTGGTCCTAACTCAGGATTACAGGATCCATACGTAAAGGGTGCAGGTTACATAGTAGGAAAGACAGCTCCACAGCTTTGCTACCTCGATCATATCGAAGCTTGGTCTGCTAACGAATGTACAGTAAACTGGAACTCACCACTTGCTTGGATGGCTGACTTCATGGTTAATTATGGTGACTGTGATGTTAATACAAATAAGAAAGATGATGATGATGATAATACAGATAAGAAAGATGATGATGATGATAATACAGGTTCAACATCAGATCTTATCTACGGCGACCTCAACGGTGACGGTTCAGCAGATCTTACAGACCTTACACTCCTCAGCGTATACCTCATGACAAAGAAAGCTGGTTCTTCAATCAAGAACCTCAAGGCTGGTGACGTTGACGGCAGCGGCGTAGTTGATATCGCAGACCTCCCAAGATTCAAACAGTACATCTCAAAGGATGCTAACGTTAAGAAACTTGGACCGCAGTGATTTTAACTGAATAAGAATAATTTTACCTATTAATAAAAAACCCTTCGGATTTAATTCCGAAGGGTTTTTTTAATGAGAAATCATGGTAATTTTAACGGTTTATTTAACAGATTTTTTTAAAGAGTCGGACACTATTTAAATTTGTTGTATAAACAGAAACAGCAAAAAAATCTTTATGATATTATAAGTAACAAAAAACAATTCACATAATAATACAATTTAGGTAAAGGTAAACAATCAAAATGGCAAAATACTATAGTTAATTACAATCTTCACAAAAGGTGCTTTACAATATGTAAAAAGGTCTATATAATAAAAATGTGATAAGGCATGCGGGCTTTATTATCGGACTAAAGAAGTACATACACAATTGTTTACAAAATATCAATTACTTGTTTATACTGCCGGATATTTTTGAAGAAAGTAAAGGAAAACAAAAAAATGGAGGTTAAAGTTATGGTAAGCAGAAAGTTAAAGAAATTAAGCGCATCTTTAGCAGCAATAACAATGCTTGCTGGAGCAGTTGGGTCATCTGCATATGTATTTGCAGATGGAATGCTTGGAGATTTTGATTTTGACAAGGGTGTCGGTGCTCCCTGGTGTTTAGTTGAAAACGGACCTGCAAAATCAAATTATGATATTTCAGATGGATGGTACAACATTGAAATTATCAATCCCGGCGGAAAATCAAGAGGCGGGGAAGACAGATGGGATCTGCAGCTTGTTCACAAAAATCTGAATTTTGATGCTTCCCACACATATGTATTATCATATACTGTAAAATCAGATACTGACGGATACCTATACTCCAAGATTAGCAATTCATTGGGAGACATAGAGATCTGGCATGGAAACGGAAATGTTGTCATAGAAGGCGGTTCGAAAGACAACAAGCAGGGCAGTGTGGAATACAAACAAGGCTGGAACCCTCTGAAAATTAATGCTAATGAAGAAATGACATTTACAGCAGAATTCAAGCCGATAGAATCAGTGGAAAATGGATTGTGGGCATTTCAGTTCGGAGGAGACGGTCAGTACGGTAACGGAAACGGTGATGCGTGCTTCCCTCCGGGAGCAAAACTTTCATTTTCAAATTTGTCTCTGATCGATAAGGATGCAGAGGAACCCGGTGAAGAAGTTGATGACGTATACAAATACAGTGATATTTCAATAAATCAGCACGGTTATTGTTCAAACGGGATCAAACAGGCAACCTATGCACCTTCAAACGGAAAAGGCGGATTATACAGAGAAGCGGAAGAAGGTCCTGAGGAGATCACATTCTCTCTTCTGAAGAATGGAAAAGAAGAAGTATATACAGGCAAAGCTGTCGGAACAAAGGATACAGATTCAGGATATTTTACTTATGTTCTTGATTTTTCAGAGTATACTGAAACCGGAAGTCACTATATGCTGAAGGTCGGTTCAGAATTAAGTCCGAGATTTTGCATTTCAGATAATAAAACGCTTTATAAATGGCTGTATGAGGATTCATTGAATTATTTCTATCTTAACAGAAGCGGAATTGAAATAGAGAAACAGTATCTTTCAACATCATGCTACACAAATCAGATACGTTCTGCAATAAGTCAGAATGTTGACGGAGAATTTATTTCGGTTGATAATCTTACACGCAGTGCCGGTCATAAAAAGGATACAGGATATATTCAGTCCAAGTGGGTTGACGCTTACAAAAGTGATGGCTCAGATGTTGAGAAAACTGATAAGCTTAACGTTACAGGCGGATGGTATAACGGTTATGATTATACAAAATCCGTTTATGAAAATGGTTATTCTGTCTGGGCTCTTATGAATATATATGACAGAGCAATTTCAAATGGCACAGAAGCAAAATATAAAGACGGATCAGCACATTTACCTGAAAACACCAACAAAGCACCTGATATTCTTGATGAAGTAAAATGGGAAATGGACTTCTTCAGAAAAATGATATGCAAAGACGGCGAATATAAAGATATGCTTTATACTGAAATACGTGATTACAAATGGACCGGACTTGCAATTACTCCTTACAAATCAGCAGAACTTTCAAAAGAAAGTGATGATAACAAGGATGTATTATACAGAATAATCAAGCCGGTCAGCACGGGTGCTACACTTAATTTTGCAGCATCGGCAGCACAGTTTGCACGTCTTTACAAAGATTATGACGCAGAATACTGCAGCGAACTTCTTAAAGAAGCTGAAAATGCATACAAGGCTGCTGTTGAAAACGATGAGCTCTATGTTCCGCGTAAAAACGTAAAAGGATCCGGAGTTGAAGAGGATTATAGCGATGAATTATACTGGGCTGCGTGTGAACTGTATCTGACAACAGGGGAAAAGACATATCTCAGTGATATGAAAGAGAGTAAGCATTATCTGACTGTTCCGACAACGATCGACAGTGAATTAAATGGATATCTATCATGTAATGTTAATTCATCATTTCAATGTGACTGTACAGCAGCTCTCGGTACAATTTCACTGCTTGTAAATTCAAACGGAAACAACAAAAACTGTACAGGAAAAGTTGATTCTGATATGGCAGCGAAAATTACTAAAAATCTTGTTGCTGCAGCTGACAAATATTACAGCTTTGAAGAAAAACAAGGTTTTGGCGTTCCTTTTGAACAGACCGTTGCCAACGAAAAAACAGGTGAATTAAACGGTTATCCGTATATGTCAAATTCATATATTATGAATAACGGTATCGTCATGGCTCTTGCATATAACTTTACAGGTGAGACAAAATACCGTGACGGTGCACAAAGAACAATGGACTATATGCTCGGACGAAATCCTAACAGAATGTCATACATAACAGGATATGGTTTATATCATACAACATTTGTATGCAGCAAGAACTGGGCTGCACAGGTAGATCCTGACAAGTATACACTTGCTCCTTCAGGCGTACTTGCAAGCGGACCGGATTCTCTGATAGAGGATGATTATATTAAAAATTCAGGCTATAAAAAAGGCGAGGTCGCTCCGCAGTGGTGCTACGTTGACAATATCGAATCATGGTCAACAAATGATACAGATATTAATCTTAACGCATCGCTTTGCTGGATGGCTGATTTTATGACTGATCCTGACCACGCAGATAAAGGCACAGCCGAAAATGACACACCGGATGATTTAATCTACGGAGATCTTAACGGTGACGGTGTTGCCGACCTTACAGACCTTACATCGCTCAGCGTTTATCTTATGGACAAGAGTACAGCGTCATCATTAAAGAACGTAAATGCGGGAGATGTTGATGCAAACGGTGAGATTGACATTGCAGATCTTGCGAGATTCAAGCAGTATATCTGTCATGATGCAAGTGTTAAATCACTTGGTCCTGTAAAATGATATTTTTAAAATGCAATTAATGGTTAGGAGCTGCGGTAATTTAATAAAATAAGTGAATTACCGCAGTTCAGAAAAGGATGTATACAAATTTCGGGAGGAAAAAAATATGAACAACAGAAAAATGAAGAGAATAATCGCATCTTTGGCAGCAGTAACAATGCTTGCAGGAGCAGTATGTGCACCTGTAAATGTATTTGCAGGTGAAATGCTTGGAAATTTCGACTTTGAAAAAGGTGTGGGAAATCCATGGACACTGCTTGAAAACGGACCGGCATACGCTTCATTTAATATTTCAGACGGCTGGTACAACATTGATATTTACAATCCGGGCGGAAAATCCAGAGGCGGAGAAGACAGATGGGATCTTCAGCTCATACACAGCAAACTGAATATGAACGCAGAACACACTTATACTGTAAAATATACTGTAAAAGCAGACAGTGACGGATATTTGTGGTCATATATCGGCAGCACTGACGGAGCAGATGTATTATGGAACGGAAACGGAAATGTTGCCATAGAAGGCGGTTCGAAAGATAACAAGCAGGGCGAAATAAAATATGAAGAAGGCTGGACTCTTCTGAAAGTGACTGCTGGTGAAGAAATGACATTTACAGCAGAATTCAAGCCGAAGGAATCAATGAAAAATGCAGTATGGGCATTTCAGTTCGGCGGAGACGGTGAGTACGGCAACGGTTCAGGCGAAGATTGCTTCCCGGTCGGAACGAGACTCTCGTTCAAGGATTTTTCACTGATCGATATGGATGAAGAGGATGCAGGTGAAACAAAAGATACTGCATACAAGTACAAAGATATTTCAGCAAACCAGCTCGGATATCTTACAAACGGTATCAAGCAGGCTACATATGCACCTTCAAACGGTGAAAGCGGTATTTACAGAGAAACCAAAGAAGGAACTGATGAGATCACATTCTCACTTATGAAGGGCGGAAAGGAAGTATACACAGGAAAGGCTTCCATGGTAAATGATAAGGATTCCGGAAACTATGCATATGTTCTTGATTTTTCAGAATACAAAGAAGCCGGCTCAGATTATACTATAAAAGTAGGTACAAATGAAAGCAGCACGTTCTCGATAGGTGAGGGAAAAGATATTTACAAAGGTCTGTATGAAGATGCTGTAAACTATTTTTATCTGAACAGAAGCGGAATCGCTGTTGAAAAAGAATATGTTTCAGCTGTAAATTATGATAATCAGATAGAATCAGCAAAGAAACAGAATGTAGATGGAACATATATTTCAAAGGATAATCTGGCACGTAAAGCCGGTTTCACAAAAGAGAGCGCCTATATTCAGGAAGGATGGGTCGATGCTTATAGCGCAGACGGTTCTGACGTTTATAAGAAGAATATACAGGAAATATCAGGCGGATGGTATGACGGCTGTGATTACGGAAAGTCAGTAGCTGAAAATGGTACAGCAGTATGGACTCTTTTAAATATTTACGAAAATGCCCTTTCAGAAGGCAATGAGAAAAAATATGAGGACGGTTCACTTCTTATACCTGAAAACACCAACAAAGCACCTGATATTCTTGATGAAGTAAAATGGGAAATGGACTTCTTCAGAAAAATGATATGCAAAGACGGCGACTGCAAGGATATGCTCTATACCTCTGCAAACGGATTTAAATGGACAGGACTTGCTGTTTCTCCGGTTCAGGAGACCGCAATTGCTGAAGGAACTGATCCAAAGAAAGATACTGTATACAGAATCATCAGACCTGTAAGCACCGGTGCAACACTTGAGTTTGCAGCAACTGCAGCACAGTTTGCACGTCTTTACAAAGAATATGATGAAGAATACAGCAGTGAGCTTCTTAAAGAAGCAGAAAATGCTTATAAGGCAGCTGCTGCAAACGATGATATTGGCGGTGAACCTGTAAACACTCATGGAACAGCTTATTCTTTAACTGATTTTGAAGATGAGTATTACTGGGCAGCATGTGAATTATATCTTTCAACAGGAAACGAATCATATCTTTCTGATATGAAAGCAAATAAACATTATCTGAATGTTTCGGATTCTGTTACATCTGATACAGCATCACTCGGCTCGATTTCACTTCTTGCAAATGCAGCAGGCAAAAACAAGAACTGTACAGGAAAAGTTGACAGTGAAATGGCAGATACAATTAAGAAAAACCTTACTAATGCTGCCGATAGTCTCTATGATCTTGAAGAAAAACAGGCTTACGGCGTTCCGTTTGAATCAAATGAAGAGAACTGCTATCCTGAGTACTCAAATGCATATATAATGAATAACGGTATTATTTTCGGTCTTGCTTACAAATATACAGGAACCCAGAAATATCTTGACGGTGCACAGAGAACGATGGATTATATACTCGGACGTAACCCTAACGAGATCTCATATGTAACAGGATATGGTTCAAATCATACGACATTTGTTCACAATCCAAACTGGGCTGCACAGATAGATGCTGACAACTACACACTTGCTCCTTCAGGAGTACTTTCATGCGGACCAAACAGCGATCTTTCCGACTATTATATTGCCGCTGCAGGATTTAGTTCAGGAGATACTGCTCCGCAGAAATGCTATGCTGATAATATGGAATCATGGTCAACAAATGAAACTAATATCACTCTTAATGCTTCACTCGCATGGATGGCTGACTTTATGACAGGCGTTTCAGCTGAAGAAAAAGAAGCAATAGAAGTTAAAGAAAATACTTCAGCCGACCGCAATACTGCTTCTGAAGCAAATAAGCTTGTTTACGGAGACCTTAATGGTGACGGTGTTGCTGACCTTACAGATCTCACATCGCTCAGTGTTTATCTCATGGACAAGAGTACTGCATCATCATTAAAGAACGTAGCTGCAGGAGATGTTGATGCAAACGGTATTATCGACATTGCCGATCTTGCAAGATTTAAACAGTATATTTGTCATGATGCAAGTGTAGCAAAGCTTGGTCCTACAGAATAATTCATAACATAAAAAAATAATAATTATAATTTTTAAAGCATTCTTCGATAAGCAATTTTTGGGGAATGCTTTAATTTTTTTTATGAGAAATCATGAGAAAATAAAAGAATTTCAATTAGCATAAACGTTTTTTTTAATAACAATATTGTATTGATAAATATTAAAGAAAACTTATATTTTCTTAAATTGTATTATAAATTAATAATAAGTCATAGTCGATATTGTATATATTTTAGGAAAAATCAATGCTATACTTGACAATTTTAATAGAATGATGTAGAATTGGTAAGGAAAGAGGTGATCTATTGATGAAACAAAAAAAATCTATATGTTGTTTCACAGCAATGCTTTTAGGTTTAAGCCTGATGCCTGCTTCTCTCGGTGTATATGCAGATGATATGCCGGAAGATCAGCAGAAAAAGGGTACTACCGAAGACGGATACGACTGGGAGCTCTGGAATCAGTACGGCAAAGGTACTGTTGAGATGGAAGTCGGAGAAAAAGGCACATTCTCATGTTCATGGAAGGATATTCAGAACGTTCTTTTCCGTTCAGGAAAGAAACTCGGAAGCACAAAGAACTGGGATGAGTACGGCGGAATTCAGATCGAATATGATGTAGATTATGAACCGTTAGGAAACTCATATATGTGTGTATACGGATGGACAGAGGAGCCGACCGTTGAATACTATATCGTAGAAGCGTGGGGAGACTGGAGACCACCGGGAATCAGCAAGGGCAAAGCTACTCTTACTGTTGACGGAAAAGAATATGATGTATATACATCTACCCGTGTTGAACAGCCTTCAATTCACGGAACAGAAACTTTTGAACAGTACTGGAGCGTTCAGAAGAAAAACCCTGCAGTAGTTTATTCAAAAACAAATCTCAAGGGTACTATCTCCGTTTCAAGCCACTTCAAACAGTGGGAAGCTCTCGGCATGAAGATGGGCAAGATGTATGAAGTTGCCCTCAACATCGAAGGCTATCAGGCAAACGGAAGCGCAGTTATCAACAAGAACGATCTCAACATGGACGCTGAACTCAGCGATGATGTTAAGGTTGAATTAACAGATCAGACTCCTGAAGTTGAAGCTGATGATATTGCAGGCGCAAGTGCAAGTCTTACTGATGATTTCGAAAACGGAACATCATCATGGATCGGCAGAGGCGGCGTTACAGGCATAGCTTCAAAGGGATACAATGATTCAAAGAAATCACTCGTTTCATATGAGAGATCAGATTACTGGAACGGTTTCCAGAGCAGCAGCGATGAAGTAGCTGCAGGCTGCACATATGATTTCGAAGCATACATGATGAGTGAAGAAGACAATTCTTTCCTCGTTGGTGTTCAGTACAACGACGAAGAAGGAACCACACATTATGACAACATCAACTCTGTAAAGGGTACTGCAGGCGAATGGACAAAGCTTGAAGGCGAAGTTGTTGTTCCTAAGGATGTAACAAGCATTGCCATCTATGTACAGGCAGGCTCTGAAGGTGAAGCAACACCTGCATTCTATATGGATAATGTAAAGCTTACAAAGACAGCAGAACCTGAACCTGACGCTGACAGACCGCTCTTCGGTGACGTTGATGAGAACGGTGTTGTTGAGCTTACAGACCTTACAAACCTTTCACTTTATCTTTTAGGTGATATGGAACTTACAGAGTCACAGCTCCTCAAAGCAAACGTTCAGTATGACGGTGCAGTTGATATCGGTGACCTCGCTGTTCTCAAACAGTACATCTGCAAGGATCCTGATGTTAAGGAACTTGGAAAAGACTATGATCCTAATGTTGTTATCGATGAACCAACTGATGAATCAGTAGTAAAGATCACAAACAAAGTTGTAAACGGTGTTCTTACAAGCACATGCAATACATCATGGATCCCTGTAGGAAGCAAGGTAGCAGCTATTTCATTTGATGACGGTCCGGTTCCCGGAGGAAAAAATCCTCAGAGAATTCAGGATGCTCTTACAAAGAGCGGTTTCCATGCAACATTTTTCTATCAGGGCAACAAGATAAAGGGCTATGAAAAAGAAATCAAAAATGCATTCAATGCAGGTTTCGAAGTAGCAAGCCATACATGGACACATTCAAAGCTTACTGAACAGGCTGACTTTGGTGTTGCAGAACTTGCTAAAACAAAAGCAGCTCTTGATGATATCATCGGCGGAGACAATGACTACACAGTCAGAGCTCCTTATCTTGATCTCAACAGCGACGTTTTAAAGGCTTGTGCTGTACCTTTCCCTAACTGCGGAATCGACACAAAAGACTGGGACGGCGCATCAAAGGATTCTATTGTAAATACGATCAAATCCGGTATGACATCAGGTGCTCTCAAGGGCAAGGTTGTTCTTTGCCATGAAAACTACGATACAACAGCAAGTGCTATGGAGGAAGTATTCCCATACATGAAAGAAAACGGCTGGGTAAATGCATCAGTAGTTGAAATGTTCAAATACTACGGCAAGGAACTGAAGGCCGGAGTTAAGTACGACGGATGCTGATATTCATAAGTCTGTTTATTAAAAAATAATATTTTTAAAGCAGTGGAGTCTTTGGATTTCGCTGCTTTTTTCTTTGATTAAATTTTTTTTGAAAAAACAGATTTAGAATGATGATTTTTTTCGCAGAATATTATTAAAGTATCTGGTAAAAATATATATTAATTTTTACTTATAGAAAAATTATTTGGATTATTTTCTTATAAAGTACTTGAAATAAGGTACGATATGGTATAAAATAGTTGTTAGAAAGAGGTGATATAAATATGAAACAAAAAGTAATAAGTTGTTTTACGGCATTTCTGATGGGTGTATCACTGGTTTCAGGAAACATTGTAAATGCTGCCGATCAGCAAAAAATGAATATGAAAGACGGCTACGAATGGGAATACTGGAACAGTAACGGTGCGGGAAAAATAGAAATGAATGTCGGAAATAACGGTATTTACGAATGTTCATGGAATGATGTCGAAGAATGTATATTTAAATCCGGATATAAACTTGGCAGTACACAAACATGGGACTATTATACATTCATGACAAGATGTTCGTACAGCATTGATTATAAACCGGAAGGAGTATCGTATATCGGCTATTACGGCTGGACGGAAGATCCACTGGTTGAGTATTATATAGTTGAGGCATGGGGAACATGGAGACCGGGCGCATTATTCGGAAAGAAGGACAAAAAAATAATTTCAGACGGAAAGTCATATGAAATTTATTCGGTTGATCGTGTAAATCAGCCTTCAATTCACGGAACAGAGACGTTTGAGCAGTACTGGAGCATTGCTGAAAATAATCCGGCAGTAGTTGATAAAATGAATTCCATCAAGGGCGCGGTAACATTGTCAAATCATTTTAAAGCATGGGAAGAAAACGGCATGAAACTCGGTAAAATGTATGAACTGAGTATGCAGGTCAGCTGCTATCAGGGAAGCGGATATGCAAAAGTAAAGCCGGGTTTTAATGGGTTTGAAGGTTTTGAGGGCGAAATGGAAAATGTTGTCGGAGATAATAATACTGAAACAACAACGATAAATACAGAAACGACTGTTACTGATGTTACAGTTGAAACAGTACAGGACGCTCAGACAGACATATCGGAAGAAACGACTGTGACAGATGTTACTGCCGAAACAGTACAGGACGTTCAGACAGACATATCGGAAGAAACGACTGTGACAGATGTTACTGCCGAAACAGTACAGGACACTCAGACAGATATATCGGAAGAAACGACTGTGACAGATGTCTCAGATGTTTCTGATACTGATGTTACGACAGAGAACAGTACGGATGAAAACGAACCGCTGTATGGAGATGTTGATGAAAACGGTGTTGTTGAACTTACAGATCTTACTGTTTTGTCAGTATATCTTTTAGGTGGTAATGAGCTGTCAGATAGCCAGCTGATTAAAGCTAACGTTTACAAAGATGAGTTTGTTGACATAGCAGATCTTGCACGTCTTAAACAGTATATATGCAAGGATCCGGTAGTTTTGGAAGGCGGATTGCTTAAAACTATAACTGACAAATTGAAATCAGGAAATAAAGACGGCTACGACTGGGAACTGTGGAATGATGACGATATAGGAACTGCAGAAATGACTATTGGATCAAACGGCAGTTATTCGTGCTCGTGGTCAAATGTCAGAAACTGTATTTTCAAATCGGGCAAGAAACTTGGATGTACGAAGACTGCGGATGAATATGGCGGTCTGACATGGACATATGATGTTGATTTTTCTCCAAACGGAAACGCTTATATGGGTATTTACGGATGGACAGAGGATCCGACTGTAGAATATTATATTGTTGAGAGCTGGGGAACCTGGAGACCGCCGGGAATACAAGATAAAAAAGGTATTTTACAGTCTGATGGCAGAAATTATGATGTATATACTGTAACACGTTATAATCAGCCGTCAATTCACGGAACAGAAACCTATGAACAGTACTGGGATGTTGCACAGACTAATCCGGCCTGCGCCTATACAAAAAAGAATATAAAGGGTAGTATAAACATATCAAATCATTTTAGAAACTGGGAAAAGCTCGGACTCAGGACCGGACGCCTCTATGAAATATCATTTTGTATTGAAGCTTACGATTCAAGTGGAAGCGCAGACATAAAACAAAACCGTCCTTATTATTAATTTAAGTCGTCACTTTATTATCGGTTAAACTGAAAATAAAGTGACGATATTTTTTTGTAATAAAATGAACGGACATATTTTTTAGAATTACAGTGAAAAATATTCATCAAGAGCTATTTTTATGTTATTTTATATATTTGTATTGTTTAATGAAAATATTTATGTTATACTAAAAAAGGTACTGACAAAATCAATAAATCATAATATGATAATTTGTCAAAAATGATATTAATATTTAACGGAGGACTAATTTTTATGGATTCAGTAGCAGAGCAGATAGTTTCAAAAAGAGAATCGGATTCTGACAAGATAAAAAAATATTTGTATCTGATAGGAGGACCGGCGCTTGGAATATTACTTGCCATATTTTCAAGAGTGTCAGCTCAGTTCGGATTTATTCTTGGTATTGCAGCAGCTGCTTCGATATTAGGCGGAATATATTTCGGATTGAACTCAGGGGTTGAATATGAGTATTCTGTGGTCAACGGTGAGATAGACATCGACAAGATCATTGCACAGAAAAAAAGACAGAGCATGATAAGCTTTTCTGCGACGGCATTTACTGCTTTCGGACAGTATTCAGATGAGACTCCGGAAACAGACGGATCGGTAGTTACGATAATGGCAATAGGTGATAACGATCTTGATATGTATTACGGTGATTTCAGTACAGATTCACTTGGAAAATGCAGACTTATTTTTACACCGAATTCTAAAATACTCAATGGCATAAAGCAGTATCTCAGAGCACCTCTCAGAAGCGGTATTGCTGTTTCTGAGGACAAAGATGAGAATCAGGAAAATGATGAGATCGGAATTAACGAAGAAAAAAATGAAGTTAAGGAAGAGGATAGCACTGAACTTACTGAAGAAAAAGATGAAGTATTATTATGAAAATAGGAATAGATATGGTGGAAATAGCAAGGATCAGAAATAGTATTCAGATCCCGGGCTTTATTGAAAAAATATATTCAAAGGGTGAGATAGAGCTATACCATTCCAGAAAAGATAATGTCGAAATACTTGCGGGACGTTTCTGCGTAAAGGAAGCTTTCAGCAAGGCTCTCGGAACAGGTGTAAGAAACTTTGAACTTGATGAAGTCTCGACCCTTTCAGATGAGATGGGTGCTCCGTATATTGTCCTTGAAGGAAATGCCGCAAAGCTGTGTGATGAAAAAAAGCTCTCAGTCAGCATTACTCATACTGCAGAATATGCGCAGGCAGTAGTTCTGCTCAACGACTGACTGCTGAAAGAATAAAGAAGAACTTACAGATTTGAGAAAATAAGCTGTTGTGTAAACAGTTAGGATAAATCATAATAATACAAAATGTTTAAAATCACAAAATAATTCAAAGCTCTGCTTTTAACAAGCAGAGGCGATTCGAAGAATCGCTGAGCAAACAGTCGAAGGCCCAACCCCGACTGTTTGGTCAGGGTAGAACCCGCCGCCTGAAAGTGGCGGGTTTATCCTCTTCGTCGTTATAATTAAGGAGTCAGAACATAATGAGAAAAATAATTGCTTTGCTGACTGTAATTGCACTTTCAGTTTCTGTCTGTAGTTGTGGTAAAAGAAAAAAAACAGATATTTCAAAAGACGTGTCGCAGTCAAAAAAAGAGATAATATTACCATTAGGCAGATATTATGAAAATAATGAGATCGGTGATGATGTTCCATATTTACTGATTGAAGATAATAATATGTTATCTTTGGTGAATTTTAACTATGAAACACTTTTAGAAAATTATAAAAAAGATATTATACAGGTTGATCCTTCTACAATTGATGATGTAGCAGCTCTTGCAAGACTGAAAGAGCCATATAAATATTCTGCTATAAGCACAATAAGCGGGGCGTTTAGTTTTATTCCGCTTGAGTTTGGACCTGAAGTGGAGTTTGCTGCCGGATCGATGTTCAGATATAATGAAGAAGACCAAATAATTTCTTTTCATGCAAAAGACTACTATCTGGAGGAGACAAAATGATCGAACTGAAAAATATCACAAAGTCATTTGATGGACGTACAGTAGTAAATGATGTGTCTTTATTGATAAAAGATGAAAATTTTGTCAGTATAGTAGGAAAATCCGGAAGTGGAAAATCAACACTTTTAAATATAATAGGCTCACTGGAAAAACCAGATTCGGGGAGCGTACTTATAGACGAAAAGGATGTCGTAAAAATGTCTGCAAGTGAAAGAGCTGCGTTCAGAAATAAAAAGATAGGATTTATTTTTCAGTCTTTTTTTCTTGAGCCATCGTATGATGTCTTTCACAATGTTGCAGTTCCTTTATTAATAGCCGGAAAAAAAGATATAGAACAGAGAGTCAGATCAGTTTTAGAGCAGGTCGATATGCTGGATTACAAGGATAAGAAGGTTGTGAAGCTGTCAGGTGGAGAGCAGCAAAGGATCTGTATAGCAAGAGCACTGGTAAATGAACCGGAAATACTTCTTGCAGATGAACCCTGCGGAAATCTTGATATTCAAAACAGCAAAATAATAATGGAACTTTTGAGATCACTGGCAGGTAACGGCAGAAAAGTCTTCATGGTTACTCATGATATGGATGATGCCGGCATGGCTGATAGAATGGTTACGATTAGTGATGGAAAAATAATCAGAGATGAGAAATTATGATAAGAATAATATGGAATGAAGTTAAGCAGACAAAGGTGATTATAATATTATTTGCTATAATATTAACAATATTGATGGCTGTTTCATCTGTGTTCAGCATAGTGTCATTTAAATGTCTGAATGAAGTTGATAATATTAAAAATCTGTTTTTACAAGATCCAATTACATTTCAAATTCAAAATATAGGATCAGTTTCTTTAAAGAATATCGATAGCATGAATTTTTCATATGTAGATATTAAATTTGATTATTCAGAATTTTTTGAAAAAAATGTCAGTCTGTATACAAAAAACGGGCCGTTAAATGAAAACTTGTCTTATGTCAGGCGAAATGACTCTGTTTATTATGAACTGATGAAAAACAGTATATTAAAGGGAAAAGAGTTTCGTGATCCTGACATATCAGCAGACGGATATTATCCGGTCTGGGTAAGTAAATCTATTGCTATGAAAAATAATTTTAATTGTGAAGATATTATATATTTGGAAAGCGTGGAAAATGATACTGTCAATTTAAAAATCGAAGGAATTTATTCAGATGCAGTAAATATTCCGGATATTTTTACTAATATTAGTAGTTATGAAGATGTATTCAGAACATTCAATATATCAACAAGAAAAAATGCATTTGCTGTAAATTATTCATATAAGGAAAGTAAAAAAATTGCTTTAAAGCTGGATTCGTTTGGTATAAGTTATTCAAGCAATATAACACAAATTGATGATTATCTTAATTACTATTATAACATTCTTATTATTTTGTTTACTATAAGCATAATGATCATGGGTATTTCTCTGATACTCTTTTTTACATACATCAGACTTATTTTGAGCAAAAGAGATCACTATATTTCATTGCTTTTGATTCTTGGTATGCCGGTAAGGAAAATAGTCAGTATTTATTCATTAATTATGGAAAGTATGGTATTTTTATCAGCATCTTTATCGGCTTTGGCGATGTCCGGACTGTATAAGTTTGTTGAGGAGATGATGAAACATATGACTGGTATGAATTTTGAGTTGTCTTCGTTTTCGGTAAGTGCATTGATTTTTATGGTTGCAGTAATGAGTATTTTTATATTGGCAAATTCTGTATTTTTGTATATTAAACTGAAGAAATTTAAAGAAACAGATGTTATAAGAGGAAAGGAATAATGAATAGTATTTTTTTTAAATGGGGATTATATAATGTAACGAAAAAGGCAGGATATTTTTTTCAGCTGATGATCAGTATGTTTCTTGTTTTTTCCCTTTTATCATCCGGATCTGTGTTTTCACTGTATACTGATTATCTGTATAAAAAAACATGTGTTCAGTTCAATGATAAATTAGCAATGTACGCAGAAATTCCTGTAAATTTTTCTTATGATACTGTTGATGAACTTAAAAAAAATATATTTTCAAACAGTTTGGTATCAGAATGTGAAATAGTATATCAAAGCAACATTTTTCAGTATGCAGGGGCTGATTTTTTCGAAAAAGTACAGGATTATAGTATTTCCTTAAATATAGATGATAAGACATATGATTATAGTACCGATCTTCCTTTGATGGTAAATGTATTTTCAGACGGAGGGAAGCCGTTATTGAATGTAGAAATAAATAACTTCAAAAAAGAAAATAATAATACGGATGTTCTGCTTTACGGACATTATCCTTCTGATTCGAATGAAATAATGCTAAGTGAAAGTCTTCTTTCATTCGTAGAAAATAATTCAGAAGAAATGCCGAAATTGTGCGGAAAAAAAATTCAGATATTGATAGGAAATGAAAATATTATCGAAGAAAAGACGATTTCAGGAATAGTAAGAAAAGAATTTTATGACATTATCTCAGAGACAAATCAGGTTTATTTTTCTGAAAAAACTGATGGTACGGTAATAGACGGAAGTGGAATAGTTCTTACTTTTAATGAATATGATCATGATACTTTCAGTTATCTGAAAAATGATCTGTTCGAAAAGTATTGCCTGGAGTTTGAAGAGAATTATAGTTGTGATGTGTTATCAAATATATCTGTTCAGAGAATATACACCAATAAACTTCTGTATGTTATGATGATAGCGATCATGTTGGTTTCAGTTTTAAATATAGTAATCTTGATGTATGTATCTCTGGATAAAAAAAGCATAGCGATGTTGTTTTCACAGGGAATGACAGAAAAAGACATAATAAAATTAAAAATAACAGAATTATTTTACTGTATTGTGCCGGCGGTCTTGTTATGCTATGCTTTTGTAAGTGTAGCAGTGTCTGCTTTTAACAGCTATATTCCGGATGTTTTTGGCATAGAAGGCAATGTTCCTTTAAAAATAATTTTAACATCAGTAATATCAGTATGTATTACAGTATCATTGTTTATCATTTTTATATATGCCTTATTAAACAGGCGTATTTTAAAAAAATACAGTATCAGCGAAATGATGAGGTCGTAAAATGAAGAAAGATAAGAGAAAGCTTTGTAAAAGGATTTATTTCGGTATACTTTTTCTTGTAAATATATTTTTGCTTGCATCATGTGCTGAAAACAATGATACAGCAAATGATGAAAACTATTATATTAAGCAAAGTGACAGATCCAAAAGATTTGATCTTTTATCAGGCGTTAGTAAAATAATAAATTCAGATGAAAATATATATCTTGCAGGTTTCGGTCAAAATAAATATTTATGTGATCGTTCGATCTGTGTTTTGGATCTGTATTCATTTGAAACCTTTTCTATGGATCCTGAGATATTAAATAATATTTGTTCGGAATATTCAACATACTGTTATAGAATAGTTGATAATTTCATCATCATTAATGCCTGCAGTTTGGATAACAATAAACTTATTATTGCAGACAAAAATAATTATGAAATTAAAGATCAGGCTGATTTGGAATACGGAGAAGGTTTATCTGATTGTTTTGTCAGAGAAACAGGAGATATTGAAATTATTGTTTGTAAACAAAATCAATATGGAATAACAGCAGGTTCAAAGATTTTCGATGTAAGCTCATGTGTTATCAAAAATGGAACCAATTATGGATTTTTTAAATCGCAATTTTCAAAGTTCCGGTATGATTCGAATAGTGATGAATTGGTTATTCAGAATTCGTCAATTGATGAATCCCGTGAAATTATAAGTGTATCATTTAGCCGATATTCCTCGGATGGTGAAATAACTTTTTCATCTGATATTTATAGTATTGAACATGAAGTGTATCTAAATATTTTTTTTAATAAATCGGGAAATATTTGTTTTGTATATAAAAATGATGATTATTCTTTATATGTTGATGAATACAGTTTGAAGGACGGAAGTCTTTTGTCAGGTTATGAGCTGAATATATCCGAAGAATACAATATAGTATCTTTAGCTGCAGAAAAATATGACTGTATATGTGTTGATGATTCATATTTTTACGGATATTCAGTGGAAGAAAACAGTATGGAAAAACTGATGCCGGTTGAGTCAGACCTGGACAGTACCAGTTATTATGAATCAGCCGGAATGCTTATTGCAGATTCGGAAACTATTGAAGGAACAGGAGAAATAACTGTAATTGATATGGATCATGAAGGCAAAATATCAGATAACATCACTCTGTCCGCATCCTCAGATAGTATGGTAATAGATGATATCGATATTAAAGATGATCAAATTTATATTTTGGAAAATAACAAATTTGATAATTCATTTTGTGTCAGATGTTCAGACTGGTGGAATAATTCAGTTGATTTATTTAACGGTGGATCCGGATTAGAAACAGAAGGATTACGGTTGGACAAAAAAGGAAATATTTATCTGATAAGTTCTGATAAAGATAATTTGTTATTAAATATTGATGTGTATTCATCAGAAGGGAAAAAACTGTTTTCTTCTGTTTTTAAAGATAGTTATTGCTTTTTCGATGCAGTATGCTGTGCTGATGATGGAATAGTATTATCTTATTTGAATAATGATGGAAAAGTGATCTTCTCAAAATTAAGTGAAAAAAAAGAAGAAGAATTGTTCAAAACCGATTTATGTTTTGGTAATTCCATTAGTTTGTGTGAAGGATTTGATAAATATGATTTCCTTTATTATTCAAATGAAAGTCTTTGTGGATTTTATAATGGAAAAACAGAAGTTCTTACTACATGGAACAGATCGGATTTGTATTTGGAATTTCAGAAAGTATGTATTATGAAAAATCATGATATTCTTGCATACGCAAATGACTTAAATGAAAATAAAACAGGAATGGTTTATCTTTCCATGGCAGATGATAAAACAGTAAAGCAGATCAAAAACAAAAAAGAAATAGTAGTAGGAGGAAATGGAATTTTTTCATCTGACATTATAAATCTTGTTAAGATTTATAATTCTGAAAACATAAAATATCATATAGTTTTAAAGGATTATTCAAATGATATATATTTTGGAGAATACAGAGATGATCTCGAATTTTTGAAAGATCCGCCTGATATTATGATTGGTGATCCTGATAATGATTATTTGGTAAAAGACTATTGCATTGATTTGACAGAATATTTGAACAAAGATATTAAAAAGGAAGATTATTTTGATAATATTCTCAGAATATATCAAAATGAAGATGGTATTTATAAGATCCCGGTTTCATTTGATGTTACAAGCATAGAATGTACTGGTGATATAACTGCAGCAGATTATCATGATATGATCGGTTTTATCACATTATGCAAAAGATCAGATCTGAAAACTATGAACGATAGTGAAAAAATGAAAGATATTTTAATTTACAAAAATATCTCTGCGTTTATTGATATGGACAGTAAAAAATGTGATTTTAATAATGATGATTTTAATGCACTTTTAGAATTATTAAAAGAAAACAATAACAAACAAAATGATGAAAAAAACCGGTTTTTAGAGATCTTGTCATTGTGTGATCTTAGAAAAGCAGTTGAATTTGAGAATAAATACGGGCACGAACCAAAGTATACCGGCATTCCCGGGAGAACGTCATGTGAAAATATAATGAATTCGGATTTTACTGTAAGCATTTTTTCAAATACAAAATATAAGTCAGAGGCATGGAAGTTTGTAAAAAAATTTCTCGAAGATGAGTATCAAAACGGCATAACAAATGCCTGTCCGGTACTAAAAGATCCACTTAGAAACAGAATGCTGTCAGACAGATCAGATCTGTATGACCTGTATGGCGGCTCCGTGATTGATCCTTCCGGAAAAATGGTCACATTGAAAACAATGAGTGATGAGTATATTGATGATACGATAATAAGAAAACTTGAGCAAGTCAGCAGATATGATATTTGTGATTCTCATATAGAAGATATTCTTGATGATGAAATAACAAGATTTTTGAGTGGTGATCAGTCATCAGATAAAACAGCAGAAATAATTCAAAATAAGATCTCTTTGTATTTAAATGAAAAATGGTGATTTTGGGAGGTATTAAAATGTTAAGTAAAGAATTTAATGTAATTGAAGTCCAAAAAGTAATTGAAATATTTGCCTTTCATGTCTTTAGTGTTGCGGAAAGAATCTGTTTCAGATCATTAGAACTGTAAAACACAGATGAAAATCGAAACAGAAATAAAGGGTTCGTTTTTGCCACTATTTTTTCGTGATTTGAACATAAATAAAACATTATTAGAAAATATAATAAAAGACGAGAAAAGTATAATTCCCAGGTTATCAAATTCCTTCAAAAGGATTTGTTATTATATCACTTCTATATGAAAAAGCCGGTATAAAAAAATTTGTACCGACTTTTTGTTTTTTATTTAAGGATTATTTTAGCGATTTCTTCCGGTGAGGATACTATGTATTCTGCACCTGCCAGGAGTAGTTCTTCCCTGGTCCTGAATCCCCATTCGCAGCCTATTGAAGTGATACCTGCGTTTAATGCGGTAGTGATGTCGACGTTTGAGTCGCCTATCATTACTGCATTTTCTTTATTTTCACCAAGTTCCTTTAAAATATCGGAAATAATTGCAGGATCCGGTTTTACAGGTCTCGATGCCTGTTTTCCTAAAATAACAGAGAAAGTGCCTTCGCCAAATATTTTCTCTATCAGAAGCTTTGTAAAATCATGCGGCTTGTTTGACGCAGCGCAGAGCTTTATGCCGTTGTTTTTAAGGGTATTCAGAAGTTCGTGTATTCCTTCATACGGTTTGGTTTTATCCATGCAGTGTTCGTTGTAATAAAGAGAAAAATATTCATGAAGCTTTTGGGTTTTCTCTTCATCCGCATGTTCGCCGAGTGCTCTTTCACAGAGTTTTACTGCTCCGTTTCCGACAAATCCTTTGAAAGCGGAGAGCGGGTGAGTGCTGTATCCCATTTTTTCAAGACCGTAGTTTACAGCGTCTGCGATATCTTCAAGTGAATCTATAAGCGTACCGTCAAGGTCAAAAATTGCAGTTGTGAACATATTTATATCCTTCTTGCCAGACGTTCGGAGTATTCGGCTCTGAATTCGTCAAAAGTGTCATTTTCTATTGCTTCGCGTATTTTTTCAGTGAGAGTGTTGTAGAAGTACAGGTTGTGCATTACAGCGAGTCTTCCGGCGAGCATCTCCTGAGCCTTGAAAAGATGACGGATGTATGCACGTGAGAAGTTTCTGCATGCAGGACAGTCACATCGCTCATCAATAGGCTTCGGGTCAGTTTCATAGCATTTGTTTGTAAGATGCATGATGCCGTCCCATGTGAATACTGTTGCGTGTCTTGCGTTTCTGCTAGGCATAACACAGTCGAACATGTCAACGCCTCTTGCAACAGCTTCTATAATATTTGAAGGAGTACCTACTCCCATGAGATATCTTGGTTTGTTTACAGGCATATACGGCTCAACCGACTCTATGATCCTGTACATATCCTCAGTTGCTTCTCCGACGGCAAGTCCGCCGATAGCATAACCGTCAAGGTCAAGGTCAGCGATTTCCTTCATATGCTTTACTCTGAGTCCGTCGTATGTGCAGCCTTGATTTATACCGAAGAGCATCTGATTCGGATTTATTGTATCCGGAAGACTGTTAAGTCTTTTCATTTCTTCCTTGCATCTGATAAGCCATCTGGTGGTTCTCTCGCATGAAGCTTCCGAGTATTCGAAAGGAGCCGGGTTTTCAACGCATTCATCAAACGCCATGGCTATGGTCGAGCCGAGATTTGACTGAATCTGCATACTCTCCTCAGGTCCCATAAAGATCTTTCTGCCATCTATATGTGAGTTGAAATAAACTCCCTCTTCCTTGATCTTTCTGAGCTTAGCCAGTGAAAACACCTGAAATCCGCCGCTGTCCGTAAGTATAGGCTTATTCCAGTTCATAAACTTATGAAGCCCGCCCATCTGCTTGATTATCTGATCTCCCGGACGCAGATGCAGGTGATAAGTATTGCACAGCTCAACCTGAGTTTTCAGATCATCAGCAAGGTCAATCGAAGAAACCCCACCCTTTATAGCCGCCGCAGTACCGACATTCATAAAACAAGGCGTCTGAAACGTCCCATGAACCGTCTCAAACTTCCCACGCCTCGCCTTTCCCTGTTTCTTAATAAGTGTATACATAAAAACAACCTTTCTTTTTGGTATTGAAAGCTATCGTCAAGCCCCATGCATCGCGAAGGTGCAGGGCGACCGCAAAGCCCTGCAAAAACCTATGAGCTCCCGGTAACTGCCCCCACTATGACTCAACAAATAAATATAAAAAAATCACACAATCATCATCGCATCCCCGAAACTAAAAAACCTGTATCTCTCCTCCACAGCCTTTTTATATGCCGCCATAGTCTTATCATACCCATAAAACGCCGAAACCAGCATGATCAGAGTACTCTCCGGCAGATGAAAATTCGTAATAAGCCCGTCAAGCACTTTAAATTCATACCCCGGATAAATAAATATATCCGTATACCCTTCAGCTTCCTTTATCTCCCCATAAAACGTTGCAACGCTTTCAAGCGTTCTGCACGAAGTAGTACCTACAGAAATAACTCTTCCGCCCTCAGCCTTTGTCTTATTTATAAGATCAGCCGTCTCCTTAGGCAGATAATAATGCTCACTGTGCATTTTATGATTTAAAACATCATCGACCTTGACAGGTCTGAACGTACCAAGTCCGACATGAAGAGTAACATACCCGATATTTACTCCCATTTCCTTTATCTGCTCAAGCATCTCATTTGTAAAGTGAAGTCCTGCCGTAGGAGCAGCCGCAGAACCAAGTTCCTTTGAGTAAACAGTCTGATAACGTTCCTTGTTTTCAAGCTTTTTTGTTATATACGGCGGGAGCGGCATCTGTCCTATCTCCTCAAGAGCCGTAAAAAAATTCCCTTCACATGAAAATTCAACTATTCGGTTCCCGTCATCCTTAACTTCCTTTACCTCAGCGGTCATTCTTCCGTTTCCGAAAACAAATTTTGCGCCGGGTATTGCCTTACGTCCCGGTTTGCAGATGATTTCCCACACCTTGTCGCCCTTCTGCTCGAGGAGAAGAAATTCCATGGCTCCGCCTGTATTTAATTTTTCACCGTAAAGACGTGCAGGAAGAACTCGTGAATCGTTCAGAATAAGTGTGTCACCTTTTTTCAGAAAGCTCAGAAGATCATAAAAATGTTTATGCTCTATGCTGTCATTTTCTTTTGACAAAACCATCAGACGTGATGCATTTCTAGGTTCAACAGGTGTCTGAGCAATGAGCTCTTCAGGGAGATCATAGAAAAAATCGGAAGTTTTCATTTTAATCGGGTCTGCTCCTTTTATAAAATTAATATTTATTAATAAAGTCCGTAAATTTCGTAATTGCTTAAATTACGCCAGCACTATTAATATTATCATAATTTGTGTTCAATTTCAAGTGCAATGAACTGTGATATGCAAAAGAAAACACCTGTTCTTAAGTAATAAACAAAAACTTATTTTCTATATGCACGGTATATGAGGAAAATGACAAAGTGTGAAAAAACTGTTGACATTGAAGACGGATAGTGATATTATTTATATAAGGTAGAGGCGCGGCAAAGAATAGTAGCAGAGTGCAAGGAAAACCATTCCGTTATGAGCTTCTGTGAAAGGTGATGCTGCCGAAGAACATATTTTGGTACGATATGTTTTGGTTGTATGCCGAACAGGTATGCAACTGTCATCATTCAGTGTGATGGAGAGCTATCGGTGTTTTATTTCGCACCTTTATTTTCTGATTATATTGAACGATGAGCCGGTAAATTATTTACCGGTTTTTTTATTTAAAAAGCTTAGTTTTGCTTTTAAAACCGAAACCACAAAATCCAAAATCAATCAGCAAAAACAAACGGAGGTCATTTTTTATGAAACATTTTAATGTCGGTATTATCGGTGCAACAGGTATGGTTGGTCAGAGATTCGCTACTCTGCTTGAAAATCATCCGTGGTTCACAGTAAAGGTTCTTGCAGCTTCACCGCGTTCAAAGGGCAAAACCTATGAAGAAGCAGCAGGTTCAAGATGGGCTATGGACACACCAATGCCTGAATCAATGAAGAACATGGTTCTTTATGATGCAACAGCTGATATCGATGAGATCGCATCACAGGTAGACTTTGTATTCTGCGCTGTTGACATGAAAAAAGATGAGATCAAGGCACTCGAAGAAAAATATGCAAAGGCAGAATGCCCTGTAGTTTCAAACAACTCAGCACACAGATTTACAGATGACGTTCCAATGGTAGTTCCGGAGATCAACCCTGAACACCTCGAAATAATCAAGTCACAGAGAGAAAGACTCTCCTCCGGTGGAAATTGCTCTGGTCCTGTGCTTTCCGTCCTTAACAATACCGAAAACAGGAACATTAAGT
>JAZQPR010000016.1:0-4516 GCA_045628605.1 Oscillospiraceae bacterium
AATCTGTCAAATACTTTTTCAGGATCAAATTTATCCGTATCTGCAAAATCATTCTGAATGGTCAGGATAGCTTTATTCTTGGATATGGAATAGTTGTTACGACTGAGCGATACTGATATTTTACCGTATTCATCACAATATTTGACTGCATTGTCCATAATAACAGATATAATCTGACGTACAGCAGCTTCATCATTAATTACTGAAATTCCGGACTTAATATCTGTTATAAGCTTTATCCCTTTGCTATCGGTTACACCTCCGAAGGAATCAACAGTATCAGCTGCAGCTTCTGAAAGAGAAAACTCATTCATTTCATAGCCGAAAGAATCCTCATCCATTTTAGAAAGACGTATCAGCTGATTGATCAGTTTTGTCATTTTATCTGTCTGCCGTGCTACAGCATCAGTCCATTTGTTTTCACCGGATGTCATTTTTACAAGTTCCATATTGGCTGAAATAGCCGTTAGAGGTGTTTTAAGTTCATGTCCGGCATCAGTAATAAACTGCTTCTGTTTTTCATAGCTTTCTGCAATAGGGCGTATGACTTTTTTGGAAGACACTCTGATTATTATATAGAGTACCACTGCAGAAACAAGACTGACAAGAAATGTTATTATAAGAATGGAAAGCATTGAACTCACCTGATTTTCTGCATCAAGTACAATGACCATATATCCTGTTTCTGTCTTTGAAACACGGTATCGCCTGCTGTTTTTCCAGCCTTCAGATACTCCTTTTTTTACAAGAGTATCTGTAAGTTTTTCAGCGTCCTCCTGCTCAACGGAAATGATGTTGTCAAGATTGATTTCAGTAAGTTCCAGTTCAGTGTTATACACTGCAAAGAAATACCTCGTTGCATAAGGCATCTCTTTATTTTTAAAAATCCTTCGGTCAGGATACAGTTCATTGTCTTTATGAAATTCAGTATTATCGTCTCTTATAATTTCCTCTCTTGCATGGTCAAAAATTTTATTTTTTCTCAGGATTCCTCCGGAATCTGCAATTATCTGAGTGACTGAATCAAGTTCATTTACTGTTCTGTACAGAAACAGTCCGTTTATACTCATTATAATGACTGAAAATACGGAGATTACAGCAAGCATAGTATAAGCTATAAACTTTTTTCTTATTTTCTCAATCATGAATTTTCCTCCAGAACATATCCGACTCCGCGTACAGTCCTTATGTTTACAGGTGCATTAATTTCCGAAAGCTTTTTTCGGATTGCGGAAACTGTTACCCATACTATGCTGACATCAGCACTGCTTTCCCAGCCCCATATATGCTCCATCATATAATCAGTTGTTATTATTCTTCCGGCGTTGTCCATAAGAGTTTCAAGCACCTGAAACTCTCTTGCAACCAGTCTTGCAGATCTGCCTGCATACTGTATTTCCATTGTTGATTTATTAAGTTCTGCATTGTTTACAGAAGTGATATCCGGCTGGTAGTCACTTCTGCGCCTGAGCATAGCCCTGACTCTTGCCATAAGTTCTGATACTGCAAACGGCTTTGGAAGATAATCATCAGCACCTGAGTCCAATCCGTTTACTCTGTCGGAAAGTTCGCTTTTAGCTGTAAGCAGCAGAACCGGGACCGTGTTTCCTGATTTACGGATTTCGGTCAGTACTTCTATACCATCCATTTCAGGCATCATTATATCAAGTATCACTGCATCATAATTTCCACTCTGCGCAAATTCCAGTGCATCTCTTCCGTTATATACTGCATCCGCACTGTAACTGTTCTTCTGCATTATAGTTACAAGTGCATCTGCAATGTCTGTTTCATCTTCTGCAATAAGTATTCTCATGGTATCAACCTCCTGTATTACTGATTATACCATAATTATAATATACAATCCTAAATTACAGCTAAATTTTCACAAAGCTTTCAGATTAAATTTTCAGTAAAAAAACCTGAGAAGCCATGCAGAGCTTTCTCAGGTTTTTTTTATTTCTGTTCATCATTTTGTTTTTTACAAAATCCTCAACTTCTGATTCGTCAAGGTCGAAAACAAAATGCTCTAACTGAAATTTTTATTCTTCCATAATCTTTTGAAAAGGAAAAATGCAGCAATTGCTGTCAGAATTTCAGCTATCGGGAAAGTCCACCATGAAATAAAATCTATATCAGGATTTCTTTTGGTAATGTATGAAAATAAAAATGCAAACGGAAATACAAATATTATCTGTCGGCAAAATGAAACAACAAGAGATTCAAGTCCTCCGTCCATCGCCTGAAATACTCCCTGAAATGCAATGTTTACTCCCGCAAAAACAAAGCATATCGAAATAATATGCATAGCACTTATACACAGCTGCTGTGTTTCACCTGAAAGTCCGAATATTTCCGAGAACGGAACAGAAAGTATTTCAATTGCGGCAAATCCCAGAAGCATAATGACTGCTGTGTAAATCTGTCCGTATTTCACACAATCCCGAACTCTCTTCCTGTCACCCATACCGTAACTGAATGCTGTAACCGGCATTATCGCATCCCTCATACCAAAGGCTGCAAATAATAGAAACTGCTGTATTTTGTAGTAAAGTCCGTACGCAGTAACCATATTTTCTCCGATACTTCCGTAAATCAGATTAAGTCCGTAAGTCATCACGGAAATAAGTGCCTGTGAAATAATAGCTGGAAGTCCGATTGAATAAATCATCTTAATAATTTTTGCTGACGGCATGAAATATTTCATTTTCATACTTATTGCAGTATTTACCTTAAGATGAAAAATCAGAGCCACAGCAAAAGATACAATCTGACCAGTTACTGTAGCATATGCAGCGCCTTTCACACCCATAGACGGCAAACCAAACCATCCGTAAATCATTATCGGATCAAGTACAATATTTGTAACAGCACCGCTTATCTGTGCAACTGTTGAATATACGGAATGACCTGTGGACTGCAGCAGCTTTTCAAATACTGCAAAAAACGACATTCCGAAGGAAAAAATACAGCATATACGAAGATAGTCTGTACCCATCTGCGCTATTTCGGTATTTGAAGTCTGTGAACGAATATATATACCTGAGCCGCATATTCCGAAAATCAAAAATGCAATATAGATTACAAACGCAAGAAATACAGCATTTCCTGCTGCTTTATCTGCACGTTCATTTTCTTTCATGCCTAGACTCTTAGCAACCAGCACATTTGTACCCACACCAGTTCCTATTCCAACAGCCACCATAAGTATCTGCAGCGGAAATGCAAGTGTAAGTGCATTCAGAGCATTTTCTCCGTTTTCAGCCATATTTGATACAAATGCACTGTCAACGATATTATATACCGCCTGAAGAACCATTGAAACAATCATAGGTATCCCCATTGACAGCATTAGCTTCTTTACAGGCATTTCCGCCATTTTGTTCTGTCCGGTGTTTTCCATAGACGTACCTCTCTTTATAAAAAAATGCGTGCAGCTTAAAAACCACACGCATTATTATAATCATAAAACAGTGCAGCTTTTTTCGATTGGACTTACGCTTAAAAGCTACACATCTGTTTTATATTTTAGCATATTCTGACGCTCATTTTCAAAGGTACTTTTATACAATCTTTTTATTTGAAACAGAAGATTTTTGTAAAATTTATTCTTCCGTTATTGTAAAACACAATACTGAATTTTCACACAGCTTTCAGATTAAATTTAGTTTTGATTTAGGAATGAAAGATATAATTAAGACAAAGGAAAACAAAATTTTAAAAAAATCAGGAGGTTTCTTATGAATAATAAAAATATGGCAACAGTATGGGCAATGATTCTTGCAATGTCAGCTATGACAGGATGTTCACAGAATGATTTATCCGATATTTCATCAGTTAATAAAGAAGCATCAGCAGTATCAGAACAAAATACGACTGTATCAGATGAAAAAAATACCGAACTGTCATCTGATACAACTGTAAATACAACGTCTGAAACTGTATATGAAACTCAGGAAAACCGTTCCGGAGAGATTGTAATGCTTTCAGGCAGCGTAGAAACAGTTACTGCAAATACAAATACAGCAGATTTGTTTACTGAACGTGACCTTACTCTTACGCCGGATCTTTCAGAAGTAATCATGATAAACGCAGAAAACAGTTCAGGATACACCGTAACCGAAAAAGGCGTTTACTATCTCACAGGAAATGCATCAGATTTTACTGTTACAGTTGATGCCGATAAAACTGACAAGGTTCAGATTGTTCTTGAAAATGCCGAAATTTCAAATAACAGCTTTCCTGTTATTTATGTAAAGTCAGCAGACAAGTGTTTTATCTCACCACTTGGAGAAAATACGCTTACCGTAACCGGCAGCTTCAATTCTGACGGAGACACTAATACTGATGCTGTTATTTATTCAAAAGATGACATAGTACTTAACGGAACAGGTACTCTTAATATTGGTTCTGCATACGGAAACGGTATCTCATGTAAAGACGATCTTAAGGCTACCGGCGGAACATACAACATTTCATCTGCACTGGACGGAATTGAAGCCAATGATTCAATCTC
>JAZQPR010000017.1:0-20006 GCA_045628605.1 Oscillospiraceae bacterium
GGGATATCCTCTGTGTTGTTATAAATGATAAAATATTTTAAAAGCAAAAAATATCCCCCGCCCGATAAATCAGGCAGGGGATAAATAATATTTAGTTATCGATTTAAATCAATAATCACTGCGGTCCAAGTTTTGTAACCTTGGAATCCTTTGAGATGAACTGTTTGAATCTTGGGAGGTCAGCGATATCAACTTCGCCGCTTCCGTCAACGTCACCAGCCTTGAGGTTCTTGATTGAAGAACCAGCCTTCTTTGTCATGAGGTATACGCTGAGGAGTGTAAGGTCTGTAAGATCTGCTGTACCGTCACCGTTAAGGTCGCCGTAGATAAGATCAGTTGTATCTGTATTATCATCAGTCTTACCTGTTGTTTCATCGGTCTTACCTGTTGTTTCATCAGTCTTACCGCCGTTGCCGCCGCCAGAAATTCCGTCAACGATACTTTCTGTAAATAATGGTTTTGAGAATGTAGCAGGATCATTATATTCAAGATCAAATTCATATCCCTTAACAGGTTCTGCATCCGGGAAGAGGTCAGCCATCATACCGATAGCCATCATTACATCGCCTTCATGCCAGAATCTGTGGTAGTTGAGTTCAAATCCTTCAGTACCGCCATTAGCATTATAGTAATCTTCTAATTCATTGAATGTAGAGTCATCTCTGTACTGTGTTCTGATATCGATGAACTTGATACCGTTCTTGATAGGATCGCCGTTAGGCATCTTTCCGTCATAGTCCTTCGGAACCCAAACAGGCTGTTCGAATATTCTCTTAAGGCTTCCGTTTTCTTCTGACCATGAGATACCGATATCATCACGGTAGCAGTCCCAAACGATATCGATGAGAGCTTTACCTACGTTAAATGCCTGAACACCTAATTCGCTGCCGCCGCTTGTTGTTACGCCTTCAGCTGAAGCATAGTTGATAAGTGTGTTAGCAAGTGATGTAATACATCCAACGTCTGATGAACCGTAGTTTTCGATTGTGAATGTAAGGTTGGAGTTAGCAGAAGGTGAACCTTTCCATGTGTCAGGCATGCAGTTTGAATCCCACTTAAGTGTTGCAGGGATAGCGAACGGCATTAATTCACCTGTATCCTTGTTTGTGTAGTTCCACTGAATGTTCTTAACGAACCAGCCAACCCACTTGTCGAGCATTGCTTTACATCTCTTAGCTGTTGCTGAGTCGCCGTCTTCTGCAGCGATCTGATAAAGTTCAGCTATACGCTGTGTAGCCCATACCTGGTTTCCGATCCAGCCGTTTGAACCCGGGTCAGCATATACAGGATGAACAAGGAATGCCATATCATAGAATGTAGCCTGTCCTGAAGGATATGCATCATATCTTCCGTTCCAGCTGTTTGTACAACCACCTGCGAAAGGACCTTCCGGAGTCTGGAGCCATTCGTACATTTCCATCTGTCTGTCATATGATTTTTCCCAGTCTGTTGCAGCGTTCTTGCCCTTCATTCCGCCCTTGAGGGTTGAATTGTTAGCAAGAGCATAAGCAGAAACTGCGTTCTGATAGAACATATGTGAGTGGCTGCATCCAATCTGCCATGTCCATGCACCGTCCATAGCGCCGCCCCATGATGTATACCATGACATGAGGTAATGACATCCGCCGTAGCCTGATTCAGAAGGTGATGTTTCTGTTGTATCAACAGCTATCTTCTTGTAGTATTTATCAAACATGTCGTTTCTGAGCTGGTCACCCATCTTGGAAGCGAGAGCGTTTACTGATGAGTCATCGCAGCCCCATCTGATTGCTTCGTAAACAGCCTGGATTGAACGTTCTTCAGCGTCAGGAGCGTTTGTGTATGACCACTGTTCAGCAACAGAAGTTTCTGTTGAGAATACACCCTTAACACCACGTCCGCTCATACCGAACTTAAGTTCTTCGATACATCCGTGAGGAACTGTTTCGAAACATGATTCTTCTTTACCTCTCTGGAATGTGTTGATAAATGTAAAGTCTGTGCCTGAGCCGTAACCATACCAGTTATCAACGTCACCGAGCCAGTGTAAGAGGTAGAGACCCTTGTCACTGCCGTAAGCCTGAGCTATTTCAGCATGAAGCGGGTTTTTACCTGTATTTGAAGAGCTCTGCTGCTGTGGATATTCTTCAGGAGTATCCATTTCAGGGCTGTACTGAGCTGAAGGAGCTGTGTTCTTCATGAAGCCAGTCTGTTCACTTGGAATCATTTTTTCCTGAACCTTCCAGGCAGCTGCAAGTTCGCCTGACTTACCTGTGAGGTGATCATGCATAGCACCAACCCATACGAGGTATGACATAGCTTCTGATGTTGTTTCATGACCGTAGTCAGGAGCTTCAACGATAACTGTTTCAGGAGCATGATAAGGAATACCTTCATCATCGAGGTAACCGTTCTTTGCACCGTTTGTTACAACATCATCATAAAGTGAAAGAAACATATTTTTGTATGTGTCATCACCAAAAGCTTCTGCTTTTGTTCTGCCAGCCTTGCCCTGATACTTAGCTGAAGCAGTCATTGGTGCAACTGCACATGCGATAAGGGAAAGAGACATTGCGAAAGCAACTGTTTTCTGAATTCTTTTCTTAAGAACCATTTCTTAATTCTCCTCTCGAAAAATAAAATAAAATACCAGTGATAAATAAATGCGGACTAAAACTCAGAGACTATGAAACTTTACATTTTTGAATACGAAACGATATTACAATTTTCCCACCAAAAATACATAAAAATTTCATAATCGCTTTACACTTAATATTGTAATACACAATAAATTGTTTGTCAACCCCCGATAAATGTACAAACTTGTGAAAAATATTTTATATACATTTCTTATTATTGTAAAAAAAATCAGCTGAAAAACCACAAAAAATTATTAGTTTTTGGCAAATATGATATCTTTTTTAAAAATATACAATTTTAAAATGTGATTTTAACGGTAGTTGGAATAATGATAAAAAAGCAATTATTTGCAAATAAAGAGATTTTTTATATTTTTATGTAGAAAAGTTATATTAACGCTCGAGATTCTTTTTAGAAATATTGTACAAATATTTTCATGCCATATATCACTTCTATACACATAATATACACAAAAGCCTTTTATAATGATTTATTGGTGAGAGATATGTGCGATTAGTAATTTGGTAATAGATTGTTCACAGTTTTATAACTATTTTTTGAGATAATAAAAAATAGCTGTATACACATTTGCGGACGTATACTATTATAATACATACAGACAGCGGTTAAAATAACTTTTGCCAAATATACTATTTATATAGTATTAATACTATTATATATTTATTCAGACAAAGTTAAAAGTTAGAGTGAAATAAACGAAAGGCGTGAGGAAGAAAAAATGATTGAAATCAAAAGTCTTACCAAGCAGTACGGTTCCATCACGGCGGTGAACGATATCAGTTTTACTGCCAATGACAACGAGATCCTCGGATTTCTCGGACCAAACGGTGCCGGTAAATCTACGACCATGAACATGATAGTGGGTTATCTGCCTCCGACATCCGGACAGATCTTAATCGACGGAATGAGCATGGAGGAAAATCCGAGAGAGGTCAAGAAAAAAATAGGATATCTTCCTGAACTTCCACCTCTTTATCCTGAGATGAGAGTAAAGGAATATCTGAAATTTGTTGCCGGGATCAAGGAAGTTCCGAAAAGTGAACGTGAGCATCAGGTGGCAAGAGCACTTTCAAGGCTCAAGATCACTGATATGAAATCAAGAGTAATAAAGAATCTTTCAAAAGGTTACCGTCAGAGAGTTGGTTTTGCGCAGGCTCTTATCGGAGACCCTAAGGTTATCATACTCGATGAACCTACAGTAGGACTTGACCCTAACCAGACAATGGAGGTCAGAAGCCTTATAAATATGCTCAGAAAGGATCATACTGTTATTTTCAGTTCGCATATCCTTCAGGAAGTAAGTGCAGTTTGCGACAGAATCGTAATTATCGACAAAGGAAGAATCAAAACAGTTGATTCCAAGAATAATCTTACGAACCAGACTGAAAAGACTATATATGTTCTTCGTGTTGAAGCAGCATGTGAAAAATGCAAGGAGCTTCTGGAGAGTATTGACGGAATTACAGAAATTATTGAAGCTAACTTTATAGATGAAAACAAGAGTGAATTCAGACTTGATCTTGAAAGTGATGATGTCAGAAAAACCATTCTTTCAAAACTGCTTGAAAATGATATCTCGATCGAGGAGATCAAAAAGGAAACCAAGTCACTCGAAGATGTATTTGCAAGCTACACACGCGGAAAAAGTGCTGCTTCGTCTACATTATTCACAGAGCAGGAGGAGAAAACCTCTGAAGCTGAAAAGTGATGATCATTTTTTAGATTTATTAAGAAAGGATATGTTACACTTATGTTCTCTTTGTTAAAAAAGGAAGTGCAGTCATATTTTTATTCGCCTCTGGCTTATGTGATAAGTGCACTTTTTGTTCTGTTGTATTCTTTAAGCTTTATCAGCTGGCTTTTTAATGCGAATGCAACCAATATTCCGTTTTCGTTCCCGGCTATTTTCTACAGTCAGTTTTTCTATTTTATTTTTCTTATCCCTATGCTTACGATGAAGACATTTGCTGAGGAAAGAAGAGGAAATACGGAAGTACTTCTGATGTCTTCGCCGTTAAATGTTTTTAAGATCGTAATGGCAAAGTTTTTAGGTATCGCAGTTGTTCTTTTCCTCATTATGGCTCTTACATTCTTTTTCCCGATAATGACAGCAATTTTCGGTGATGTAAAATGGGGCTCTCTTTTCTGCGGATATCTTGGATTTTTCTTCTGGGGCATGGGCTGCGTTGCAGTAGGAATGCTGATGTCTTCTTTTACAGAAAATCAGATCATAGCAGCAGTTCTTGGCGAAGCAACGATGCTTGCTCTTTACTTCCTTGATATTATTTATCAGACAGATTTCGTTCAGAATCACAGCGGACTTGCATCATTCCTTGGTGCAATTTCTCCGAAAAATAAATTTGAGTTTTTTGCCAAAGGTGTATTCCGCCTTTCAGATTTAATCTTTTATATTCTGTTTATAGTCGTATTTTTAGGATGGACTATGATTTCAGTTGAAAAAAGAAAATGGAAGAGGGGGTAACTGAACATGAAAAAAGATGCAAAGATAAGCCTTATAGCAGGGTTCGGCGCCGTTTGTCTCTTTCTGGCAATGATACCGATATATCTTCTGTTTTCAAAGGTTTTTGATGTGAAGGTTGACCTTACTCCGAACAAGACATTTACATTAAGTGAGACCGCAAATGAAAAGCTTGAAAATCTTCAGAATGACATAAAAATTTATGTTCTCTATGATATGGATGATTATTTCATAGGAGAAGACGGAAAGAGGGCAGAACCCGGTGATCTGGTTTATACCCAGGCTGATCTTCTTACAGAATGCTTAAAACAGATCTCATCATATGACAGAGTAACTCTTGAAGAATATGATATCGTAAAAGATCCTGATCTTGCAAAAAAACTTGATCCTGAAGGACTTATGGGCATAAAAGCCGGCGATATAGTTCTTGAAAGCGGCGAAGTAAGAAGAAGCGTTATCCCGTCTCAGCTGTTTGCAAGAAATGAAGAAACAGAAAACCTTGAGTTCTATGGCGAATCTTATTTTATAGGTGCTATAGATTATCTTGACAGCCAGATGGTTCCGACAGTATATTTTGCTTCAGGACACAATACCATAGCAACAGAAAAGTATTCTTTGCTCAACAGTTTGCTCAAGTCACAGAACTATGCAATGAAAGGTATAGATCTTTCAAATAAAAGCAGTGTTCCGGACGATGCTCTTGTTGTTGTATATGCAGCACCGAAGGAAGACATAACTGATCAGGAAAAAAATATTCTCCTTGATTATGCAAAACAGGGTGGAAATCTTATCATGCTTCTTTCTCCTAACTCAAAAGAGATACAGTATGAAAATATAGAAGAAGTTCTCGGAACATATAAGATTGGAATGGACTACAACAAAGTCTATGAAACACAGTCTGAACTTTATGCACCGGATGACAAATATACTATCATGTGCAATTTCGTGGACAACGACTTTACAAAGGCTATATCAGAGACAAGCGGAGGACTTCCTCTTTATATGTCTCCTTCAAGAAGCTTTTACAGCACAAAGAGTGCAGATGACACAAGCACAGACTTAATAGTTACACCTCTTATCGAAACTAACAGTTCTGCCAAGAGTGAGATATGCGGCGGTATTGTAAAGGATGCAAACGAACTTGGCGGTATTCTTTATCTCGGAGCAAATGCTGAGGATACAACAAGAAACGATTCAAAGATACTTGTTATGGGAAGCGCAGAGTTTATGACTGATGAGGTTATAGAAAAAGGATACACTATCCTGACTCCATATGTTTTCCTTCAGGCAGTTTCATGGATGGAAGGCACTTCTTTTGCTTATCCTACAAGAGTTCATTCGAACGATTACCTCTCTGTTCCGGACAAGAAAACAGGTAATATTCTTCTTGTTATTATAATAATCTATCCGGTTCTTATTGCATCAACAGGTGTTGTTATCTGGCTCAGGAGGAGAAATGCATGAAAAAGCGTTATCTGAAAATATTTATTGCATTTTTGATCGTTGCAGCGGTCACAGTTGGAATACTGATCGGTGTTTCAGTAAGCAATAAGAAAAAAGAAGCTGAAAAAGAAGCTGAACTTCATAAAAATGAAATATTTGTTTTTGACCCTTCACATGCAGATGAGGTATTTGTTAAAAACTCTGAAGGAGATTTCTCCTTTAAATTTGACAATGTTGAACAGTTATGGGTGTCACAGGATGATTCTTTTTCATCTGTAAACCCTGACAAGATACATGATATAATCTATAAAATGGCTGAACTTCAGTCTGAAAGTGTTCTGATTGATGAAGCAGATGAAAGTGAATTTGCCAAGTACGGACTTGACGATCCTACTGTAATTTCTGTTAAGCTTGACAATTCGAAAAAATACAGTATTGAGTTCGGAGATGCTGTACCGGGACAGACAAAATACTATGCAAAAGTAACAGGCGAAAACTCTGTATATATTATCGACACATTTTATGCTGATGATATCATTGCAGACAGAAATGAACTTATAGACCCGTACATAATCAATGCTTCCATTGAAATGGTCACAGGACTGAAGTATTATGAAGCCGGAGAAACAATATATGATCTTTCAAAAAATGCAGCCGGAGAATGGATCATAAAAGAACCGTTCCCGCAGGGAAGAGTCGGAGTTACAAAACTCAATACACTTCTTGATGCTCTTACAAGAGCAGAGAGTGCCGCTGTTGTTGAGGAAGGAAAGATCGAGCTTTCAAAGTATGGATTTGACAAGCCTTCATATGAAGTTGCAATTGAAGCAGGAGAAAAGAAAGCAGATTATATTTTCGGTGATCCTGCTGAGTTTGCACAGGGAAGTGCCGGAGTCAGCTATATTTACGGAATGAAAAAAGGCGGAGATCAGGTATTTATTTTTGCAGTTCCTGCAATTGCATGCATCGGAACCTCACTTGATGATCTCCTGTTCAATCAGCTCCATGAATCATATCTCGGAGATCTCGACGGATTTAAAGGAAATATTTTCGGAACAGAGTTTAAATTTGACTATCACTACGATCCTACTCATGAAACTGAAAATGTATTTGTTCTTGACGGTATCGAGATCGACCAGGCAAATGATGAACAGACATCCGCTTCAGCAGAGCTTGCAAATTCAATGTTAGGATTTACTTTTGAAAAATTATGCTTCGAACCTGACGAGGAATATCTGAAACATAAACCTGATGCTGAATTTACAGTTGAAAAACATAACGGAGAAACATATAAGCTTGAATTTATTCAGACTCCTGATGACGAAAATCTTTTCTATATCATAGAAAACGGTGAATATATCCAGTGCCTTGCAAGAAGAAAATCACTTGAGAGCGGTGTTCTGAAGTCTTACAATGCACTTAAAAAGATACTTGAAAAGTCAGGTGATTGATCATATGAAAAAAATAAGTATTTGCTTTTGTGTTTTCAGTATGCTATGTGCGTTCCTGCTGACAGGATGTGATGATGAAAATCTCAGCCCGAAGGAGTATGCTTCAGCTCTGGTTACTTCATATGATGACTACTGTGAGGAATTTGACCTTATTTCACAGGCGCTTTCAAAGGGACAGAATGTTACAGCTCAGAAGCTTTGTGACGAAGCGTCCGGAATGCTGGATGATATCAAGGAGCTCAAAGCTCCGAAAAAGCTTTCTGACGAACAGGATTCCCTTAAAAAGATCTGTGACAATGAAAAGGAAAAGATCTCACTTCAGAAGGAAATGCTTGAGATCATATCAGACGGTACAGAAAACATTACTGATGAGCAAAAAACGAGGATCGATGAGATAAAGGAAGAACTTTCGGTTCTTTCAGTACAGTCTGACCAGTTTGAAAAGCTTGTTTACAGCCTGGCTGACAAATATCTTGAAAAGAAAGAAAAAGAACCTGTAAATCTTCTTGATCAGTCATATGCTGAAGAGTAATTTTATTATTCGGTTCTGACAATAACAATAATAACTAAAAGAGTATAACAAGTGTGATCCGTCACCTTTTTATACTCTTTTTTATATAATCAATAAAAAGGCATGTTTAAAATTGAATATGGATGCTGTTTACAATTATTTTTCTATATGATATAATGAAAATTGGAATGGGGTTCAAGTATGGGAATTATTTTGTTTATTTGTAGAAAGGAACGAATTGATGAATAATTTTAAATTATTAGGAAGAATCAAAGCTGCTGCAGTCAGTGCGGTTCTTCTTGCTTCAACTGCAGCTTCATCTGTGGCAACGGCTGCGGACAGCAAGGAAGCTCAGAAAGCAGCACCGATAAGTGAAGTTGTTACAGATTCCGGTCTTGATTACGACTATGCACGTGCACTTCAGTATTCCATTTATTTTTATGACGCAAACATGTGCGGAACTGAGGTTGAGGAGCATAACCGTCTTCCGTGGAGAGGAAACTGTCATACATATGACGCAAAGGTTCCGCTTCAGCCTATGGATGCAAAGGAAAACGGAACTAACCTGTCTGAGGCTCAGATAAGCAAGCTCAGCAAATATCTTGATCCGGACGGAGACGGATATGTTGACGTTGCAGGCGGATTCCATGACGCAGGTGACCATGTTGAGTTCGGTATGCCTGAAAACTATGCTGCAGCAACACTTGGCTGGGGTTACTACGAATTCAGAGACGCCTATAAAAAGACAGGTCAGGATGAACATATCGAAGAAATCGTCAGATGCTTCAACGATTATCTTATGAAATGTACCTTCCGTGATGAAGACGGAAAAGTAGTTGCTCACTGCTATCAGGTCGGCGACGGTGATATAGACCATGCTGTATGGGAAGCACCTGAAGTTGATTCAATGGCACGTCCTGCTTACTTCCTTACAGCAGACAAGCCTCAGACAGACTACGTGGTTTCAGCAGCTGCTTCTCTTGCAATAAACTATCTTAACTTCAAGGATACAGATCCTGAATATGCAGAAAAATCACTTGATTATGCTCTTGCACTCTGGAATTTTGCAAATGACAATCCTAAGGAACTTTCTGAAAATCTTGATGGCCCGAAAGCATACTATTTCTCAAACAAATGGGAAGATGACTACTGCTGGGCTGCTTCATGGCTGTTTGAATGTACAGGAGACGTATCATATCTTGAAGAAGCACTTGAATATTATGATTATTATGCTCCTTCCGGCTGGTGCTACTGCTGGAACGATATGTGGAGCGGTGCAGGACTTCGCTGGGCAGTTATAAACCAGGAACATCCTGAACTTGATCTTGTAAATATGCTCAGAGAAGCTCAGGGCAAAAACCAGTATGTATATGAAGATTTCTGGGATGAAGTTGACAAATGTATCCCTGTATGGCAGAGACTTGAAACTGCAGGAGGCTATGCATTCCTTCAGATCTGGGGTTCTGCACGTTACAACACTGCTATGCAGCTTATCGCACTTCTCATAGACAAATACCAGAACAACGGTCAGCCCGGCGAAAACAGTGAATGGGCTCAGAAACAGATGCATTATATTATGGGTGACAACCCGATGAACAGATGCTATATCGTAGGTTATAACGACAGCTCTGTAAAATATCCTCATCACCGTGCTGCATCAGGACTTCTCGAAGCAGAAGATCCGCGTGAACACAAACATATTCTCTGGGGTGCTCTTGCAGGAGGTCCCGGCGGAGATGACTCACATACTGACGTTACAAGTGACTGGGTTGGAAACGAAGTTACAATTGACTATAACGCAGCTTTCGTAGGTGCCTGTGCAGGTCTTTACCAGTTCTTCGGAACAGAAGACATGCAGCCGACTCCGAACTTCCCTCCTGAAGATGAAAAGAGAGGCGGAGATGAAGAGGGCGGTTCATCAAAGGGCTACTGGGTAGAAGCATGCGGAATCGATGATATCCATTCAGACGGTGCCGGTGTTACAAAGGTTTCCTTCAAGGTTTGCACAGGTGCAAACAAGCCTTCTGATAAGCTTTCAGTTCGTTACTACTTCAACACAAGTGAGCTTGCAGGCGGTGTTAATGCCATTACTGATGCAAAGGAACTTTATGACCAGTCAGAGATGGAAGTTGAAGATGTTGACGGTGTTATAGCAGGACCTTTCAAATATGACAAGCTTGATGATACATACTATCTTGAAGTATCATGGGACGGATACATGATCTCAAATTCAGGAAAGAAATATCAGTTTATATTAGGTCTCTACTGGGGCGACATCTGGGATCCGACAAATGACTGGAGCTACCAGGGTCTTAAGATCTATAAAGAGGATGACGCTTTCTTCGGAAACGGAAATGAAGTAGAAACTCCAAACATCTGTGTATATGATGACGGTGTTCTTGTAGGCGGTGTTGAACCTGACGGTTCAGTTCCTGAGGTAACAACAGCTGCTCCGAAGGAATCAAAGAAAGTTACTACAACAACTGAAAAAGCAACTTCACAGACTGAAAAGAAAGAAACTACTGTTACAACCACTCCTGATGCTGAGGTTTCAGTAACAACAACCAAATCCAAAAACGGAGGAAACGCTTCATCTCAAGCAGATTCTGCATTTGTTTACGGCGATCTTAACGGCGACGGTTCAGCAGATCTGACAGACCTTACACTTCTCAGTGTATATCTTATGACAAGAACTGCGGGTTCTTCCATCAAAAATCTTGAAGCCGGCGACGTTGACGGAAGCGGTTCTGTTGACATTGCAGATCTTCCACGTTTCAAACAGTATATTTCAAAGGATGCAAATGTAAAATCACTCGGACCGGTCAAATAATCAGTTCTCATATTAAAAACAATAAAAATGCAGCTGTATTCCGGCTGCATTTTTTATTATGATCAGCTTTTTAAGCACATATTTAAAGAGGAGGAAATGTGAACAAGAATAAAATAATAAAAAAATTAAATGATAAAAAAAGAAAAAAATCTCAGAATCAGATTCTGAAAGACAAGTATACCGGTGAGGTCACTTTTCTTCTTGACATAAAAGAATGCGTAGATAGTTATAAAATAACAGCTGTAATAATGATAGTCATGGCGACCATATTGATGATAATGTATGTGACCGATACGAGTAAGCTGCCTTTTCTTGCAGCAGCTGTCATCATGATCATATTTCTGATAATTTCCGTTCCGGTGTGTCTTCATGACATTTCTCATTTCTGCAGTGTTATAGAAGTAAAAAATGAAAAGCTTATTATAGACAAGGTTGAATTTGACTATTCAAAGATAGAAGACCCTCTGATGACTCCGTTCGAATTCCATGAGAAAAAAATAATTTCTTTTAAATACGAGGGTAAAAAATACAAATACTTTTTTGGATATTTTACAGGAAACGGTCAAAATGAAATGACGGTCAGAATTTATCCGGACATCTGCCGTGAACTGATAAAAAAAGGCTTTATGGAAAACTACAGCTAAGGTCTGAGGCGTTTTCAAGGAGATTTTTTATATAAATCAGAATTATTTTATATAAAAATACATTTACTACTCTTTATGTTTATGCTATAATAAAACAGAACAGGGAAAAGTCAGTTGTATTATTACTGAGAGGATGCTGATATTTATGCATGGATCCGTAAAAATTACAGCTTTATTTCTGGGAATTGTTATGTCACTGTCCGGATTTTCTGTTTATGCAGAAGGAAAAGAAGGCGATATAAACGCAGACGGAACGGTTAATATTCTGGATCTTATTCATCTGAAAAAATATTTTTTGAACGATGGATCTGTCAAAGGTGATCCTGATGTTAACGGAGATTCGACAGTATCTGTACTGGATCTGATAAAACTTGTCGATATTCTTCTTTCATGTGAAAATAAATCAGAAGATGTTATTGAGGAGAGTTATCCTATTGATACTTCTGCCATTCTTGAACCGAAGGGAACCGTTCACACAGGTGAAGGTACGTTCTACGGAGGCGGATATGAAGGCGGATGTGCAATGCTGGATCCTGTTTCAAGAGATTACTGGATAGTGGCAATGAATCTTGAAGATTATGCAGATGCAAGACTTGCAGGTGCATATCTTGAAGTAACAGGCGAACTTGGAACGATAAACATGCTGGTCACAGATCTTTTGCCTGAAGGAAAAAAAGGCGATCTTGATCTCTATACCGATGCGTTTCCGCTTATTGCACCTGTCGAAAAGGGAAGAGTTCCTGTCAGCTGGAAGATAGTTCCTCTTGACAGTGCAGAAAACGAGCCTGTCAGCTACAGATTCAAGGAGGGGAGCAGTCCCTTCTGGTGTGGGGTTCAGGTTTTGAATCATCGTTATCCGATATCCAAACTTGAATACTTAAACGAAGACGGGGAGTTTGTTGAAATAAACAGGCGACCGTATAATTATTTTGAAAGCATGGAAATGGGAGCCGGTCCTTTTACTTTCAGGGTAACGGACATATATGGTCAGGTCATAGTAGACCGTGATATCCCACTGGTTTTAGATGAATCAGTAAAAGGAAAGAGCCAGTTCCCGATTTGATCATCGGGATGATGTTGTGTTAGGCAACTTAGATATTTATTAAAGTTGAAAGGATTTGAAAGAATGAAAAAATTTAAAGCAGTAGCCTCACTTTGTGCAGCTGTTCTTTGTGCAAATGCACTGGCAGTATCCGGTTTTGTTTTTGCGGAGGATACTGATGATGCACCGGTCATGCTGACATCAGCACCTGCAGCAGTAAATGCAAATGCAACAGAAGAAACTACAGCAAATGCAGCCACGGTATCTGCAGCAGAAGAAACCACAGCAAATGTGGCAACAGCAACTGCTCCTGATTCTGAAGGCTTCAGCATTTTTTATGATGCTGACGGAGGAATAGGAAAAGTAGACGACCAGTCTTCTGCAGCAGCAGGAACAGAAGTAAAGCTTTCTGTATGGGCACTTAAAAAGGACGGCTATGTTCACAGCGGCTGGACAGATGGTGAAAAGGTATATCAGCGAGGCGAAGTGATCACTATGCCGGATCACGACCTTAAGCTGACAGCTGTTTTCTCAAAACTTTATTCGCTTACATATTCTGAAGAATGCAAGGAATATGCGTTTCCTTTTTCAGATAAAAAAATACCTGCCGGTACTGAGATAAAGATCGATAATTTTGCTACATACAAGGGCAGCGCAAAATACCGCGGACTCCTGATGAATGGTGTTTACTATCCTCCGGATTCTGTTTTTGTAATGCCTGAAGAGGATGTTCAAGCAGAAATTTACTGGCTTTCTCCTGTTACTATCACATACTGGTCAGGCGATTATGAGGGTGTCGGAAACGAACCGAAGGTTACAGCCGAAAAATATCCGGGACTAAAAAATGACCTTGAAGATACTTCAAAGGTTATGAGAAGAGGATATTCCATGACAGGATGGAGAGATCTTTCTACAGGCAAAGAATACAAGATAGGTGATGTTTTCATTATTCCTGATCATGATACAACACTTCTTGCGCTGTGGGCTCCTGATTTTATTACAGTTACCTATAATCTTAACGGCGGAAGCGGAAAAACAAAGCTTTCTTCTGCAAAGTATGATTCATATATTACACTTCATGACGGAGAAGGTTTCTCAAAGAGCGGCTGTAAGCTTTTAGGATGGGAAAGTTTAGGACGTTACTATGAGCCGGGAAAACAGGCACAGGTAAAAAATGAAAAAGTCGGAGGTTCTGCTGAATTCAAGGCAGTGTGGATCGAGGAAGGCATTGATCCGGGTGACCTTAACGGAGACGGTGTTGCAGATCTTACAGATCTTACATTGCTTTCACTTCAGCTTATGGATTCAGAGGAGATCACTGATGAGCAGCTTCTGAAAAACGCAGATGTGTACAAAGACGGAACTGTAGATATTGCAGATCTTGCACATTTTAAGAGATATGTTACGAAGGACCAGGTTCTTCTCGGAGTTGATGTACCTGAGGACAAACAGGAAGTACCGGTTTAATTTCAGCACAGCTGGTTTATTTTTTTCAGATTTATTTTGATTTTATCTGAAAGGTTAATTGTGAGGTTTTTATTAAATGAAAAAATATTTAAAATCAATTAGTTTTATTTCTCTGCTGACGGCAGCATTAGCTGTTTCCGGATGCGGAAGTGAAGAAAATATTCCTATGACTGTAGACAGCGGAATTTCGACAGAAGAACCTTCTGAAACGTTGGTTACTGATGCAGCGGAAGAAACAGAGGAGTCGGTTTTGGAGACGAAAGCCACACTTGAAACAATTCAGACAAATCAAACTATAAAGCCGAAAGTCAGCAAAAAAGAAGAGGAAACTGAAAAGGTTGTTCCGGAGGAGACGCAGGCTTCTTCTGAAAGTGAACCGGTTCAGGAAAAACCATCTGAAGATGTTCAGCCGACATATTTTGACTGTGAATACGGAAGGGTACTGGTTATCAACAAATCCTATGCAGTAGGACCATCATATTATCCTGCAAATATGATAACCGTTCCCGGTGGTGAACAGCTTGTGGAAGATGTCTATTCTGCATTCAGTGACATGCAGAATGCTGCGGCAGCAGAAGGACTTAATCTGTATATCCCTTCAGGCTACAGAACATATGAAACTCAGAACAGACTGTATACAAACTACTGTGCCCAGGACGGAAAAGAAGCGGCTGATACATATTCTGCAAGACCGGGACATTCTGAACATCACTCAGGCTTATGCTTTGATCTTAATTCCATCGACGACAGCTTTGCATATACTGCAGAAGGAAAATGGGTTGCAGAAAACTGCCATAAGTACGGCTTTATTATCCGTTATCCGAAGTCAAAGGAAGCTCAGACAGGATACAAATATGAGCCATGGCATCTGAGATACCTCGGAATTGATTTTGCAACACATCTGTATGAAAATGATTTATGTCTGGAAGAATATCTCGATATTGATTCAGAGTATTCTGACTGACCGGCATTATTTATACATTTCTAAAACTGAAAGCAAAACGCTTTTCAAACAATGCAGATACATTGTTTGAAAAGCGTTTATTTTTTGATATCAACGCAGAGTTTTGGATTTTTTAGTTATGAAAAAACTTTTATCAGCGGGTTTTGTATTTAACCCGGCAATTTGCGTCTGATCTGACAGGTGACGGTCCGGTCAATGTATCCGATCTTTGTTTGTCAAAGAGAAATCTTTCGGAAAACATGTGATCATAACAAGATACCGAAAGATTAATGACAGAAAAACAAGGCATCTGATAAAATGCAATCAGACGCCTTGTTTATAGTTAAATTTAGTTGTACAGGATCATAGTAATTATTTCTTAGGTCCGAGATATGTTACTGATGAATCCTTTGAAATGTACTGTTTGAATCTTGGAAGATCTGCGATATCAACTTCACCGCTTCCGTCTACGTCACCGGCTTTGATATTCTTGATTGAAGCACCTTCTGTTTTTGTCATGAGATATACACTCAAGAGTGTAAGGTCTGTCAGATCTGCTGAACCGTCACCGTTAAGATCTCCGTAAATAAATGCAGAATCTGTTGAAGAGCCGCCGGCATTGTTTGATTCAGTTGTTGTAACTTTTTTCTCAGTAGTAGTAGCCTGTTTTTCAGTTGTAACTGTTTTTTCAGTAGTAGTCTGTTTTTCTGTTGTTACCTGTTTTTCAGTAGTAACAGTGTTTTCTTTTACAGGAGTAATAGTTCTTCCTTCGTAGATATATTCATCTGCTTTAGTTCCGTCAGGTTCTTCACCAAGGATAAGCTTTCCGTCTTTATAGATCGGAATATATGCTGATTTGATGCTGCCTTTTCCGCCAAGACCCTGATATGAGAAGTCATTTGTTGAATCCCATCCGGTGCCGTTGTTAGGCATTACGAGAGCGATAAGGAATTCGCACTGCTGTCTTCCTTCAGAGATAGGAAGTGCGATCTTTCCGTCAGGCATTGTTACTTCGATATAGTAGATGTTGCCGTCATAGTGTTTAACACCTGAGATTTCAGCAGGAGTGCAGCCGGAATACATTGTACTCTGGTTTCTGTCACATCTTATTGTAAGTGCTTCCGGATTGCTTACTTCTGAAAGATCCATGTAGTAACGGAATGAAAGGTTGTCTTCATATCTTGAAGGCCATGAAGTATGGTTGGTAAATTTGAGGCTTAAAGTAACTCCGGTTGAATCCATTGTTTTTGCTTCAGCTTCAACATAGTATTCGTCTGTTCTCTTTTCAGAAGGCGGGAATGAAGGATCTGTTTCGCCGCCGTAGAGAGAAGTCATTTTACACAGAAGAGCAGTAAATCCTGCGTTATAGTCTGTAGCAACCTCGTTGTTGATATAGTTTTCTCTGCTGTCTTCATATGCTCCTGCTTCAGTAGGTCCGCCGACAAGAGCACCATAGAGCAGATGACGGGATTCTGTCGGATACTTCATATCATTTTTATATGAGCTGTGAGCAGTTCTGTGATGAGGATTTGTAGGTGATGTTGAATCAAAGCCGACGATATAGCACATTTTGTTCGGGTTATCACCCATGATATAGTTTATCTGTTTTTCATAGAATTTTTTATATGTGTCTACCTTGGACGAATCCTTAAGAACAGTATCACTTGCAACAGCAGCCATAAATCCGCATGTTGAAGCATATCTGAGACAGCCCCATGAATCTATGTAGCAAAGTCCGTCAGAACGTGATTCACCTTTGGCAACTACATAGTCAATATGTTTTTCAACTCTCTTGATATATGTTTCATCGCCTGTGTTCTGAGCATACAGAAGCATACCGCCCTGCATAACGTCATCCCAGCACTGTGACCATGAATATTTGAGTTCGTTTGTTCCAAGTTCGGTTCCGAGTTCAGGAATGTATGATTTAGCTTTGTCCAGGTAAGCAGAATCACCTGTTGCGATATACAGCCAGTTTGCTGCATAGAAGAGTTCATCGTAGAAGTGACTTGAACGATAGAAGTTTGAAGCATTTGAATTGTTGTAGTCTGCATCAGATCTTGTTTTATCTGCTATTTTGAACATGTTTTCTGCATGTTTGATATAGTTTGCAGTTTTGTTAGTTTTTCCTTTAAGAGCAGCAGCACCTGCAGCAAGAGCAGCAGCCATTTCACCGGTTACGCATGAGCTTGTTGTTGTGTAGTATGGTCTCTTGTACCATCCGCCTGTTCCTTCTTCGAGTGCAATCTCATAAAGTTCAACAGGACCCCACCATGTATGGTCGTCAGTACCGTTTCCTACCTGGAATACTACTTCATCTCCAAGGTCACAGTCTGCAAGATAGTCAAGAACATATTCAAGATTGTTCTGATAGATCTCATACTGACCGATATTTTTAACACCGTCACCATACTGATAAAGACCCCATGCAAGCATGGAAGCTGAGTAAGCCATAGGAAGATTGAACTTTACATGGTCGCCGGCATCGTACCAGCCGCCCTTGATAAAGTCATCCATTGTTGAATTGCCTTTCCATTCAACTCGATTCCATTCAGGAAGTTCGTTGCACTGCTGGCATTCATAAAAATAAAGAGATTCCTGAAGAGCCTTTGCATAATTGTAGGAGCCTGCAGCTTTTACAGTATCTGTACCTACAGAAATGCAGGAATTGCCGATTGAACCTGCCAGCATTGAAAATGCGAGCAGAGAGGCTGTAAGTTTCTTAATTTTCATTATTATTCCTCCGTATATATTTTTCAAATAGCTTTCCGCATACAAATATAGGAGTACTATATTGTATTATCACTAAATAAATTATCTCATTAAATTTGTTCTTTGTCAAGTGTGAATGAAAAATAGAATAAACCATTTTGAATTTTTATTTATACTATTAATTAATAACAAATTTACTGAAAATATGACAGTATGATTTTATATAACAACACAGAGCTTTGAAGAAACATAATTAATATTTATGTAAAAAAGTCAAAAAGGATCTCCGGTAAACGAAGATCCTTTTTGACTGAGAAAACACTTATTATAAATCAGAAAGAGAAATCATTTAAAGTTTGTGTGAGCTCGTTTCTGTCGCTTGAGTTTTCAAGAGCTGCTTCCTTTGTAATGGTTCCTTCTCTGACAAGTCTTGCAAGGTCAGAATTTAATGTATGCATTCCGAGAGCTTTACCCATCTGCATGGTTGATGTAAGCTGATGACACTTCTGTGTTCTGACAAGGTTCATGGCTGCGTCTGTTCCTATAAGTACTTCTGTTGCAGCAACACGTCCGTTTCCTGCAGCGAGTGGTACAAGACACTGACATATAACACCTCTTAAAGTAGATGAAAGCATAGTACGAACCTGTGCCTGTGAATGAGGAGGACACGCATCAATGATACGGTCAATTGTCTGCGGAGCGCTTGTTGTATGAAGTGTTCCGAAAACAAGATGTCCTGTTTCAGCTGCCGTGAGTGCAAGTGAAATTGTTTCATAGTCACGCATTTCACCGACCAGAATAATATCAGGGTCTTCACGGAGTGCGGAACGAAGAGCGGCATTGAAGTCTTTAACGTCTTTTCCGACTTCACGCTGTCTTATGGTTGCCATATTCTGTACGTATACATATTCTATAGGATCCTCAATTGTGAGGATATGAACAGGCTTTGAATTGTTGATCTCATTGATCATTGCGGCAAGGGTAGTTGATTTACCGCTTCCTGTAGGGCCAGTAACAAGGATGAGTCCTCGAGGTTCGTTGCATAAGGATTTGAGTACGGCCGGAAGATTCATCTGATCAAGTGAAGGAGCTGATGAATTTAAAAGTCTTAGAACAGCGCCAAGCTGCGACTGAGCATGAAATACATTTACTCTGCATCGGCTGCCGTCAGGACATGAAAGAGCGAAGTCGAGGTCATTTCCGTTTCCGAGAAGCTCCTTTTGTTCATAATCCAGCATTGAAAGAATAAGGTCTGATACATCAAGTTCGGTAAGTGAATTTTCATAAGGAGTAAGATAACCGTGAATTCTGAAAACGGTTGGACGTCCGACTGTAAAGTGGATATCTGAGGCTTTAAGTTCCCGCGCATGGTTGATAATTTCGAATAAGTCATTTATATTCAATATAAACACTCCTTTGATTTGAATTTCAGCTTAAAACAGATATAAAAATACAGAACTGTAAGAAGCCGGAATAATGATTTTACTGTTTTTAAAAGTTTAATAACGTTTTTTGAAAACAGTCTTTTTAAAGAAAAATAAAGGAAGATTTCCTTTGTGTCATTACATATATTATACCATAAAACGATATTCTTTTCAATAGATTTCCGAATTTAGAAGGAATAATCGTGGCATATATGCATAGTTAGCACAGTGAAATGTTCAATATAATGTTTATAATGAACAAACCTCAAAAAATAAAGAAATTTTTGTTGACAACTGAGATTTTATGTGGTAAGATATAAAAGCTGTCGGGCGAGAGAACATCGAATGCGACAGAACTGAAAGTATCTTGAAAATTGAACAATGCACTAAACATAAAACCCTTGAAGATTCATTTGAGAC
>JAZQPR010000018.1:0-38399 GCA_045628605.1 Oscillospiraceae bacterium
GCCATAAGCATGATCATTGTATTACCAAACCACATCCATGTCTGTGCACCCATGATAACTACTCTTGAGAGTGTCTTGTTTGTGATAAACGGAATTTCATTGTCAATAATATTGTGTGAAATAAGGAAACCGTTGACCGGACCATATTTTGTATTGTCGAATATCATAAGGAACAGAGCTGCAACAGAAGCTGCAGTAACAATGTTCGGAAGATACATTACGATCTTGAAGAATGTCTTGCCTTTGATCTTAAGATTAATGTCTGTAAACCACACTGCAAGAAGAAGTGACAGACCTAACTGCGGTATAAAGTTACCGATCCATAAGATAAGTGTATTTTTGAAGGAACGGAAAAGTTCCTCATGGTTAGCCTGAACAGGATTTACGAAATACTTGTTTTCTGAAACCTGACTGCTGCCGAAAAGCAGATCTGAAAAGTTCTCAAGTCCCTTAAAAACATCTGCCTCACCCATAGCAGCATTTCCGTATAAACTTAACTTAAATGTTGTAAGGAGCGGTATTAACTGAAAAAATATGTATACTGCAAAAAACGGTATAATAAACATGTATCCGTACTTAGCATAGCTTATGGAACGGATTCTGTTCTGAGCATTTGATCTCATTTTCAATAAGCCCTCCCTGGAAAATAATCTGATATACTATTATATTATAAAACATTATAACACGACACAGACCTATAAGGTAGACTTCTGCCTTATAGGTTGTGTACTTGTTATTTATTTACTGAACAATAATTTATTCGGTTATATTAGTTCCAGTTAAGGCTAGGAATTGCTGAAGCAACGTCTGTAGCAAACTTTGTAAGACAAGCATCAGCGTCAGCTAAATCGCCCTGGCAGTACTGATCAACAGCCTTTGAGAATGCATCCTTGATTGTAGCATCATATGGAGTGATCTTGCCAGCCATGTCGATACCCTGAGCAACCTTGTTGAGTACTTCGAACTGGTTCTGTCCGCCGAGAACTCCAGCACCTGCATATTCTTTGTTTGTAATGATTTCTTCCATTACAGCCTTGTTTGACATGTATTCACCCTTTGAAAGAGCGTATTTCTTAGCTGTTTCTTTATTTGATGTAAAGAATTCGATGAACTGTTTAGCAAGATCAGCATTGTTGCATCTTGTTGTAGGTGCAAGCCATGTACCGCCCCAGTAGAATTCTGAAGGACCAACGATACATTTCCACTTGCCGTATGTTTCGCCGCCTTCGCCGCCAGCAGCTGCTGTAAGAATTGTATCACCGAAGCCCCATGTTGATACGAAGTAACCCATTACCTTGTTTGTTGTACCAAGAGGTTTCCATTCGTCAGCCCACTGTGCTGCAGTTGTTACATAACCGTTATCCCAAAGTTTCTTAGCAAAATTGATGTAGTCTGTGCAGTAGTCATCAGCTACGAGTTTATTGCTTTCATCAACCCATGCATTTCCACGTGAACCTGAGTAAACCTGCCATACACCGCCGAGTGTTGCAGCAAGAGCTGTATTGTCATCGCCTGAAGCCTTCTTTAATTCTTCAGCTGTTGCCATGAATTTATCCCAGTTAGCAACCTTTTCCTGCATTTCTTCAGGGCTCTTTACGCCGAGGTATTTTTCAGCGAGGTCTTCTCTGTAGCAGTAGCCGCCTGCTGCAGCCTGCCATGAAACACCCTTGAGAGCCTTTGAACCTTCTGTAGCTTTACCGATTTCAAGAACGTAATCATAGATATCTGAGAATGATTCTTCGCTGATACCGATATCTGAAAGTGGAGCTGTTACGCTGTCATCATTGAGAAATCTGAGAGCCCAGTCAGCTTCAACGAACATAATGTCTGCATCATTTGCTGCATTAGCAAGATAAGCATCATATTTTTCAGCAGCCTGACCGCCCTGACAAGCAAAGTTCTGAAGATGGATCTTGCTTGGATCTGTACCTGTTTCCTCACAGAAGAGATCTTTCATTGGCTGTGCGTCATCTGCGCCCCAGCAAAGAATTGTAAGAGCATCTTCGTCTGAAGAAGTAGTATCTCCGCCTGTTGATGTATCACCTGTAGATGCAGAACTGTCAACGTTTGAAGCTGTTGATGATGTTGTTGAGCTTTCCGGCTTGTCACCGCAGCTGCAAAGTGCTGTTGCTGATAAAGCAAGAGCAGCGATTAATGCTAATGATTTTTTAAGATTTTTCATTTCAAAATTCCTCCTTAATGATTATATTATATTTAAAAATATAATAGACATGTGTTACTTTGTCAGATCTTTTACTGTCTGACCTTTTAATAATTTTGTTTCCACAACGATCTGTCTCTGCATCTCGGAAATATTTTCCCTGTTTATGAGTTTTAAAAGAAGATCCGCTGCGTTAATGCCTAGCATTTTTGTGTCCTGAAAAACTGTTGTAAGTTTTGGTTCAACGAGCTGTGAAAGTTCATTTCCGTCAAAACCGACAACTGAAATATCATCAGGTATCTTCAAATTAAGATCCCTTGACGCCTGATAAGCTCCGTACGCTGCAATATCATCCGGAAGTATTATACAGGTCGGCGGTTCATACAATGAAAGCATTTCTCTTACAATTTTTCTTGTATTTTCAATGTCATTGTATTTGCCCTGATGAACATAGTCAATTTCAACAGATAAACCAAGCTGTTTCATTGTCTCTCTGAAAGAATCAAGTCTTACTGTTGTGACCTGGGATGTATCACCGTAAATATAACCAATCTTCCGATGTCCCATGTCGTAAACATATTCGATGATATCTCTCATTCCCTGACGGTTGTCTGAATAAACCGAATAGTCATCCTTTGAAAAGAAGTCAAGTGAAACAACGGGAAGTCCGTTATCTTTTTGTTTGAGTTTTCTTACATCCGGATCATAAAAATCTGCACATGCAAGAAGAACACCATCAACATTTCTGTATTTACAATGTTCATAATATGACATCTTTTTTCCGGCTTTATCTGAACCGATAAAAATTATATCATATCCTCTTTTCTCGGCTTCGGTTTTAAAACTGTCCAGAACCGCTGAGAAGAAACTGTGTCTCAGTCCGCTTCCAAGTCTGTCTTCAAAAATAATGCCTATTGAAAATGTTCTGTTTATCTTAAGTGATCTCGCCTGAGAATTTGGGAAATATCCAAGTTCCTTTGCTGTTTCCCTGATTCTCTTTTTGGTTGATTCACTGATATCACTGCAGTCATTCAGCGCTTTGCTGACCGTAGCAGTTGAAACTTCACATTTTTTAGCAATATCTTTTATTGAAACCATTACAAACCTCAGTAGTCAAAATCACAAGAATGTTTGCACTTGAGTTAAACTTTGTGTTTATCTTTAATAATAATATACACTTTAGCATCTTAAAAGTCAATAAATACTACAGGATTGTTATCTTTATTAGTCAGTATGTACAATTGAAATATGATGTTTTAGTGTGTATTATGAAAAAATCAATTTTGAAAATGGAAAAGTTAACAAAACGGTTAAAATTAGTTTTAAACTATTGTTTAAATTAAAGAAATCGTAATATTTGCTTTATCCTTTGATATAAGGTATAATATAAATATCAAAATAAACCGGAGGTTATTTTAATATGCACTATTATCCATTTTCTGAACACCCTGAAAAGCTCGTATTCACATGCTGCCATTTCCTTGAGGGAGAAAAGCCTCTCACTTTTGCTGCTCATCATTTTGATGATAACAACTGGCAGTTTTTATGCAGTGAACATCATGCCGACACTGATGCTGTAATAATCACCATCGGTGAGCTCCTCGAACTTGATCCGTCTATTGAAGAATTATGTGATCTTCCGGTCGGATATCTCGCAACAAGAAAAAACAAAAATGCAAAATGGATCTCTTCACGAATTCCAAACGAAAATGCATATTCCGTCAATACAAATCAACAAAAATAATTATACAATATAATCAAAAAATAGTCAAGTATTTTTCTATATTTTATTCTAAATAATTAATAAATATGTAACTTATTAATATAATTTTGTTATTTGTATGTCATTCAAACATTTTGTCATAGTTTTTTTATTCATATCAGTATAAAAAAATACTCCATTTTCAGGAGCAAGATATTACACATTTTTTCAAAAATAATATTTAATGATAGCGATCAAAAAAAAGCAATAAAAAAAAAGGGCTTAAAGCCCTTTTTTTTATTGCTTTCTTGCTCTGGCCTGTGCCATTCTGTGTTCTCTTCTTTTTTTAGCTCTTTTGTTGATAACATAAATCGTAAATATAAGATAGAGAACTGACAGCAGGATCCATGCTTTTACAGCATTTTTCAGCTGTTTTGATTTCCAGTAATCCTTAAATACCTGAGATAAATATTTTACTGATGAAAACTCTACATCACTAATAGCCATAAGATCAACTGTTCCTATAACTTCTCCCCTGTATTTTACATTTAATACTGCAAGTACGTCATCTTTTTTTACAGGTGCATTTAATGTATCATAAACCGGAACAATTTCTTCCATATCTATATTGGCAGTACTTTCTGTTTTCAGCCACATGCATGACAAAGCCTGCTTAGGAACAAGATTTACTGTTGTTTTTCCTTTACCGAAATTTACTTTCAGAGATGTTATGTCCTGGGTCGCAGCAACGATCTCCTTGTCTTCGATATTGTCAAAAGCCCATGAAAACAGTACTCTTGCATCTTCAATATGTGTAAATGACTCTTCGCCGTTGATTTCAAGAGGAGCATCCATTATTATTACGAGATAGTTTGATCCGTTCTGTGAGGCTTTTGCAGCAAGGCAGCGTCCCGACTGACCTGATTTACCTGTTTTTATACCCTTTGTTCCTTTAAAATACAAATCTTCGGATTCAAACATCATAGGATTGGAATTTGAAAATTTTATTCCTTCCTGATGAATATTTGTAATAACCTGATATTCACGTTCATTGATTATTTTCTGAAAACCCGGAAGATTCATTGCATATTTTGTGATCATCAGCATATCATTTGCAGTTGTATACTGGTCTTCATCATACAGTCCGTGAGGATTAACAAAATGGGTATTTTTACAGCCGATTTCCTGGGCTGTTTCATTCATTTTGCTTACAAAATTATCAACGCTTCCCTGACCTGCCCAATAAGCAAGTACCTGTGCAGCTATACTTGAAGATTCGAGCATCATTGCACTTAAAAGAGATTCCACTTTCATGATTTCTCCGCTTTCTATGTCTGAGAAAATTACTTCATTATATGGATAATCACTTTCCGGATACTGACTTTGATAATTATACAGTTCAGAAAATAAATTTTCATCAACTGTAAGCTCTTCTTCCATTTTCAGCTTTTTCAATGCCACTATTGCAGTCATTATCTGTACCAGCTGTACAGGATTTTTCTGTTCGTCAGCATTTTTCTCATATACTACGGTATCTGTATCCTGATTGTACAAAATAGCCGAATTGCATTTCAGAGACTGTGGAAGCTCAAAAGACAGTGCCTCAACATACTCTGCCGGAATCAGGCTGAACAAAATAAGAAAAACCGTAATGATACTAATAGTTTTTTTCATCTGCATCCCTCACTACTGCTAAATTTTTTCATATGTTTCTATTATACCAAATATAATTATATAATAAAAGGGGTAATTTCAAAAAAATTATAAAATTATTGTTTTTTATTTACTCATTTGTGTTTTTGTGTTAAAATGATATTATTGTTAGTTATTATGTCATCATTTTGAATTTATTTACTATATTATTTCTGATGACAAATATTACAGAAAGAATAATAAAGGTGATATTATGATCTTTATAACAGGAGATACTCATGGGGATTTTTCCAGATTTAAAGATTCCACAACAAAAAAAATCAGACGCGGTGATACACTGATCATATGCGGTGACTTCGGTTTCATATGGGACGGCTCAAGAAGTGAAAAACAGATATTAAAAAAAATCAGCGACCTGAAATATACCGTTGCATTTATTGACGGATGTCATGAAAATTTCTCACTTCTCAATGAATATCCGGTGGAAGAATGGAACGGGGGGAATGTTCATCGAATTTCTGACAACATCGTTCATCTTATGAGAGGACAGGTCTTTACCATCGAAGGAAAAAAGTTTTTCACATTCGGAGGCGGTCACAGTCAGGATGTTGATATAAGACGTGAAACAAATACCTGGTTTGCAGAAGAACAGCCGACTCTTGATGATATAAAAACCGGTGTAAAAAGTCTTATCAGACATGACAAGAAGATAAACTACATTATTACTCACGAGCCTCCGCAGTCATTAAAAAAATGCCTTGATCTCGATCTTCTTACCAGACTTGAAACTGATACATTTTTTGATCAGCTGAATGATGAATGTACATATGACAAGTGGTTTTTCGGAAAATGCCATATGAACAAGATTATTCCTCAAAAGTATTATGCTTTGTTTGACAATGTTATAATGCTCGACCCTGATGAGGAATGAGATCATACATTTTTTAATTCAATAAAAAAATTAAGGACAGTATTTTTTGATACTGTCCTTTTTATTTATCAGTACATGCTCTGTACTCCGTCATTTTGAGTTGTTTCCTCTTCGAGGAAATTTATCTCATCGATTATTTTCCATTTATCATCCATCTTAAGAACAAAGAAGCTGTCCTTGGTATAACTCTTTTTGCCAAGAGAACCCTGAATGGTAAATACGATCTTAAGTTCATATCCGTCTGATATTTCAACTTCTTTTTCAAACATGGACCTGAACTCTTCCTTGTACTGAACAAGCTGTTCAGGTGTCATCTGCTTTTCGCTCAGGACCTTGAATGAGATCTCAAAATCCTGTCCGTATCTGCTTCTCAAAGCTTTAAAATACTCATCAAGATAAAGTTCTCCGCCGGTCGCAGCCTGAGCTTTATCCTTTGCCGGCTGACCGTCACGCATGATATATGCACGGTTTTCTTCGATCGCATCAGCAAGAGCCTCGTTAAAAACAGAAAGATTTTTTGTGTAGTTGTTTTCTTCAAAGCTTGCTAAATATGTTTTTATCGGCTTTGAATAATAAAATGACGGTTTTCTGTTTAATGCTACAACAAGAACCACTAATCCGGTTATGATCAACACTACAGCTGCAGCTATTCCTGCAATAGTCATATTGCTTTTTCTTTTAAGCTTTTTTTCAGCTTCCTTCTGTTTAAAAATAAGCTCTGCTCCGGCATCCTTTTTTAAACATTCAGGGCATTCATAAGCATCATTATCCATTTCTGCTCCGCAGTACTGGCATACTTTACTCATTATACATTTTCCTTTCAGCTAACAGTAAAATTCTTATCACCATAATAATGATATACTATTTGACTGCCTCTGTCAACCGTTTCACAGCATTTTCATCTTATGAATACTGTTCTGCAAGTACTTTGAGCACTTCAAGAGCAGCGTCATAGTACTTCTGCATTTCTTCCTTCTCTTTTGATTTAAGATTGTCGCTGACTTTTCTTAATGCTATATAGGTGCTTGGCTGTGCGAGACCCTTCTCAAATCCTATCGCCTTTAACAGTCTTGTGTCTTTGAGATTAAAGCGGTATCCGTCAACATGGCTGTTATCCGGAAAAATTGCAGACAGATCTTCAAAATGCGCAATATCATTCAAGCCGGTTTCGACTGTGTTATCACACACAACAAGCATAGTCTCATTGCTCTGAAGCAGAGCATACAGCTTGGCTGAATTAGCCCCGTTCAATCTGTCATTTACTTCAGGATCAAGAGGCATATAATAGGAAGAAAACAACAGTTTACCGTCTTCATTTGCGTCTATTGTCATATTATTCTGACACAGATCTCTGAGATTTTTATAGTTTAATTCAAACTGACTGTCATTTGTAAGTATCATCATTCCGACATCATAGTCTTCCCTTTTAAGCACATCAATTGCCAGATAGCCTACGATAAAAGCCACTATGGCTCCCAGAATGACATAGGTCTTATTCAGATACATAAAATTTTCAACTTTCTGAAAAAATGTATAGTGTTTTTCAACTTTCTCTTCTTTCGGTATTTCTTCAGTTGATATTCCCTGTTTCATCTTCAGAAGTTCGAGTCTTTCATTTTTTAATTTCTGCTCATATTCTTCACGTTCTTTTGCCTCAGCAGATTCTTTTCTTATTTTTTCCTCCTCTTCTCTCTTTATCTGCTCATCAAGTTCTTTCTGATTCACTTCTCTGATAGTCTGCAAAACACCTTTTTTCTTATCTTTTTTTTCCATTTTTTATTATATAACCTGATCATTTCCGCGCCTGATACGGTTATGCCCTCCTTTTTAAAATAATAAATACAGATCTTTCCGGTCGTTAATTAATAAGAATTTGCGGAGTGTATTCTTATCAATACAGATGTTTTCTTATTAATACTGACCGCATATTCGGTCAAAAATTACAATTTTTTTAAAATTCAGAAAATATTTTTGATAATCAGGATACGATACATATAATTAAAGCGAGACTCTTGGATTTGTCTCGCTTTAATAAATTATTTCAATTTAAAGAACTTATTATTAATAAAGCTTTGCGCCTGCAGGAATATGAGGATCTACCATAAGGAGATGGAGCTTTTCTTCATCATTTTCCTTATGAACTGCGGAAAGAAGCATACCGCATGATTCAATTCCCATCATTGCTCTCGGAGGAAGGTTTGTTATGGCTACAAGAGTTTTTCCAACGAGTTCTTCAGGTTCATAATATGCATGTATTCCGCTTAATATAGTTCTCTCGGTTCCTGTACCGTCATCAAGTGTAAACTGAAGAAGCTTCTTGGATTTCTTTACAGCTTCACATGCAAGAACCTTAACTGCTCTGAAATCACTCTTGCTGAATGTTTCAAAATCAACAAGGTCTTCAAACATAGGTTCTATCTGAACATTTGAAAAATCTATAACTTCTTCCTTTACAGGTTCTTCTTTTACTTCTTCCTTCGGAGCATTCATAGCTGCTTCAAAAGCTGAGAAGCCTGACTGTGATGATCTGTCGTTGTCGATCGGCTTCATTGTCGGGAAGAGAAGAACATCTCTGATGGAAGCACTGTCTGTAAGAAGCATTACAAGTCTGTCAAGACCAAATCCGAGACCGCCTGTAGGAGGCATACCGTATTCAAGTGCTGTTACGAAATCTTCGTCAACCTGAGCATTGTTTCCGCCCTGTGCACGTTTTGCTTCAACCTGTTTTACAAATCTCTCTCTCTGATCTATAGGATCGTTGAGTTCTGAGAATGCATTACCCATTTCTCTTGCATAAATAAAGTATTCAAATCTTTCTGTAAATGCAGGATCTGAAGGCTTTCTCTTTGCGAGAGGTGAATTTTCAACAGGGTAATCATAAATGATCGTCGGCTGAATAAGCTTTTCTTCAACAAATTCTTCAAAGAAAGCAATAAGAACGTGACCCTTTGTAGCCTGTTCGCCTTCTTCAACGGTAACACCCTTGCTCTTTGCGCATTCTCTTGCTTCTTCGTCTGTTTTCCATTCGTTGTAATCAACGCCGGCATATTTTTTAACAGCTTCAACCATAGTAAGTCTTTCCCATGGTGAGCCCATATTGATCTCGATTCCCTGATACATGATCTTGTCAGAGCCGCAGATCTTCTTTGCAAGCATAGAATACATATCTTCTATGATATCCATCATTCCGAAATAATCAGTATAAGCCTGATACATTTCAATTGATGTAAATTCAGGGTTGTGTGAAGTATCCATTCCTTCGTTTCTGAAAATACGTCCTACTTCATAAACCTTTGAAAATCCGCCGACGATAAGTCTCTTAAGATACAGCTCTGTTTCGATTCTGAGATACATATCAAGTCCGAGTGCGTTGTGATGTGTAACAAACGGTCTTGCTGAAGCACCTATTTCAAGTGTATGGAGAACAGGTGTATCAACTTCAAGATATCCGAGACCGTCAAGATAATTTCTTATTTCCTTAAGAATTCTACTTCTTTTTACAAATGTATCCTTAACTTCAGGATTGCATATAAGATCAACGTATCTCTGACGGTATCTCATATCCTGATCCTTTAAGCCATGCCATTTTTCAGGAAGCGGAAGAAGGGATTTTGATAAAAGAACTATTTTCTGAGCATGAACGGAGATCTCACCTTTTTTGGTACGGAAAACAAAGCCTTCGATACCAACTATATCACCGATATCCCATTTTTTGAAATCAGCAAATACATCTTCACCGATATCATTCATACGAACATATACCTGCATGCGGTCTGTATCATCACGAACATCGATAAAGTTTGCTTTACCCATATCTCTCCAGCTCATGATACGGCCTGCGATCTTTACTGTCTGATTTTCCATTTCATCAAACTTTTCTCTGATCTCGGCATTTTTTGCAGTTGCTTCGTATTTTGTTATTTCAAAAGGATTTTTGTTGTTCTTTTTTAACTCTTCAAATTTTTCTATTCTGACTTTTTTCAGAATATTTATGTCCTGTACCTCTTCTGTCTGCTGATCATTTGTATGCTTTTCACTCATGTAGGATAACCTTGCCTTTCTTATTTGGAAATCGAAATTACTTCAAACTGAAGTTCACCGATCGGTGCATCAACTATAAATATATCACCGACTTTTTTCTTTAAAGCAGCTTTTCCGATTGGAGAATCATCTGAGATCTTTGCTTCTGCAGGATTTGCTTCTGTTGAACCGACAATTCTGAATTTCTCAATTTTGTCTCTGTCTGTTCTTCTGATCTCGATTGTTGAACCGATACCTATTTCATCAACTGTAATTGATTCATCTTCAACGACTTCAGCATTTTCGAGAGTCATCTGCATTGTCTGAATTTCGCCTTCAAGAATAGCCTGTTCATTTTTTGCTTCATCATATTCGGCATTTTCTGACAAGTCACCGAATGATCTTGCTTCTTTAAGTTTTTCAGCAATCTCAGCTCTTCTGACTGTAACAGCATAATTTAATTTCTTTTCCAGTTCTTCATAACCCTCACGGGACATACGAATCTTTTCAGCCATAATAATCTCTCCTTGATAATCTTTATTTTAGCATAATCGGCGCAAATTTTTACATCAAAATGGCATTTTGTGATGTAATGCGGGTTTTGCAGATTTTTTCAGCTATACCTATATATTATATTACATAAACAACTTGTTGTCAATCTTTAGTATTGTTTATTTTCTTTTTTAGTTCTTCACATGCTGCCTCAAGCTGATTGTCTGTTTCTGATTCAGCGTCATATTCAACTTCCACATCCGGTGCAAGTCCTATTCCGTCATAACAATCTGATTTTAACGTTTTGTACTGTGCTACTGTGAGAACGACAGAATTGTTTTTGCTTAGCATAAAAGTATCCTGCATTACACCTTTTCCGTAGGAATTTGTACCTACAAGAGTAATGTTTTTGTAATCTCTCAGGGAAGCTGCAAAAAGCTCAGCTCCGCTCGCAGAATATTCATTCATAAGAACGACCATCGGCATATTGGTCTCTTCGGCATCAGACTTAACTATGTTTTCAGTCGCTCCGTTTTTATATACTGCACATGCGATCTCCCCTTCAGGAAGAAGAGGATCCAAACATTTTTCAACGGATGTTACCAGTCCGCCTCCGTTGTTTCTTATATCAAATACAATTCCTCTCGCACCTTGAAATTCAAGCTCTTCCCACTGTTCTTTCAGCTGATCGGGAGTTTTATCATTAAACATTTTAATTCTTATATATCCGATTTTATTTTCCAGCATTTCTCCTGTTACAGATACAATATCTATTTCTCCAAGTTTTATAGAAACCTCTGTTTCTTTTCCTTCTCTTTCAATTACCATTTTCATTAAAGAACCCGGGACGGCTGCCTTTATAATGCTGAGTGATTCATCGTAACCTTTTTCTTTAACATCATATCCATCAATAGATTTTATAATATCATTTTCTTTGAGTCCTGCTTCACTTGCCGGTGAATCTTCGTTTACGCTGCATATTCTAATATATCCTGTTTCTGATATCTGTTCCAGCATAACCCCTATTCCGGTCTGAACACCGGAATGACTCTGATCAGAACTCTCAGTTTCTCTTAATGTCTGATATCTTGAATATCTGTCATTTAATCCCTCAACATAGCCTTCAAGAGCACGTTCAACCATCTCATCCTTATTTTCTACTTCCTTGTAAAAATACTTGTCTATACATCTGTCTATTTCTGCAATCTGCAGAATACCGCCAAGTCTTGATTTGTAATAGGAGCTTACTCCGAAAAGCGTCAGTGAAAATGTAAATATAATTGAGATCATTACCCAGCCAAAAGCCGTTAAAGCAGATACTTTTCTCTTATTCATAGATTTTTCCCTTCCTTTTTATATTTATAACTACGAAGATGATATCCCCCGCCTCTGCCTGTTAAAAGCAAAGCCTTTAAAACACAATCATGCCAACAGAATTCTGCTGACATGATCAAAAATACTATTTAGAAAAAGTTCATAGGATTTACATTCGTTCCATTCTGAATAACTTCAAAATGACAGTGATTTCCTGTTGAATATCCTGTTGTGCCGACATATCCTATAGTCTGTCCCTTCGACACGCGCTGTCCTGTTGACACTATTATTGAACTTGCATGTCCGTAAAGTGTGGAATAAACACCATCATCATGGGCAATAGATACGTAGTTTCCATATCCGCCGCCGCATCCGCAGCTGCTGTATTTTGAGTAGTTGTGAGTACAGCTTCCGTTGCAGCTTACAACAACACCATCAGCTGCTGCAACTATCGGTGTTCCTGCAATGCCGCCGCCTGCAATATCAACACCTTTGTGATAACTGTTATCAAACGATCTGTAGCCGAATGTACTTGAAAGAGAATAGAAACCGGGAACAGGCCACGCAAAACCTGATGAATAGGTCTGTGTCTGTGCAGGAGCTGATGTCGTCTGAGATGTCTGGGATGTCTGCGCTGCCTGCTTACTTTCCGCAGCTTTTCTTTCTGCTTCTGCTCTGGCAGCTTCTTCAGCTTTTCTCTTTTCCTCTTCCTGTTTCAGTTTTTCCTGTCTGATTGCTTCCTGCGCAGCTTCAATTTCTGCCAGGATCTTTTCATGCTCTTCCTCTTTTTCTTTTATTGCGGATTCATTGTCCTCAATATCAGCCTCAACATCTTCCTTCTCAGAATTTAATCTGTCAAGTTCTGCCTGAGTTGCCTGATAGTCTTCAGTCAGTTCATTAAGAGCTTCCTGGAATTCTGTTTTTCTCTGTCTGGCATCATTCATCTGAACGTCAAGTTCCTGATGTCTTATCTCAAGCTGGGAATTCAGTTCATTCAGTTCATCCAGCTCGGCTCTGAGAGATTTTATTATTTCATCATCATGTTCAGCAACCTTGGAAACAAGTTCCATCTTTGCAAGCAAATCATAAAAATCCGTTGTTCCGGTAAGAACTGCTGCAAGATTATCCTTTCCTGACATATAGGAAACTCTAAGTCTTTGCTTGAACAAGGTGAAGTTTTTATCTATATCAGCTTTCTGAAGCTCAATTTTTTCTTCAAGCTCTTCAATTTTTTGCTGATTTTCATTAATCTCGTCATCAATTTTGTTTATCTGTGAAACAACATAATCAATATTCTGATTCTGAAGATCAATCTTTCTGTTTAAATTATCCTGATATTCTTTTTTTGCTTCCTCATCTTTTTCTATATCAGCAATAATTTCTTTTGACTGTGCTATTTTTTCTTTTATTTCTGCTATTTTTTCACTGTTTTCTCTTTTTAGCTGCTCCAGTTCTTCGATTGACTGTGCAGCTGATACACCGCTGTATATATCACATGAAGGAATACTGTCGAAAGACATCATTCCTGCAATACAAACTGCAAGTATACCTGAGATTATTTTTCTGTTCATAACGATCCTTTCAAAAATATACTAAACTTTAAGATGTTTGTTTGTACTGATAACACTTCCTATAGCGCCTATTATTGCACCTATGCATAAATATACAGCAAATACTGCAATTTTAACATTTTCAAACGGAAGCGGTTCGGATATTCCGATAAGTTCCCAGAATGAAATATCCTTTATAACATCTTCAAGAGCCGTATAACCGAAATATGTTGCAACTGATGCTCCGACTCCTGATACAAAGCCTGTAAAAAGGCCTTCAAAGAAAAACGGAACACGAATAAAAGTGTCTGTTGCGCCAACATATTTCATAATATTTATTTCTCTTCTTCTTGAGTAAACACTTGCTCTTGTGGAATTTGAGATCATGATAAGTGATACTATTATAAGTACAGCAAGAAGAGCTATTGATATTATTGATACCACTTTTTTCAGTTTGTTTAATATTTTGGCGAAATCTGTAGGTGCTTTTACACTCTCTGTAAATTCCATTGCGGAAAGAGTCTTTACGATTTCGTCCATTTTTGATGTATCATTAATTTTGATCTGAAAAGCATCAGGAAGCGGATTGTCATTTTTCAGTTCTGAAAAGACATCTTCGTAGCCTTCCATCTGATCAATATAATCATTTAATGCTTTTTCTTTCGGATAGTACTTGACGGAGGCAACATTCTGAATACCGTTTATCTGTTCGGAATATGCTGAAATTTCACTTTCAGAATAGCTTTCCTTCAAAAACAGTTCAAGTTCATTTTTGCTCTCTATTGATCCAAGCATTATTTCAATGTTCATAAAGAACAGCGACGTAAAACCTACCAGAAGAAGAGATACTGTCAATACACAGAACGTCGCGATCCCCATTACTCTGTTATGCCAGATATTTTTCAATCCCTGTCCGATCAAATAAAATATACTGCCTATGAAAAACCCTCCTTAAAAATACTTTTATTTGCTTTTTAATTACAAATAAAAGCAGAAACGAAGAGCATGAAACCTGATTTCTCTTTCAAACAAAAACTCACGTCATACTGAGTCATCCATAAACGGTTCATCTGCAGCTTCACCATCAATATAATCATCATAGATAACTGTTCCCTGATTTATATTGATAAGTCGTCCGCCGAAATGTTTAACAAGTTCATGCTCATGAGTAACCATTACAACTGTAGTGCCGCACTGATTTATAGCCTTTAAAAGTCCTACTATTTCCTGAGAAAGCTCAGGGTCAACATTTCCTGTCGGCTCATCTGCGATCAGAAGCTTCGGGTCGTTTACAAGTGCTCTTGCAAGTGCAACTCTCTGCTGTTCACCGCCTGACAATTCAGTAGGATAGGATTTGACTTTATTTTGCAGTCCTACAAGTCCTATAACGTAGGATACTCTTTTCTTTATATATGATCTCGGTGCATTTATTACTCTGAGTACAAATGCAATATTGTCATATACTGTCATAGTCGGGATAAGTCTGAAATCCTGGAAAACAACACCTATTGTTCTTCTGAATTTCGGTATTCTCGATTTTTTTAAAGTTCTGAGGTTATAACCATTTACAACAACGGAACCGTCACATGCATCAATTTCTTTTAAAAGCAGCTTGATAAGCGTACTTTTACCTGCACCCGAAGCACCCACTATAAAAGTAAAATCCCCATCATCAATATGAATATCAATTCCATGGATAACATTTTTACCTTTGGTATATGCTACCGATACATTTTTCAAATCAACCATTGGCACCCCGCCTCAAAGAATTATAAATACTTCTTTTTATGTCAATTGCCTGACAATTGCATGTCAGGCAACCGAAAAACTTTATTAAAATTAGAATTTTACAGGATTTGCTGATAAATATTTCTTAACCATAAGAGCGATCTTAAAGATGATAGCGTGATCAAATTCTCTTAAGTCAAGACCTGTAAGCTTTTTGATTTTTTCAAGTCTGTAAACAAGTGTGTTTCTGTGAACGAAGAGCTTTCTTGATGTTTCAGAAACGTTAAGATTGTTTTCAAAGAATCTCTGGATAGTAAACAGTGTTTCGTGATCAAGTGATTCAATGCTTCCTCTCTTGAATACTTCATGTAAGAATGTTTCACACAAAGTAGTTGGGAGATGGTAAACAAGTCTTGCGATACCGAGGTTGTCATAGCTTACTATAACCTTATCTGTATCAAATACCTTACCTACTTCAAGAGCTGTCTGAGCTTCCTTGAATGAACGTGCAAGATCCTTTACGCCGACTACCGGATTACCGATTCCGACATTTACTCTTGTATAGAATTCACCGCTGAGTGTATCAGCAATTGAACGTGCAAGCTTTTCGAGATCCTTTGAATCAACTGTTCCCTTGATTTCCTTAACAAGTACGATATCTGTTTCTGTGATGTTGAAAACAAAGTCCTTGCTCTTGTCAGGGAAGAGATTCTGGATTACGTCATATGCTGAAATATCGTTTGCAGATACGATTCTGATAAGAAGAACTACTCTGCTTACTTCAGCGTTGAAGTGAAGTTCTCTTGCCTTGATAACGATATCACCGGGGAGAACATTGTCAAGAACAACGTTTTTAATAAAGTTGTTTCTATCGTATTTTTCATCATAATACTGCTTGATATTTGTCAGTGTTATGGAAAGAATATTTGCATATTTTGCTGCTGTTTCATCTGTACCTTCGATAAATACAGCATAATCAGGCTTTAAATTCGAACCAAAAGGTTTATATGTATATCCGTCACGAATGAAAATATCAGTTGATCCGTTAAGGTCAAGAGAAACGAATTCATTTGTTGTACCGATCTTTGTGAAATCACTGCAGGCTATTATAGTAGCTGTTTCATCAACAACTCCTATCGTTGCTCCGATAGTTTCACACATCTGATGAATTAAACCCTGAAATAATCTATTAGCCATAATATTATTATTCCTTTCTGTAAAATATTCTGATTATTTAACGTATTTTCGATACAAAAAACAATTATTATTATTAAAATTATAACACAAATGATTTTTGTAGATGTTAACAAATTGTTAATAATAGCTGATATTTCTTTGTAATCTTGTGAATAATTCACAAGAGAAAATTTTTTGTCATATTTTTTCTATATTCAGGTCAATTTCATTGTCCGAAACGTATGAAGAATTGATATCTATAGTATATTTCAGATAAAGATGACCACCCTCAGTGTTAAGCTGATTAAGTATCTTATGAGTATATATGCCGACCATCATATCTCCGTAAGGCGTTTCATAATGGCAGTGATGTTTTTTTCCAAGTTCAATTACAAGATTGGAATTTGTGTTTCCGGATCTGTTGATCGTTGCAAGGTTTTTGCCTGTAACATCTATGGTTGTGGTGGATCCTTCAAAGCCTGTTGCTTCTGAATCAATATATTCAATATGATATGTATCACCTTTGTTATTGAATTTTCCTTCAGTTATAAGCTCAAGTGCATTTGATTCACCGTCTATGATCTGTGTGCTTTTCATCCTGATCATACATGCATTTTCTTTTTTTGTCATAAAATTTTTCCTCCGAAAAACAGGAAATATCAGATTTTTATCAGTTCAGATTTTCTTTTGACAAACTTCGCACATTCATCATCAGTCAGTGTGTTGTTTTCAGTACAGAAAACCATGTTGTCCTCTGCGGTTTCTCTTTCTGAAAGGCTGTCTGAACACATCAGATTGCTGTAGACATATTTTGCTGCTTCTTCATGAGGGAAGATCAGCGTTGTTACTGCCGGAAGCTTTTCCCTTAACTCATCTCTGATAAGCAGATATGCACCGTCGGCAAGAATAATTGTGTCTGTCTTTTCATCAGAAAGACTTTTGATATTTTTCAGTGTTTCATCAAGAAGCTTTTCCTTATCAGGAGAAGGACTTGATTTTTCCAGGCTGTTCAGATATGAACATGATATTCCTGTTACTATAACTCCCGGTTTGATATTTTTTATTATCCGGGCATAGCCTCCTCTTTTGATTATATCAGAGGATCCGATAACTCCTATTCTGTTGTTTCTTGCACTTACGCATGCTGCCTGTGAGGCAGGGAGAAATATTCCGGAATAGTCTGTCATGGTATCAGGACTTTTTATTCCAAATACTGTGTTTACTTCACTGTTTGAAGTCAGTATGACCTTTACATCTTTTTCTTCAAGAAATTTAATGCTCTTTGCGGCATAATCCGTAACTGTGGATTTTTCCTTAACAAGGTCTTCTGCTTCAACTTTTTCGGAATAATAAATAATGTTTTCTCCGGGAAGCATCTCATTAAGTTCATTTACAAGGATAAGTCCGCTGACTCCGTAATCAAAAACCCCTATTGCTTTATCTTTCATCTGTCACCCTCAAATCTTCTTTTTTTAAACTGATCTGGCTTCATAGTTGTCTATAGCCTGAGTAATAAGTTCGGAAATAAGCTCTGTCAGTCCGTAGCCTTTCTTTTCCATCAGACGTACAAACATACTGCCATCCCATATTTCAGGTACTGTATTTACCTGGCTGAGTATTATTTCGTCTTTGTCCGTATAATAAAAATCTATTCGTGCAAAATCCGTGCATCCCAGAAGCTTATATACATGCACAGCCATTTCCTTTAATCTTTCACTTACATCAGCTGATATTTCTGCAGGGACCTGATATTCGGTCCTGCTGAACATGCTGTTGAAATCAAAGGCCTCTCTTTTGACAATAACTTCACCCGGTTCCGAAACCACAGGATGCTCATATCCGATAACAGCAACCTGAAGCTCTTTTCCTGTGACATACTCTTCAACTACAACTTTTCCATCCTGAGCAAGTCCGAGTTTGATGGCATTTTTCAGTGTATCAAAGTCGCTTGCCAGAATAAGATTTTTCTGTGTTCTGAAATTTGCCGGCTTTACAACGATAGGATAATTTAACTCAGATTCATATTCTGAACATTTTTTATCAAGATCGTTAAGTTCATTTCTGAACATCATCCGCCAGTTTGATGTTTTGATTTTATTATATCCGAGAATTGTTCTGGTATATGTTTTATCCATGCATACTGCAGATGTGGTAAGATCACTTCCGACTACAGGCATATCTGCCATCCGAAGTATTCCAGCCATCGTTCCGTCCTCGCCGTATTTTCCATATAGCAAAGGGAAAACCACATCCACCTTAAAAAAGGATGCCTCACCGTTTTCAAGTTTAATGATACATTTTCTGTTCGGATCAGGTGATATCACCACAGGAGTACAGTCAGGATTTTCACTCCACTTGTCATTTCTGATATCCTCAGCAGTACCCGGATAATACAGCCATCTTCCTTTTTTTGTTATTCCGATACATACTGTTTCGAATTCTTCTGTATCAATATTCTCAATTACTGACGATGCAGTTTTTAAAGAGGTCTCATATTCGTTGGAAATTCCACCAAAAATTATTGCTGCTTTAACTTTTGACACTCTTTTACACTCCTTTGCTCCTATTCTGGCTAAATCAATACTATTATTTTATTTTACCACATTTCGTTTCATACTGCAAGTTATTTTTTTATGAAATTTGTTGAAATATGGGATTGACTTAATACCAATAAAAATTCCAAAAAATAAAGGGGTATTTCTGTCCCTTTATTTTTTCAATATATTGCCACATACCTTGTATGATGTTCAATAAACATTGTTGCCTTCATATCAGAAAGAAAATAGAACGAATAAGGTTCAAATGAATGCAAAATCATTTCAGCAAATCTTTATGTAAAAAAAATATACGCCTTTCAAACAACATTTTTAAGTTGTCTGAAAGGCGTACAAATTCATAAATATCTGAACTTTTGAAATTCTTTTAAAATTTTACAGCCAGTCAAGATCTATTTTATAAGTCTTTCCGAACTGTTCAAGAACCTCATCTTCTTCGTTTGTACCGACATACAGCATATTACACTCTTCATCATTAATAAAGATCCCTAAAACTTTTTCACTGATGAACGTACTGTACACAGCATTTTTGCCGGTATCCACAACATCAAATGATCCTTTTTTGATCATCGCTCCAAGTTTCCTTTTGGTTATTTCAGCCTGCGCAATACCCTGCATATGCATTACCAGCTGCCATACTGCAGTTTCATAAAAGAAAACTGAACTTGTATATTCATAATGCTCCCAGTTTTCTTCACCTTCATACTGAATAAATACCTCCGGATCTTCAGACGTGTCATCTGCCTTTATGCCGAGACGCATCGTACCCTGATTCAAACTTCCGAAACAAATCATTCCATTATCCAAAGTGATATTTTTAAGAGTGAACATTTCGGCATCTGACAGTAAAAATTCTTTATCGTTTCCATAGAACTCATAAAAGCTTATCATGCTTTCAGGAAATTTTACTCCAAGCTCTGACGCTTTCTTTTCTATTTCCTGTTTTTCCATTTGTTCGGTTATAGTTTTTCTGAAAACATTAAGCTTTTCAAACTCTGCATTCAGATCTGCAATGCTTACTTTTTTTACAGGCTTGATTCTGACAGGCTTTTCATTCGCAGATTTGAGTTCATATTTTTCCTTAAACTGTTCAAGTATTTCAGGACATTTATTTGTTCCTATCAACAGTTTAGAGCCTATCTCACAGTAGCATCCTAATAAATCATCGCTAATCACGACTTTGTTATGAGAACACATATATAAATCATTATCTGTCAGTAGTTCGAACGACTCTCCAAGCATAGATTGAAACTGTTTCTCCTTAACATTAAATTCAAATGAATATGCCATTGATTTAATAATATTCATACATGCTTCTGAATACAAGAAAAGAATGTCCGTACTATACTCCGAATACCATATATCATCATTATGCCAGTTAAATACAATTCCCGGATACAAATCAGTATCTTCTGTCAGCATCCCTATTCTTACGTGTTCTTTTTTTGTATTTGCAAAGCACAATGCATCTTTCTCTATCTGAACTTTATCAATAGTATCAAAAATATAATACTCACCATTCAATACTGAACTGTCATTTCCATAATAATGATAAAATACTTTTAAGCCGTCAGAGATCTTATATCCCAACTCTTCTTCCTTTTTTTCTATTATTTTCATATCCAGTTTAGGTGTTATTTCTTTTCTATATTTTTCATATTTTTCTAATGCTTCATTATATATTTTTAAAAAAATTGTTCTGTCCATTTTTCGCTCCTTAAATAATACTAACAAATATCATATTAATAACTTTTTAAAAGCAATTAAATATTAATAAACAATTATAGTTATAGTATATCATATAAACTTATATAAATCAAATGATTTTGCAACTTGATTCAAAGCTCTGCTTTTAACAAGCAGAGGCGGGGGATATCCTCTTTACCACATTTCGTGCAATACTGCAAGTAAATTTTTTATGAAATTTGTTTAATAAAGGAGATGACCTGTTATTTTCCTTTCTTCAGATTTGAATTTGTGATATAATTAATTTGATTTCATCAAAACAAAGGATATGGATTTTAGTATATTCATAAAAATACATAATGGATACACAAAGGATACATCGAAAATTTATAATGAAGACAAAGGAGGTAAAGATATGTCAGAAAAAATATTGTTAGTCGAGGACGATTCACAGATACGCGAAGTCATTTTGGATTATTTTAACAGCAAAAGTGAGGGAAAGCTTGAAATAATTACAGCTTCAGACGGTGCAAAAGGACTTGAATTCATAGAATCGTCATCTGAAGCCGATCTGGTTATTCTCGATATCATGCTTCCCGAAATTGATGGGTTTACGCTTTGCCGTGAGCTCAGGAAAAGAAGTGACTGTCCCGTTTTATTTCTTACGGCGCGCGGCCGCGAGGAGGACATCCTGTACGGCTATGAGCTTGGATGTGATGACTATATGGTCAAGCCGTTTTCTATGCCGGAGCTGTATGCCAAAATAAACGCTCTGTTAAGACGTTCAAAGGGTCGAACCATAAACAGAGAGCTTACCTGCTGTGGAATACTGATGAAACCTGCCGAATATTTTGTTTCCTCAGACGGAAAAGAAATACAGCTTCCGCCAAAGGATTATGCTCTGCTGAAATATTTTCTGGAACACAAAAACTGTATCGTAAGCCGCAGCCTTCTTCTTGATAAGATCTGGGGATATGATTTTTACGGAACAGACCGTGTTGTTGACAATCACATAAAAAAGCTGAGAAATGCTCTCGGTAAAAACGGAAAATGTATTCATACGGTAATTTCAATGGGCTACATTATGAAGGATAAAGGTGATGAAAATGAAATCAAAAAAACAAAAGAAAACGAAACGCAGAAAAAAACTTAAAAAAAGAAGCTACTGGAGTTATATGTGGCGCTTTCTGTTTATGTTTCTGCCGGTTCTGGTCATAATAATGTCAAAAAATGTATCACAGCTTAAAAGCATTCACAACGACAGTTTTCCTTCTTATGCCGACTACACCGAACTTATCACACCTCCGGCTTCAGGCTTACTGCTCTCAGGTTATTGTGATACTATGATTGCATGTCCACAATTATTTACTGACATGCTCAAAGGCAAGGATGAGAAAGCATATATTTTTGATGAAAAAAGAATCCAGGCACTAAAAAGAGTACTTAGATTTTTTTCCGATGATGCCGAACATTGTCACCACCCAAATACTGCCTGTGCTATAGCGATTGATGAATGGAAATATGACGAAATAAACAAGGAATACAACCTTGAAAACATACTTTTTCTGACCTCAGAAGAAGAAAATCTCATTGAGTTTCATGAAAACGGGGAACTTAAATTTGCAAACTGTCTGACCGGGTTTCCTGAGAAATGGAAAGAAATCATGAATCAGGAAACATATCCATTTACTAAATATATTGAATATACAATTGAAATTGATGACATATATGTTAAAGATAACATCTGCCGAATCGGCAAATACAGACTTAAAAGCTCAGAAGATGATAAGTACACTGTAATTGAGGAACATGATGATACTCCTGAGAATGCAGAAGAATACAGACATTTTATTAATACCAGCAAAGAATCACTAAATACATCGAGATGTTTACAGCCTTTGACCATAATGAATTTTAATAATACCAGCAAAGATTCACTAAATACATCGGATTTCTACTGGCTTTATTCAGGAACATCTCCTGACAGTTCAAATCTGAAAATTCTTAAGGATCTCAAAAACGGAGATGAGCCTATAGGTTATAAACTTAACAGCATAGCATACTATTGTGAATTTTCGGATCTGATATACAATCAGCCCAACGATTTCTACGATAAAATATATGAAAAATATTCCGGTTCATTCAAAATGCCTGAAGTTGAATGCCAGCCAACTGAAAGCTCAAACTGGAATGGTAATAAATATGAAATAACATATCTCGGAATCAGTGATAAAACTGATATATTAAAAGATGCAGACTTTTTTATTATTCATATTCTTTTACCTGTTATGATCGACTGGATGCTCCTGTTTACAATTGCCTCTGCTATTCTTTCCGGTCACTTTCACCGTCAGCATTCACGCCTGTACCAGAACCAGCAGGAGGCGGAATACCGCAGAACACTGACAAATACTCTTGCACATGATCTGAAATCACCGCTTACAGCCGCTCAGGGATATGCTGATAATCTTCTTGAAAATACAAATCCTGAAAAAAACAGTTACTATATAAAACGAATCATTGAGAATATTCATTATACAAATCAGATCATCAAAGACATTCTGGATCTTGCAAAAATTGAAGGAAATGATGAAGAACCGGCCTGTGAAGAGCTCGACGTTTCCATGATATTCAGACAGGTCCTCGAAAGCTGCGACGAAGATCTGAAAATGCGAGGCATCAGCCTTAATATCTGCACTAAACCGCTTATTATGAATGTAAATGAAGCAATGTTCAGACAGATAACAGCTAATCTTACCGACAATATTGTACGATATACTACAGACAACGGAAGTGTATACCTGGGAACTGATAAAGACAGCATTATTCTGAAAAACACATGCAGCACAAATTCTGAGCAAAACGGAAATGAACTTGTTAAGCCTTTTGTCAAGGGAAACAAAAGCAGAAGCGAAAGAACCGGCAGCGGAATAGGTCTTTCAATTGTTCAACAGCTTGCAGAAAAGCAGCATATAAAATTTTCCGTATCTGTTCAAAACGGATTCTTTACTGTTAAAATAGGTTAGGACTGACAGGATCAGAATAAAAATAAATGCGCTCACAATGAATACAAATAAATTTTCATCTTAAGCGCATTTATCATTATACTCTGTACACCTGAATATTCTTTCACTTCTTTATTTTGTCACAAATATTTCTGCTCTTCAGTTAAATCATTTAACCTATATTAGCAAGAAGTCCCCCGCCTCTGCTTGTTGAAAGCAGAGCTTTGAATTGGCACTTTATTAACATAAATCATGTTAAGTCCAATTATACAGCGAGTTTCTGACACTGTCAATATTATGTCAGAAAATATTATTGATGGGATTATCTATTCTAATAGCAAATATGTAAAACAACAGGAGCCATATCACAATTGAATTTAATGTGATATGGCTCCTTATTCATTCAATATTTAATTTTAAACATAGAAAAAGATTTGATAGAATAAATTGCTGTTTAGCTATTGTTGCTACTCATAGTCAATAGCTTTGACGTCATCAGCTCTTTCATTCCCATTTAACATTATATGTATCACCGCTGCGTTTACCATGAACAGCTATATCCACTGACTTTTCATGTCATTTTATATCAACATCATATTTTGTTATTTCGGAAGAAAGAACCATTATATCATTCAATAATTCTTTACTTTTAAAAATACCTGTTTTAACGTCCAACAATCAGAGAACAGCTCTGGCTGCCGGTCAGAAAACTGAAAAAAGTTTTATATTACCCAATATCAATATCACTGGAAGTATAGTAACAATTTTCTTCGAGTGGTTTATTATCATTTACACAGTATTCAAGGCTGTTCCAAGAGAATTCGTGATTGAAAACAGTTTCTATTACTATTCTGTTGTTTTATTTACTTTTCACCTTTGAACAAGTGAATATAATTACTTCTGCCGTCAACAATATGGTAAATATATACTGTATTCCCGATAACACGATAAAAGCAAAGATAAACACCACTTACGAGACGCCGGTAATGATCTTCCAACAGAATATATTCCTGACACTCCATTCCTATATATGGCTGAACAGAAAGCATTTCTATATCGTTTAATATTTGATCTGTTATTTTCAAGGCAGAGGCAGGTCCGACAAGTGACAGATGCATGTCTGCAATTTTGCTGAGTTCAGACCATGCTTCCGGTCGGATGTCTATGATATATTTCTCAGAGTCCTGCATTTTTGTATTTCTCCATCAATCTCCTTCGTGCTTCTTCAACTGTAATACCCTGAGAACCTTCAATGCGGCCTTCCTCAACAGCATCAAGGCGGGATTTTAAACGAATCATCTCATCTCTGCGTTCCAGTGCTTCAATACTTAAAACAGCGAGATCACCTTCACCATTTTTGGTGATATAAATAGGCTCATCACTTTCATGCGCCATAGCAGAAATTTTTGCATAGTCATTTCTGAGTGTAGTTGATGATGTAATAATCACAATGATCCCTCCAAATGTATTATTCTAAAGAAATTATAGCATAATTTCTTTAGAATAACAAGAGTTCGGTGCTGCTTTTTATTTTCCGGTATAACGTATTATTAATTCAATATATAATAAAACAAATGTCAAAGAATCATTATTTTTCAATGTTAAAGAACCTCCGGGTACTGTAAAAAAGGATTGTATTATAATTTTCATGTTACATGTATAATAAAAAATATACGCCTTTCAAACAACATTTTTAAGTTGTCTGAAAGGCGTATTTCTTTTATGAGCATCACGGAATACTTAACGTATCAGATTTTGTATCACACTCATTTATCAGAAGAAGTTTCCAAATATTTAACACCAGTTCCCATCATCCGGTATCTCATCTGGTGTTGTCCATTCTATCGCCTGTGAACGAAGTCCGGTTTCTATAAATTCACGAATTCCTTCCCATGCGAGCTCTGGTGGTAAAAAAAGCCCTATCGATACATAACACTCATCTTACTGTACATTTTTTATTTTATTATATTCATTATACCTGCCTTTTTAAATACATTTTTTGCTATTGAATATATATCTGAAATGCATTTATTATCCTGATGGAAAAATACTATCTTATTATTAAGCACATTTTCAGCAAAAAGCTCTGTGATCAATTCAGAGAGAATTTTTATACACTTTCGTTCCTGTGACTCATTAAACTGCCAATCATATATATTTATTCGTTTGCAGTCTGTATCCCACTCAGAAATAATATTTGAATTATCATCATTATTTGAAACATAAATATCAATATATGGTATAGTACCCTTAATAAATGATTCTATTCCAAAACATTTGAATTCGTTATTCTCCTGCAAAATATTATCCATTATAAAATTTCGCATTTTTTCTTTAATACTTTTAAAATCAGGCTTTAAAGACGTATATATTACAAAATTTCTACCATCTTCAAAAATCCTTCTTATCTGAACCATTCTTCCATCCTTATACAAAAAAATCTCTTTATATTTTCTAATCTCTGAATCTTCAGATTCCTTAATTATATCTATTTCATTCAGAACATCACAATCATATTTATATTCTTCCACACAAGTTCCATAATCTTTCGAATATGCCAGACATAATGAAACAGCAGAAAAAGCATTATCAAATTCCAAAAGTCTGCTTAAAGATCCTGCACTAATAAGAAGCTTATGAGTATTCTGACCATAAATATAAATATCACGTATCTCAAATATTCTAAGAAATTCACAGTATTCTTCAGTCATAATTAATCTGTCTTTGTCATCATAATGATATTTAATACAACCATCAGACTCTATTTCTTCTGCAATTACTTTACCGGTTATCTTGTCTCCTATTCGCTCCTGGTAATATGGCATTTCATTTATAATCTCACCCTTAGTTATAACCGTATAGGAAATATTTTTTTTCAAATTATTAATTATTTCTTTTAAATTAATTGCATAATTACAAAAATGTTCTTTTAATTTTTCCAATCTTTCTTTATATAAATTGAGTTCCATAAACAAATTCCTCTCTTTTAGAACAATCAAAACACTACAATGTATATACTTTTTTTTAATCGTTTTCTTTTACCAATATAAAAAGCGAATACCACATCAGCCTATTTGAATGTGATATTCGCCTTTTTAAAGCTGTTTTTTAATGCATTGTAACTTTTTTATTTAGCTAAATATCGTACTTCCCTGCTTTCACCTCTTTTCCTATCTTTTTTAATTCATCTATAATAGCATCTTTTATTTCATCAGCTTTTTTTCCAAGGGAGAGTGCTGATTTTTCAACTTTACTTAATCTTTTAAATACTCTGTCATTAAAGTCAGTAGTGTGAGTTCTACCATGCGCAGCTGAGTTAAGAGGAACTCCATTATAATAGCCATCAATATCAATACGATACCTGTCTAATATTTCTCTTGATCCTACCGCACCTTCCCATTTTCTGCCTTCGCTTCCACCAGATGCAACTATATGTGCTGCAGCTTCACCAGGCCCAAATGTAGTTCCGTTTTTTTCCATATCTTTTCGTAATTTCTTTGAATGCTCACCACAATTATTATGAACTAAAACAGATATGTCGCCGACGAAATAGGTATGAGTATCTTCTACTTCAAAGTTATAAACCTTAACCGGACTTTCCAGTATCTCATGCTGAACAAGTTCAACTACAACATACTGACCGTTTACAAGAACAAGTACATCACCTGCTCTGAGATTTATTGCTGATATCCAGCCGAACTGCGGTGTGAAGAACTTGTGTCCGGGTGTACATACGATCTCGTCACCGTTTACATAAATATGAACAAGTTCATCTGTTTCGTTTTCAAAAGTTTCTGTTACTTCCTTGTTTTCAATTTCACCTGTAACTTCATCTTCTGAAACTACTATATCACCCTGCTTGATTTCCTCGATAGGCTTAAAGCCGTCAACCGTCCTTACCAGCGTACCCTTTACAAAACAGAACGAAGTAGCCGCTGTGGTTCTTATATCCTTTATGCCGGAAGCTGTTGTCAGGATTCCTCCCAAAATCGAGAATGCATCCATCGCTCCGAAAGAACCGTTTTTATAGCTTTGATAAATCGTCAGTCCTACCGTTCCCAATCCGCTCGCGATCTTGGTACCGGCCTGAATGTAATGTGCGATCTTCATACCGTTGCAGCCGATCTTGAAGAGTTTTGCGCCTCCGACAACTGCATCGCCTATTCCCGGAAGAGCACCTACAAAGCTGAGTGCAGCATTTAAATAGTCACCTTCTGCAAGGTACCATACGCTGTTTGCAAGGTCAAAGACAAATCCTACTACAGGAACCATACCAAGAACATCAAGGATCGTATGTCCGAGACCGCTTCCTGACATCCACGGACTAAGTCCGAACGGATCCATCAGGCTTATCGGGTTGCCCTGTACATATGCATATCTGTTAAGTGACGGGCTGTTTGTGATCTCACCGATTACTACGTCCTGATTGATAAATCTCTTTATTTCAGGGTTGTAGTATCTTGCTCTCATGTAGAGAAGTCCGTTTTCATCTGTCTGAACGCCAACTTCACCGTTGTAGAGGAACATGATTCCGGTCTTGTTTTCTGAAAGGAGTTCGCCATACGGACCGTATGTAAATCTTTCAACCACATTACCGTTTATGTCTGTTATTGCCTCTGTTGAACCGATGTTGTTGAAGTGGTACAGATAGTATTCAGAATCTGTTTCCTGTGAGATAAGTCCTGTACCGTATACAAAATATGTATATTTGTCATCTTCCTTTGTGAGAATTACTCTTGAAAGCTCAGGAACTGTATCAATTACATACTCTGTTACCTTTGTACCGACTGTCTTGCTTATTCTGTTGTTTTCAGCATCGTAAGCATATTCAACTCCGCCTGCTGATACAAGTCTGTTTCTGCAGTCGTAAACAAGCTCTGTCATTTCTCCGTTTACCGGACCGTAGATCATGTTTCCTTCTGCATCATATTTTACTTCGATATCATTGTACTTTATGAGCTGGTTGTTTGCGTTGTATTCCATTGTTACATCATAAAGGCTGCTGATATCTGTTACGTTTGTTGTACTTACATTTACAACGTTTCCTGCTTCATCATATGTGTAATCTCTTTCACATATTGCAGTCTCTCCGTTATAATCCTTGCTTGCAACCATAAGACCGCGTGCATCGTACTCTCTGGTCTCTGCACTTCCGTCAGGTCTGCTTGTCTTTATAAGTCTTCCGTTCTTGTCATACTCATATGAAGTGATTCTTTCGTTTGTATCTGTTACTGTTTTCAGTTTTCCGTTTTTGTAGTACTCATAACGTACTATTTTTCCGCCCGGATATTCAACTGCTACAAGATTTCCGAGCTGGTCATAAGCATAGCTTACTCTGTTTCCTCTGAAATCTGTATATTCTGTTACCTGATTGAGTTCGTTGTACTTTCTTGTGATCACTCCGTTTTCATCTGTAACAGTCAGTACATTTCCGTTTCCGTCATATGTGTATTCTACTGTTCCAAGTTCATCGGAAACGCTCTTGAGCCAGCCGTTTTTATAATATGTATATTCGGTTTTCTGACCCTTTGCATTTTCTGCACTTTCGATCACTCCAAGTGCGTTGTATGTGTATTTGTTTATTCCTCCTATCGGAGAAATGCTCTCTGTGATCCTGCTCATGGAGTCATAGCTGTATTTGCTTACTCCTCCGTTTGGATCTGTCATGGAAATGATGTTTCCGAATCCGTCATATTCATATGATGATACGCCGTCCTCTGCATCATTTGCCTTTAAAATTCTTCCTGTCTTATCGTATTCGTATGTGCTTTCTGCTTCTCTTGCCGTATTCAGATTTTCGATAACAGAGATCAGATTGCCTACGCTGTCGTACGCGTACTGTGTCTCTACTCCGATTCCGTCTGTTGTTACTTCAAGATTTCCAAGAACGTCATATGAATTTTCCATAACGGTTTTTCCATATGCATCCTTAATTCTGATGATATTTCCCTTTGAATCATATTCAGTAAATACTTCATTTCCTTCTTCATCAGTGTACTTTGTTACTCTTCCTGCCGGATCATATTCATAGGAAATGCTTCTTTCCTCTTTTTCTCCGTCTTCTGAAAGTACAGTGACTTTAAGTACTCTTCCTTCTCCCGAATATGTGAAGTTTATTTTTCTTCCGTTTGGAAGTTCTTCACTCAGACAGTTTCCGTCTGCATCATATGATGTATACTTTGTTACGTTTCCGTTTGCATCGGTATATTTTACTACTCTGTCATATGAATCATATTCATACTTCTGGGTATTTCCCTCTGCATCGGATGAACTTATCATTCTTCCGTATTTATCATATGTCATCTTTGTTTCATATCCGAGTGAGTTTGTTTCAGAAATAAGGTTTCCTGCTGCATCGTATGTACATCTTACAGATGAACCGTCAGGATATGTGGTCTTTTTAAGCTTTCCGTTCGGATAGTATTCATATGATACTGTCTGGCTTTCCTCACCGTTTACTATTGTAACTGATGTCTGATTTCCGTCGTCATCATATGTATATTTGGTTATTTCACCGTTTTCATTTACTTCCTTGATAAGCTGACCGGATTTGTCATAAGTGTATTTTATTTCTGATCCATCAGGTTTTGTAACTGACAGCGGTCTTCCTTCACCGTCATTTACATATGTTTCTGAATATTTTTCATTTGCTGTTTCAGTCAGAAATCCGTTTATGTCATAAACATCATACTGAACATTTCCGTTTTCATCTGTTACAGAAGTTCTCTTTCCTGTTTCATCATAGCTGTAACTGATAGTTCCGTCAGCATCTGTTTCAGAAGTCATTCTGCCCAGCTTGTCAAATGTAAATGTTGACTTGTTTCCGTCTCTGTCTGTTATTGACGCGGTATTTCCGTAGCTGTCATATGTATACAGTGTCTTGTGTCCGGAATAATCTGTAACTGATGCAAGTCTTCCGCCTGAATATGTATAGTACTTTGTGCCGAGTCCTTCTACAGTTTCAGAAATGATCTGGTGATCATCGTTGTAGACATATGATTTGTTTACCTTTGATCTTTCACATGAAGTTTCAAGGAGTCCGTCTTCGTTATATGTATATTCTCCGGCAACTTCACCGTCTGAATCTTTGATCTTCAGAACATTTCCGTTGTCATCATATTCCATATATACTGTATTTGACATTGCATCTGTTACTGAAAGCATATTTCCGTTGCTGTCAAATACATAGCTTGCAGAACTCTTTCCTGAAGTTTTTTCTGAAATAAGATTTCCGTTTTCATCATATTTGTAATATGTCTTTGCGCCCGTCTGATCTGTGAATTCAGTAATATGACCCTTTTCATCGGATACATATTTTACTGTACTCGGATCATCAGAAGTTGAATTTCTGTCTGTAATTCTAACTATCTGGTCGCCTGATTCAGAAAGACTGTATGTGTAAATAGAAGGAGGTGTGTTTTTGTCACCGTCATCCTGTTTTACAACTCTGTTTTTCTCATCATATTCATTTGTTACAAATGGTGAATTTTTCTTGTTTCCAAGATATTCGGCTACTATTCTGTGATTTTCATCATATTCATAATGAATTGTAACGCCTTCTGCATTTGTAAATGCTGAGAGACATCCGTCTGAATATTCAAGAACTGATTTTCTGCCGTGGTTATCAGATACAGAAACTATTCTGTTGTCTGAATTGTATTCAACTACAATATAGTCTCCTGTAATTTCATCCTTTATGGTCTTTGTGTTTTCGGAATAAGATACTGTTGTTCTCTTTCCGACTGAGCTGATCATTTCCTTAAGCTTTCCGTCACTGCCGTAGATCTGTTTTCCGCCGCCTTTGACATATACTGTAAACGTACCGTCTTTTCCCTTGCGGATCTTCATTCCGTCAAGACCTTTGCTTGCAGGGAAATAATCAACCACAGAATCTGAATTCTTTTCAGCATTAACAATGGAAAAACTTTCCTGTCTTTCTTCACTTAAGAAGAGTGCATAGTTTTCAGCATCCCACGCCATAAGGATATATCCGTCATCCTCGTAAAGAGTGGTTTCAAAATCATTGCTCCAGCCATAGCCAAGTTCACTTGAACTATCGCAGTACAATGAGTTGTATGAAAATCCAAAATCAAGCTGCGGATCACAGTTTAATGACATAGCTGAAATATTGTCTGTAAATGCTCCGCTTGTAACATCAACAGGATCTCCGTAAATTGAAGTAACCGGAACATATTTGTAATTGTATCTGACAACATGAGAAGCGATCGGACAAATAACGACCTCAACTCCCATATCATGAGTCATATTTGTAACTTCAGCTTCTATAAGCTTATAGTAAACTTCTCTGCCTTTGTCATCTTTTGAAGGTGCATTGATACTTGTCTTATATGTTCCGTACACTGCATCTCCCGGTCTGAGAACGTCTCCTCCGATATCAACAGAAGGACCTGAAGATGCCGGTGATGCTGAACCTGATTCCACTATTGCCTTAATTGACTTAAATTCAGCTAAAGGTGCTGTTCCTGAACCGCCGCCTGATGACGAAGGAGTACCGGAAGACTGACCGGATGAACCAGTACCCGAAGTATCAGTATTGGTTGTTTCTGCACTTTCAGGAGGGTTATCACCATAATCAGTTACATCTCTGATATCTATATCCTGTTCTGGTTCTTCATAAGCACCGAAGGATGTATTTACTACAAATGTTTTTCCGCTGTTGTTCTTTAATGCATACTGTACATAATAAGGCTTGTCAGTATACGCAGCGTCTTCAGGATAAACATAGACAACAAGACCTGTTCCCGGTTTGTCAACAACTATCTTGTCCTGTGATTTGAATTCTGCACTGATGTTTTTGCCAAACGGCATAAGAACGCCCTTGAAGTTTGCTGATACTTCATATTCGCCTTCTTTATCACCTGCTACATACCAGCATACCTTCTGCTGTTCCTGTCCGGGAATAATTCCCATCTGCTGTGTGTAGGACTGACTTTTTTTGTCCATTGCTGCAAGACTAAGTCCGCTCGGCAGATTAAGAGTTGCTACACTGTCTTTAATGTAAAAATCAGATGAAGCGTTGTTTATTACACCAAGTTCAACCATGAACATATCTTTAAGGAATGATATATGTTCACTTTTTGTAAGATAAACAAGAACAGGCTGTTCTTCTTCGCCTTCTTCAACCTTTACAGGCTTTACTTCAACTTTTGTACCTTTACCGGAACCGGATTTGTTGCCTCCGCCTCCGCCTCCGCCGGCTGAAACACCACCGTGACCACCGCCGTAACCGCCGGCGCCGCCGCCTCCTCCAACAGCAATTTCATATGTTGGAATAGGACACTGTTCAAATGTAAGAGTATAAGTAAATGAAAATTCATGATAGTTTGAAGGACTGTGAGTACTGATTCCTGCACCAAGAATTTCTTCAAGTGACATTCTGTGGATCTCAAAGTTACCTGTAACCAGCTCGCCGCTTGCAAGTGCAATGGAAACTGTTTTGTTAAGACCAACTTCTTCGATCTTCAGATCTGTCTCCACAGGAAGATATCCTGTCTTAAATGCAGCTATCTTATACTGACCGATTCTTTCAGTAATATAAACCATACCGTCTGAATCAGCTTTGGTATTTAATATTTTTCCGCTTCTGAGTGAAGCATATACATTTGCGAAAGGAAGAATATTTCCCTTTGTATCTGTTATTTTAACAGGTATTGTTCCATATTCACTCTTTTCATATATTGTAACATCTATTTCTTCCTCTGCATTATTGCCTGCAGCATCTGATACAGTAAGTGTTACTCTATAATTTCCGGCTTTTAAGAATACTATCTTTTGTCTCATTCCGTCATATGTATTTGTTTTTCCCTCATCATCAGTGAAGCTCCACTGATATTTTACAATACCCTTGTTATCGGTACATTCGGATGCATCAAATACTATTTCTGACTGTTCCAGACCCTGAATGCTGTCGAGAACGACTATTTCAGGAGGTGTTGTATCCTTGTCAGTCGGACGCATTGATTCTGTCGGCTGACCTTCTGCTTTGTTTCCTGCTTTATCATATGCTGTAACCTTATATTTGTATCTGTTGTCAGCGCTGAGAGGTGCATCTGTATACTCTGTTTTATCTGTCTGAGCGATAAGCTTCCAGTCGCTGTCACTGTCTGATTTTCTGAAAACATCATACAGATAAACATCATCATTGATATTTTCTTCTGCAGGTGTCCAGTTGAGAGAAATTTCAAGATTTCCCTGAATAAGTTCAACTACAGGTGCATCCGGTGCTTTAAGATCCAGCTTAAATTCCTTGTCATAAGGATCACTGCTAAGTCCTGATGCGTCAACTGCTGTTGCTCTGAAAATATATGTTCCTGCTTCAAGATCTGCTGTATCAAGAGTAAATACTGCTGCATTCCATCTGAGTGAAGCTTTATCAGTTACATCACTGAAGCTGTAATTTCCGATCTCATGCCATACAGCATTATCTTCATCTTTTTTACAGTACTCAAATCTGATTTCTGAAAGTTTGCAGTTGTCCTGTGCAACAACTTCAATTTCAGGATCAACACCAAGAAGGTCTTCATCGTTTCTGTAGATGCTGTTGATATTGAAACCGTCAACAACAGGTTTTTCTGAATCATCTGATACATTTACACAAATTGTTTCTGAATAACTTCCTGCATTTCCGGCTTCATCAACTGCCTGAATCTTGTAGTACCAGCTTTCACCGTACTCTACGTCTGCATCATAGAAATCTGCATATTTGCAGTCTGATATTTTTACAAAGCCTGATTTGATATCACTGCTTCTGAAAATGCTTATAGATTTTACATCCTCTGCAGGAGTATCCCATGTCAGATGAACAAGACCTTTAAGACCGTCTCCGCTTAAACCGCTTACGGCGTCAGGAGCTGTTCTGTCAACCATAAACTGGCTTACTACTTCATCACTTGCATTTCCTTCACAGTCATATGCAATTGCCTTTACATACACTATTCCTTCCGGAACATTTGAAACATCAAAAGAATAATTGAATGTCTCACTTGTGGATTTATTAGCTGATTCTGCTGTTGTGATCAGATTCCACCACAGGTTATCAGTTGAATATCTGAACTCTGCATGGTCAACGCTGATATTATCAGTTGCTCTTACAGAAAGTTCAATTGTTTTGCTGTATGCTCCCGGTACCGGATAGAATGACTGTATTACAGGTGCAACATCATCTGATACTGTTGTAAATGTTACTTCCTCTGATTCTGTTCCGCGGTTTCCGAGATTGTCATAGCCTACTACCCTGAATGTATATTCTGTATTATCCTTAAGATCCTTAACATGCATTCCGGTTACGTTTGTTACTTTTCCGACTTCCTTGTATTCTCCGTTGTCCTGTTTCATAAGTACTGAAAAATATCCGAAGTCCTTTTCTGTTACATCCTTCCATCTGAGGCTGATAAATGATGAACTTACTGTACATTCATCCTCAAGTATGGTAATTTTCTGAATTCCGGTATTGTCAACCGTATAGGCCTTCATAAACGGTTCAGATACATTTCCGCTTATGTCCGCAGCTGTTGCTCTGATCATGTAATCTCCGTCTGAAAGTCCTGCTGTTTTCCATTCAAACGCAGCTTTTCCGACTGATGTTTCCTTTGTTCCGATCAGTGTCCAGTCTTCTTCTGTTTTTAATCTGTATTCAAGTGTAACTGATTTTACTGCTATGTTATCCTGTGCAGTTACGTTTACACTTACTGTTTTGTTTACTCTTTCTGATGAAGGAGTAATCTCTGTTACTTCAGGGATCTGATTGTCCTTTTCGATCTTTACGGAATATGCTTCGCTGAGATCGCTGCTGATTCCGTATTTGCTTACTGCTTTGATCTTATAGAAATATTCTTTTCCTTCTGTAACATTTTTATCTGTATAGATCGCTGTATTTCTTCCGGTAATAGTTGCTGTTTCAGTATATTCTCCGGATTCCTTATCTGATTTATAGATAAGATATTTGCTGCATGATGCGCTTTCTGAAGGCAGCCATGTAAGAACTGCTGCACCGTTTTCTGTCGATGCCTTTATGCTTTCAGGAAGCTTTGGTGCTGATGAATCAACTGTATACATTACAGTCATTATATCCTCGCATCCGTCTGCATCCATAAGAGTTGCTTTAACTGTATAGTTACCGTCAAGTTTTGATATATCCCAGCTGCAGCCTGCTGTATATCTTGACGATGAGATCGAGCCGCTCTGAGCTACAGGATTTGATGTGATCGGATAGTATTTTTTATCAGGATCACTTTCATCTCTGTATTCAAACTTTACTCTGTTTCCTGTACTGTTTCCGACATTTTTAAATGTTGCTGTGATCGTCTGTACTGTTCCGCCTATTTCCGACTTGTCTGCAGGAGTTATGGAAATAAGTGAAGGCATTGCCGGATATCCGATAACCGCCTCGCTCTGTTCAGACTCATTTTTTGCAGCATCAACAGCTGTAACAGTAAATGTATAATCCTTATCAGTTTCAAGAACATTTACTTTATAACTGTTTTCTGATGTTCTTCCTGCCTCTTTGCCGTTTACATAAACAACATATTTGTCTACGCCTACGTTGTCACGTGAATTTTCCCAGCTGAGTGTAACTGAAGAACCTGCTCTTGAATATACCCTGAGACTGTTAACCTTGTCAGGTGCTATGATATCCTTAATTGTTTTTACAGTCAGAGTTTCTGAAACATCTGAGTAGTTTCTGCTGAAATCATAAGCATATACTGTATATTTATATGCTGTTTCAGGAGAAAGTCTCATATCTGTTATCTGTGTTTCTGATGTTGTCTGTATCTTTTCGTTGTTTCTGTATATTTCATAAAATACTTTTCCTTCATTATCCTCTGATGCATTCCATGAAATATTTACAGATGTTGCTGTTATTTCTGAAGCAAGAAGTCCTGTTACTGTTGAAGGAGCCTCCATGTCAGAAAAATCTGTTACAAGTTCATCACATATATCTGAAAGACTGTATCTGTTGTTTGAAGGGTCATAAACAGCAAAATACTGTTCCAGTCTTTCTATTACTATTTTATTAAATCTGACGTTTTCAGTATTGCTGATGTTCAGATTCTGAATATAGTTTTTATATGATGCAAGTGTTCTTGGAGAAAGTACCAGCATATGTTCACCGGAACTCTTAAAGCTTCTGTTATTACATGTCAGACTTCCCTGGAGCTCTATAACGCCTGCAGTCATAACACTGCTATATGAATAATAGTTATGAGAAACTGTCATTCCGTTCTGAACAAAAATATAGTCATCCGGATTTTCCATACTCAGATAACCGCCTACATTCAGAGAACCGAAACAAAACAGCTGACCGGCATTCATGTTAAGATTATACTCAACTTTAACCGACTTTGCATTTAAAGTGTTTCCGTTGAGATCAAGATAATAAGAATAAATATTTGCAGCAGTAAGGTCTTGGGTAAGTTTACCGCTCTCAGCAGATGAATTGTTTACATAGATACTTCCGGAAAATTCTTTGCCGTCAATATTCTGTATTGATTTAGTAATAAAATAATGATCTTCTGAAATGCATTTTGTTTCATCAGTAAGTTTTCCGTTTGCATATACATCACTCAGAAGCTGTACAGATGAAGTGTTTCTGATTATTACATTGTAAAGTGAACATCCTGATGCAACTGAAACAGTCTGTCTTTCTTTACCGCATATAATAAATGTATTGTTTTCAGATGCTGTAAAATTATTTTTTATAGTAATATTACTGCTTACAGCTATACTTCCGTTTGTGAGTGTACTCTTTGAAGATGAATCAACAAAAAGTTTTTTGCCTACTGTAACTTTATCCTTTGAATTATCCATTTTAAGGAGACCGTTACCTGTACTGTATGTCAGATTGCTTCCCGAACCTGAAAAAGCTGCTATAAAGTAATCTCCTGTTACCTCAAGTTCACCGCCGTTTATATATACAGTACCGCTTGTCTGGATGAGGTTTCCGTTTATCTTGAGCTTATGACCGTTAAGATCAAGAACTCCTGCACTGAGAATAAAATCTCCGAATAACTCTTCATCATTTTCAAGCTTTTCACCTAAAGAACCGTTTCCGTATAATTTTACTTTACAGTTTGTGGTGTTTGTTATTTTACCGTTTATTATACCGGGAGTAAGGAATTCCACACCTTCTTCACCTGTATTGGCAAATTCTACATTGTTTAACGCAGCATTTGAACTCATGCTTATTGTCTGTTTTTCACTGCCATCAAGTATCAGTTTGTTGTTTTTGGAAAAACTGTAGTTGTTTCTTAAATTAATATTTCCTCCAACTCTGATTTCGCCCTCTGTTACTGAGAAGCTGTTTAATGTTAAGTTTCCCTTTACATTTAACTCAGAATCTTCCTTTGTCATATAAAACCAGTATCCATCATTAAAGTTTCCGTCTACAACAACTTTGCATCCGTTTA
>JAZQPR010000019.1:0-13066 GCA_045628605.1 Oscillospiraceae bacterium
TAAACATAAAAAAGACAATAGAATATATTATAATTATTTTTTTTATATTTTTTTTCATAATATTTATACCTCGACATAATGAATTATATAAATATAAATATGAACAATTCAAATTATTAATAATATCAATATAAACAATTAAGAGGATATGTTTCTATATATTTATTATATGAATTTAACATTTCAGTGATATCATATCCAGGATATTAATAATACCATCGTTGTTTACATCTCGTAAGCGATTTTCTCATCAGCTGCATATACAGCATTTTCATTTGTTACCCCACCTGATGTAAATAAAGGAAGTGCAATTGCTACAGATAACGCAAATGCGAGAGCTTTCCTAAAAATTTTTGGGGTGATTTTTGCCATTTTTGACATTGAATTACCTCTCTTTATAAAATATATTTTAAGTGCCGTTTGAAAACACTTAATTAACAAAAATAAATCTTATATTTTTTTAATTATACAGCAAGATTCAGCGTTTGTCAATAATGTGTCAAAATATCAATATTTTAATTTTCCATGCATTCAGCAAATCTGATCCTTGAAAATTCATTTCCGTTTATATAGTATGCGCTTGTATCGTCAAGATTTTTACTGTTCATCCTCAGCTGCTGTCCTGTAACATCAAACAGCTTAAAGCTTCTTATCTCACTGAATACTACTGCTTTTCTTGTTTCTTTAATATGCTTCATTATCTCAGGTGAACCGACAGAAGATACATCATCCGCATCTGCAAACACAAACAATATCTTCAGTTCACTTCCGTATTCGGAGATTTTTGAATAACGTTTCATAAGTGCAGATCCTGCAGTGAATTTTTTCAGATAGCTGCTGTTATTGATTATCACAAGATAAACAGATTCTTCACTTAATCCTTCATATCCGCTCTTCATAAGAACGTCATATCGTTCTGCTGTTTTTTCTTCAAGTGAGGCAAGTATATTTTCCATGTCATCAAGTCCTGACGAATATCCCTTAACAAAACTGTATCTGTCCCTGCAGTCAGAAAATGTTCTGTTAAAATCATCTATAATAAAAGCATTTATCCTTATTTTATCTGATTTTTCTTCAATACAGTCCAGAAAACATCTTAAAAATTTTCTCTTCTTTTCTTTTTCTCCTCCGAGAAGCGTCAGCTCTGATATTTTTGAAATATCAAATCTGACAGCATCAACCGTTTCGTAGTCAAGAGCAGGACTTATCTCATACGGATTGTTACTGCCTTCAAAGTTTTCACTGATGTATTTATTTGTGATCATGTCAGGAACAAAAGGAACCTGCTTTGCTCTCAGCTCAGGATATTTTTTGTCTGTTTCTGTTATAAAACACTTTATCACTGCTGATTTTTCTGAACCGTCTTCACATCCAAAGCTGTTAAACACCTGCATTAAGTATACTGATCTGCCGCATTTTACAAGTGCTCTGCCCGGTTTTTCCTTTATTGTATAATTACATCTTTCAAACATTGGTGCATATTCTGATCTGTCATTGCAGTAAAATGCAATTCTGTCTGCAAAACAGTTAAGATATCTCGATGATATTCCGCCCGGCTGCCTGCATGTCATCACAACAGATATTCCCATAGAAATACCGTTCTGACATATTGAAAGCCATTCCTGTTCATATTTTTCAAAATACAGTTCCTTAAAAAACGAATAGCCGTCAAGCATGACCACTATCTGTGGAATATCCGAAAATCCCGCATCTCTGTAGGATGCAAACGACGAAATATTCAAACTGCTCAGTTTTTCTTTTCTTTTTTTCATTTCCAGTGATATCATTCTGAAAAAGCTTCTGAGTTTTTCTTCTTCATCAGGAAGTATCACTCCGCCGACATGGCACAGATTTTCATATGCCTTAAGAATCCCTGATGCAAAATCAAGTATATAAATATTTACGTCCGCAGGTGAATACTCTTCCCCTGCAGCATGAATAATACATTCGAGAAGATTTGTCTTTCCGAACTGTGTCATACCGGCTGCAAAAATATTTGAAGTACTCAGATCCATTATCATATCGCCCTGATACTGATTTTCAGGATCATCATACACCCCGGTACAGACAGTAATATGTCTGCCTTCTGGTGAAACTGACCTGAAACCTATATTATCTTCAAGTGAAGGACAGCATATCGGACGAAGCCTTTCAATTTTGTTTTCAGAACATATCCTGCCGATATATTCGGTAAGCTCCTCTGACTGAGTTCTTCCCTTTTTCTGCTTTGCAGTATTTGCCGAACAGAGGATCTTTCTCTCTCCGCTTAAGGATACTGCTGAAACCGTTATGTCAGAAGCAGCTTTTTCCTCATGGATATCAGCTGATTCTCCGGTGTATGCCGACTGAAATAGTTCAAAGATCTCATTATTTCCGACCTGAAAATATGCTCTTCCGGGTTCTGTTATCTCTGAAGCGAGAGACGATTTTATTACCTCCTTGCTGTCCTCAGCATTCTGGACCTTAAGACAGATCCTGAATCTTGAATTTGACCAGATCTGATCATTTACCTGACCGTGCGGCTTTTGTGTTGCGAGGATCAGATGGATCCCGAGACTTCTTCCTATTCGTGCTGCACTGATAAGCTCCTTCATAAACTCCGGATGCTCCTCTTTAAGCTCTGCAAATTCATCCGCAACTATAACAAGATGCGGAAGCGGCTCTGAAACCTTTCCCTGTCTGTAAAGACTGATAAACTTGTCTATATGATTGACCTTTGCCTCATGAAAAAGATTCTGTCTCCTTATCAGCTCCGCTTTTATAGACTGAAGTGAACGCTCCGTCTCATCACCGTCAAGATTTGTAATAGTTCCGAGAACATGCGGAAGAGATGAAAACTGATCTGCCAGACCGCCGCCTTTAAAATCGATTATTATAAAGCCGAGCTCATACGGATGATAGTGAACAGCCGCTGATAAAATAAAAGTCTGAAGCAGTTCGCTTTTACCAGAACCTGTAGTTCCTGCGATAAGCCCATGCGGTCCGTGTGCTTTTTCATGAATATCAAGAGCCACCGTTTCGCCGTCTGACCGCACACCTACCGGAACTGAAAGAGAACCTGAGGTATCACCAGTATGCCATTTTTTCATCAGATCCAGCTCATCGCATGAAAAAATATCAAGAAGAGAAAAAAGTGATATATTTTTTTTCAGATTTGAATTGAGTGTCACCTCGTCGCAGTAAACAGGTGCAAGTCTTGTACATATTTTCTCCACTGTTTTTTCGTCAGGTGCATTATATTCAAACTGCATTTTTCTGTTTTCAGAAACATCCATAAGCGTTCCGCTGTTTGATTCATCTTCAAGCGTTATCAGATAAGAGCATTTTTCCGGAAGGAACTCCTTATGTTCATCAAAGAAAATACATGTCACGCCTGTTTTGCTGCCGTTTGAAAGATATTTTGAAACAGGGTGATATCTCAGACCCATATCATCAAAAACAAACAGCAAAATATGCGGACTGTTTGCAGAACCGTTCTCTCTGTCTGCAAGTTCTCTGTAAAGCCCGTCAAGAACAAATTCCCTGCTCTTTTCATCACAGATAAGATTTCGGAATCTGACCTCTTTTTTTTCATCACCGTTAATTATCGAATCCTGAATATGAGGAAGCATTCTGACATTATACATAAGTGAAGCGTTCTCCGGACCTGCCATGCAGTATATTTTAAGTTCACTGTAATGATGTCTGCATGCTGCGTCAGTGATCATTTCCAGGAACATCGCTTTCCTATTTTCACAGTTTCCCACAACTCCGGTAATTTTTCCGCAGGCATGAAGCACTATCGGTGCATCTTCAATATATTTGTATTTTTCCAGAAGTTCCTCCTGCTTCTTTTTCAGATCATCACCTGCCTCAAGCTTTTCACTTTTTCTTATGCATATCTCTCTGTCAGACAAATATTTTCCTGTTCCAAGATAAATATCCAGAAAATCATCTTCACCCGGACTTTTTTCAAAAATGTGCTCATTAAAGCATTCAACATTCTGTATGTCCTTCGTAACAGAACTGTGTATTTCATTAAGAACAGTCAGCTCCTCATCTCTTGCTTTTTTTACCGCATTTTCTTTATCCGTAAGATATTTACTGTACTTTTCTTCTCTCAGACGGCATTTTTTTCTGTATTCAAAAGGCTCTGCGATCAGTCCTGCTGCGGTAGTCATTATTCCCATACCCATCATACATGCACTTAATAATATGTATCCTGAACCGCCTTTCATTATTTTCGTTCTTAAAAAAACAGTCAGAAACAGAGCGGCAGCTGACGGAAGAAGAGCAGCGACAGGATTTCTCTTCTGACGCTGGATCTTTTCAGGAGGATCAAGAAGCTCTATTTTGTCAAAGGATTTTACCGGTCTGAGTCTTGTTGTCCGGTTAAGCTTAGGGTATTTTAATACACTTTCAGTTTCCAAGATCCTCTGAGCATTCAGTTTTTCGGAAAATACCTTGTCTTCCCCGAAACACCACACTTTTCCTTCTTTATAATAAAAGTCAGAACCAAATGCCGAAAAGAAATCAAAATCACTGACTGTAAAGCTGTTTTTAATAATATTTCCGTTCACATACACTCCGAACTTCGTTTTATTATCTTTTACAGTAAGCTTTCCGGAAGTGTCTCCGTGCAAAGATACGGTACCTCTGTCGTTCAGAAATCCCTTTATTTTTATATCACAGTTTTCACCGTAACCTATAAGGATACTGCTGTCTTCCGGAATACTGAACAAGTGGGTCATTTCTCTGTATTCGGCATCATAGTCAGGCATAAATCCGAGCTCAAACAGCATCTCTCCGTTTTTCTCAAATCTGACCTCAACTGTCACAGTCTCCGAAAGAACAATGCTCTTTTGTTTTACAATTCCTTCCTGAAGATATATATTGCCGGTTTTACAGCTTATTATCCATTTTTTCTCCGAATACCATACTCTCAGTTCAAAATCTTCATCAAAAAGCTTTTTCGGATATCTCACACTGTCACTTTTGTATGTTCCGACCGTAAGCTCGTCATCCGAAAGTCCGATCTCTTTTCTGGATCCGTTTTTTGTAATAATTATCTTATACTTTTCCGTAGTAATTTCCTTCTTTCTCAAAATTCTGTACTGTCATACTATAAGTATGCTTCCGTTTCTGATATTGAACCGCCGGAGATTTCTGCTGCCTTTCAGAAGAACTATCGGATTTTCCGCACTTATATGATCAGGGGGCGTGATCTTAAATGCTTGCCCCAGTCCCTTTGCAAGTTCATCAAAAGTGATATCCAGCGGGATCTCTATATCAATTTTTCTGTTTTGTGACTTAAAAAACAGTATCACTGTTGCCTTTTCATCATTCATGTTATTCTGCTCCTTTCAGATCAGCAAAGAAAGTCTTCTGTACGGATTTTCAGTTTTCATTTTTTCAGATTCCAGAACCGGTACGTCAAATACATTTTCGACAGGAGCCGAAAATTTCGTATTCATTTTCCCTATACACAGAAACATGAACTTTTTTCTGTTGCTGCAGTCAACAAAATCAGTGAAATACTTCAGCTTTTTCCTTGATGTACTGTCATCACGTATACAAACCACATTTTTCCCTGCATCAGACATCAGCTTCAGCGTATCCGATGAAATATCAGCAGAAACATCAGCTATGATATACTCAAAACGTCTGCTTTCTTCCGCATATTTTATAAAGCGGCACAGCTTTTCTGTATCTGTTCCGAATGAGATATATGATTTTTCGAATGAAGGCAGACAGAACCATCTGTTATTTATTATTTTTTCTATCAGCGAATCATAAAAACCTTCATCCTCCGAACCGAAAGCCATCGCTTCATCCTCGGAAAAAACAATGTCAGACTCTGACGGGATCTTAAAATACTGAATTGGATCAAGCGAAACAAACAATACATTCCTGCCGAGACGATGCAGAGCCTCTGCTGTCAGATACGCCGCAGTTGTCGTTCCGGTCCCGCCTGCCGGAGAACAGAAAACAGAAAGACAGTTTTTCTTTTCATCACCTGTACGGTCATTAAGAATTCGTTCGAGTAAACTGCATATGTCATATTTGTATATATACATCGCAGGAGCACAGTCAAAAGAACTGCTTTCTTCATTTCCGAGAACAAATACACTTTCAGAAGTCATTTCCTTTATTTTATCTGTAAAAAAGCTCTCAGAGACCAGAAAAATATCAGCATCCGAATTATCAGAAAGCTCTGACTCAAAAATTCTGTTGTCTGAACACATAACCGTACTGATATTTTCAAAAGAAAAAAGCAGCTGTTTTTCAAGCTTCAGCAAAAATTTTTCATCATGGTCGGCAGCAAATATTTTCATCTTCAGATCCCTCCTTTTTTTATGATCGATACTTCCAGTGAAATACGGGAAATATGCAGCATATCGCCGTCATTAAGCTTATATCCCGTATGCGGTTTTAATTTTCCGGATGAATTTACAGCTGTGCCGTTGGTGCTGTCAAGATCCGCAACATAAAATTCATTTTCCGGAGTCTTATATATTCTGCAGTGTGCACTGCTTACCACGCTGTTGGATATTATATGATCAGCGCGCGATTCCTTTCGTCCTATCACCGCACTGTCAGATATCCCGAATGAAAGCTGCTCACATCCGTTAAATCCGTTTAAATACAAAACATACTCCGGATCTTTTTTCTGACTTTCCTGCTGTCCGGAGCAAGACTCCGCATGATAATCTCTTGCAATTTTTCTTCTTTTGCTGAATAAGCCGGGGTTTTTATCTTTAATGAGCTGTTCTTCCGGAACAACCGGACATCGTTGTTCATTTTCATTCTGAAATGCACTTTTTATATCGGAAATACTGAACAGCTGACTGTCCGCTTTTTTCCTGACTGTTTCCGGCAGCAGCATAGCAGTTTCCCTGAAAAGATCCTTTAGCAAAAGTCTGCACAGCTCTGACTCATTTTCCTTTTTTTCTGTCTCTGAAGGAATATATACAAATCTGACTTCTCCGGTATTTCTGCATATATATATTCTCTCCGGATCTGTCAGAATATTTCCAAAAGACATAAACACATTTTCAGACAGCCTTTCAGCATTTTCGAGAAAATGAATATAAAACCTCCTGATCCTGTCGGCATCATCGCTCTTAAGATACTCTTTTGCGTTCACACAGCCGTCAGTATTGTATATAAGTCTTCTCCTGCCGTTAAAAATACCGGACGCATTTTTTAAAAATACTGTTCCGTCAGCGCTTTTCATAGCTCTGAAGCCTGCCTCATCAAAACAAAAGTCATTTTCAAATTCATATATGAGATATGTACCTTCTTCCTCTTCTTTTACAAAACTTTCCGTTATCTGCATAAGTTAAATCCTTTCTTTTTCATTTATACCAAATATCTCCATAGAAGATTATAGCATCATATGGAATAAATTTCAAGTACCTTTGCTAAAAATTCTCAAAAAAAGGAATGCACAAAATCCCTTGACTTTTTTTATATGATATGTTAAAATTAAAGTACCTCTTTGTGAGGTCTATTTTTTTGCTCTTTTTAAGAATACAGAAAAAATACAGACACTCACTTTGTGGAGGGAGGCCGACAGGATCATTTTTTAATGATTCATGTTTAAGAAGAAGTATAATTTCATTCAGGAGGTGCCGACACGTGAGAGTTAAGGTAACATTAGCTTGTACAGAATGCAAGCAGCGCAACTACAGTACAAAGAAAAATAAGAAAAATGACCCTGACAGAATTGAAATGATGAAACATTGCAAATTCTGCAGAAAACACACTCTGCACAGGGAAACAAAGTAATAACCGGAGGTCAGATTTATGGCAAAAGACGAATTGAAGACTGAAAAGGCTTCAAAAAAGGAAAAAGAAAAATCTCCGGCAAAAGATACTGAGAAAAAATCCAAATCCAAAGAAAAGGATTCCGGAAAAAACAAATCTCAGAAAAAACAGCCTAACAAGGTTGCTAAGTATTTTAAAGATCTCAAGAGTGAGTTTAAAAAAGTTGTATGGCCTACAAAAGAGCAGACCCTCAACAACACTGCTGTTGTTATGGCTACTCTGGTGATCTTCGGTGTTTTCGTAACACTTTGTGATTTAGGTCTCAGTGCACTTTTAAATCTTATCCTGAATCTTGTTTCAAAATAAGCAGTTCAGCCTGACATGCAAGGAGGTAATCTAATGTCAGAAGCGGCAAAATGGTATGTAATTCACACTTATTCAGGCTATGAGAATAAGGTAGCGCAGAATATTGAAAAAGTTGTGGAAAACAGAAAGCTTCACGACTTGATCCTTGAAGTTAAAGTACCTACAGAAAAGGTAACTGAAATTACTGACGGCAAAACAAGAGAAGTCGAAAGAAAAACTTTTCCGGGCTATGTTCTGCTGAAAATGGTCTGCACAGATGATTCCTGGCACATTGTAAAAAACACCAGAGGTGTTACAGGATTTGTCGGACCGGCATCTGATCCTACTCCTCTTTCTGAAAAGGAAGTTGAAGCACTCGGTGTAAATCTCAGTTCAAGTTCTGTTGAGATCAATATCGCCGAAGGAGACAATGTCAGAGTTTCCGGTACAGCAATGGACGGATTTGTCGGTGTAGTTCAGAAGGTCGATGTTGAGAACGGTACTGTTGATGTTCTTGTTTCAATGTTTGGCCGTGAGACTCCGGCTACATTAAGCCTTTCACAGGTTGTAAAGCTGGACGATATCTAATCGTAATAATCAAGAATAAACATTTTTTTAATGACTGAAGGAAATCAGTCAGTGGGAGAGATAAAATCAAGTCATTATCTCGTCGTTTACCACATTATGGAGGTGCAATAAACCATGGCACAGAAAGTCGTTGGCTATATAAAATTACAGATCGCTGCAGGTAAAGCAACACCTGCTCCACCGGTTGGTCCTGCTCTTGGTCAGCATGGTGTAAACATTATGGCTTTTACAAAAGAGTTCAATGAAAGAACAAAAAATGATATCGGTCTTATCATCCCGGTAGTTATTACTGTATATGCTGACCGTACATTTACATTCATTACAAAGACTCCTCCGGCTGCAGTTCTTATCAAAAAAGCTGCCGGAATCGACAAGGCATCCGGCGTTCCGAACAAGACAAAGGTTGCTAAGCTCACAAAAGAACAGGTTCAGAAGATCGCTGAACAGAAAATGCCTGACCTCAATGCTGCAAGCCTCGAAGCTGCTATGAGCATGATCGCAGGTACAGCTCGTTCAATGGGCGTTACAGTAGAAGACTAATCAACATACGAGTACATTCAAAAATTTCTGAATGTATTTTATCTAATGGTGGGAGGAAACTTTCCGCTAACTGAAAACGCGTCCAAGCGTTTCGGTATTACCACTTTATAGGAGGATAAATAATGAAACACGGCAAGAAATATGTAGACAGTAAGAAAACTGTTGAAGCTGATAAATTTTATGACAGCACAGAAGCTCTGGATTTAGTTTGCAAAAATGCAAAGGCAAAATTTGATGAAACAGTAGAAGTTCACGTTCGTCTCGGCGTTGACTCAAGACATGCTGACCAGCAGGTTAGAGGCGCTGTTGTTCTTCCAAACGGAACAGGTAAAACTGTAAGAACTCTCGTTTTCTGCAAAGAAGACAAGTACGAAGCTGCTAAGGCAGCAGGTGCTGACTACGTAGGCGGTCAGGATCTCGTTGACAAGATCACAAAAGAAAACTGGATGGATTTTGACGTAGTAATCGCTTCACCTGACATGATGGGTCTCGTTGGACGTCTCGGTAAAGTTTTAGGTCCTAGAGGACTTATGCCAAACCCGAAGGCAGGTACAGTTACTCCTGATGTAGCTAAGGCTGTTACAGAAGCTAAGGCTGGTAAGATCGAATACCGTCTTGACAAAACTAACATCATCCACTGCCCGATCGGTAAAGCTTCATTCGGTTCAGAAAAGCTTGGTCAGAACCTTGCTACTCTTATGGAAGCTATCGTAAAAGCTAAGCCGGCTACTGCAAAGGGTACATACATCAAGTCATGCGTTGTAACATCTACAATGGGTGTTGGTGTTCCTGTATCAACTACAAAATACGGTGCATAATTAATTAGTTTAGTCACTAATTCAAAAATTAAACGGATCACTCTTTTGAAGTGATCCGTTATTTTTTTGCGCATATACCTGACAGCTGTATCTTTCGTATGCCGTTATACGCTCTCTGCATATATTCCTTAACAATAAACCATTATTTTTTCATTTCCTAGGTCAGTAAAAAATCTTGTCCCGTTTGACTCAATATAGAAGGAGCCTAGGTCATAGTGACCATGATACTTGTAGTTGTTGTTTCCTGCCTGAAACGCTGCCTTCGGCAAATGAGGCTGTCGGCATTGCACCAATCACCATAGCCATTGCTGGCAGAATGCTTAAAAGTCGTTTTGTCATTACGTTACCCCCTGAATCAATAAATATAAATATTTTCAAATGCATATTTTTCTAAGCGAAACGTTGATATTTATTTTTATTCAAAGCTCTGTGTTGTTATACCCCAAAATCCTTAAATTATCAATAATTAATTGTATATTTTCTAAAAAAGTTTATAACAAGCGACTGAAATATTGTGCAATATATTAAGTGAAAGAATGCATTGTATTTTTGAAAGCACTGATTAATTAACAAAGCAGTGCATGAATAAATGATTTAAAAAGCTTTTGTTTCATAATATTCATTATCATTTGCAGCATGATATTTTATATTATCAGTGTTTCCTTAATTCATGACAACAAAATTTCTGCTGTTCTCTTTCTGCTTTATAGAAGCGTAGATACAGGTGATGATCATGAAAACTATGGAACAAATTGCTGTGATGTATACAACCGGATATGAACCTTTAAAGCCTGATGCAGAGAGATGACGTATGATTATTCCTATATACGCCCATGATATTGCTGCAAATGAAAGCAGGCTTTTGTAATGAACTGAAATATACGATCCGAGTAAAGCTCCTGCGATCAGAAGAAGTGCTGTACAAACAGAAGCAAATGATCCTGTGCCGTTAAATCCTGCCCTTACGGCAAATACACATATATTTGCGATCGATGCTGCGAGGATCCATCCTAGATATATCTCAAAGCCTGCTTTTACAAATACTCTGCCTGCGAGACTGTATTGCGAATTGTTGATTTTTTTCATTATCATGATAAGAGAAAAAAGCATACCGACGATCATGATAACAGACAAGCCTGTCAGATTAAAATGCCAGGTCAGGATCCATGCAATGTTCAGTATACATGATATGACAAACCAGTTTCTTGTTTTTTCTCCGATTTCTTCAGCGTAATCACTTCTTTTCGACAGATTCATCTGATAGATGATAAACGCTGCAAGCATGATGTATATTACGCCCCATATAGCGAAAGTTAAGGGTGCCGGTGTAAAAAGATTTGAATACTTTTCTGATACTTCTGCTGTTGTATTCCCACCTATAGGAATAATGTTTGCGAGAAGATTTACAGAAATCATAGCCGCAAATGCGACTGTATTTATTATTTTTGTTTTCAGCATCACATGTTATACTCCTTTTTTTCCTCGTTTTGTATACAGTCTGAGGTGTCACCCGGGTCGCAGCAGTAATCAAAGCAGTTGTCAGAGCATTTGTGTTTTTTTCTTTTGGCGCATTTTAGTACAGTTAATATAATAAGACTTGTGGCAAGAACGCCTGCCATGCTGCTGATAAAAACAGTTTTATAAAATTTGTTCATATTAATTTCTCCTTTTAAAAATAAAAATCAAGATATGTTTTGTACTAAAAAAATTGAAATTAGTTCAATGGAATCACCCCCCTTGACGATTTTTTTGAAGGCACTTTGTCTTCTTCTGTAATCACACTATACGATTTTCGGGTTTCCTATATCAATACCATATCTTCCGATATGAAATCAAAAATGTACAAACTGCAAAAATACAGGAAAATATTAATGTAAAATATGAAGAATATACAAATTGACAGGCATAGTTTCATGTGCTATAATTGTCATAAAATAACTTTTAAAAGCGTTCATAAGATGCCTTTACAGGCTTTATGATAAATATTATTTTTGATTTTTTTCTTACTTTGGAAAAATATATATTTCTGACCGGGCATCAGAGAGAATATATTAAGGTTTGAGAAAATTGCAATATCATACGAAAGGATTGAACACCATGCCGGAAAAAGTTATTTTGGAAGAGGGAAGTACGGTAAATTTTCATACAGTGATAAAGGATTTGTGCAAAGAGGCGAGAAATCGTCAGGGAATTACAAATCAGGAAATCTGCAACAGGATATCAGAAAAATTTGGTATTGAAGATTTTTCTGTAAATACAGTCAACAACTTTTTTTCCGAACGTTCAAAAGCGACAACAATATATACGACAGGATATATATGTGCAGTTCTTGATGTTTCAATTGATGATGTTTTCGGAATTGATAATCAGATTTCGTCTGATGAAAAAGCTGAATTTACAAAACAGCTTCAGGATATCACAACTGAATGCAAAATGAAAAAACAGGAAAATGAACATCTTAAAAAGCTTCTCACTGAAAAGGATGAGCGAATTGTTCAGGCGCACAATGCTCTTGATCATTATCGTGCAGAACTTGAGAAAAAGGTTCCTTCGTGGATCTTTACAGCAGTACTGATACTTTTAGTGTGCCTGATCATTTTTATTATCACATACATAATCGTTTTCGATGTCAAAAACCCTGAATACGGGATTTTTAAGTAAGCAGACATAACAGCAAAAGGATATCTCACATTAAAAAAAAGAGTGTGTGATGCGCTGTGTTCTTAAGGACAGTAGTTCAAGAGCACGGGCATTGGCGAGGCAAAGAGATACCGAGATTAGCAGAAATGCTTTTCTCGGTATCTCTTTTTGCTTTTTCTATCCACACATTCGATTTATAGCCCTCTTTCGTCTACAATAAAGGCACAAGGAGGCGATAGCTATGAAAACTAAACGGAAATACTTTTACTTGGACGACTTTGAGCACAGGTTGTTATCGGGTGCCTTATGACGGCACGGAATGAGTACATCTACGAGGATAAGCCGATAGAGGACGTCAATGAACTGATACTGAAAATCATTGACGC
>JAZQPR010000020.1:0-13588 GCA_045628605.1 Oscillospiraceae bacterium
GGATGGTCTCTGTTTTACTTTTTGTATACCGCATTTATTTTGCTCAGCTTTCCTCAAATAGTTAGCTCGTCAAATTCTACGCTGAAATATCATCCGCATTTAATGTGACTGACTCTTCCGCAGACAATTTGCTCGACAACACCAACCACAAAAAGTCCGTCTTTTATATATGTTCCGGAATTTAAACAAAACTCTTCTTTGGATTCCTTACTGGCAAAAATCGCCTCAAGATCTTCTATATTTCTTGTAGCTTCTGTATGTGACACTTCACTTATTTTTGTTCCGTTTTCTGTTACCGCATATGTAAATGCTTCTTTTGTAAGATTATTTTTTATTGTTATTTCATCATCCACAAGCTCAGGATTATCAATAAAAACAGTATAGAAATAATCACCATTTACGTTTTCTACACCTTCACAACTGATTTTGTAAGATCCGTGATAAGTAGAAAAGCTTCTAAAAGAATCTGTCACATGAATACTGATCGCAATTTTTCCGTTTTCACATATTGTTTTTTTATTAAGACACAAATCTTTTATAAACTCCGGGTCATTACGGTCAATCGTATTTGTTTCCTTTGCTGTCGATTTAAGTGTTGTCTGCTGATCACTTGCCATTGTTTCCTTGCTGCCGGTTTCTTCAGCAAATACCGGTAAACCTTCCTGAAGTGCTGCACCGCACATACTGCATAACATTAATGCTGACATAAATACCGCTGTTTTTCTGTTCTTTTTCATTTTTTTGTCCTCCTTTTAATAAAAACGAATATTTAGTTTGTATAATATATTATCCTAATAATGAACATCTCATTTTAGCAAATCAAGTCATTTGAACTTTATTGAGGATACATAGATTATATCTCGAGTTCACCAGAACCGCAAGTGTGGTTTAGAGTTAATTAGAATAAAATATCACATTCTTTTCATTGTTTTTTTTAATATCTCCTGATTTCTTACATTTTCTTTATTATTCTATCAATTTCATAATAGCAGGTTTCTCAGTTCAATAATTCATAAAAAAACTCCAAAAACAAAACTGCACTTGTGAAGAGTCTATCAATCACAAGTGCAGTTTCTCACTAACTTATTAACAATTTAAATTGTTTCTTCTCTTTTGTTCTAAACTTTCTATTTTTTGGTTTTTCTCTTTTTAGTTGTGTCTCTTTCTTTTGTCCCTTTTGTTTTCTCTTTTTTAGTTGTTTCTTTCTTTTGCTCTTTTTTTGTTTTCTCTTTTTAGCTGTGTCTTTTTTCCTTGTTCATTTTGCTTTCTTTTTCTTAGTTATGTTGTTTTGTTATTCTCTTTGGTTTTTTTCATTACGGTCATATTTATCTCCCTATCATACTTCCTTTCAAAATAAATAAATCATATTTAATCACAAGAGTAGCAGTCAAAAAAACTTTTTCAAGGTTCCATAAAACATTTTTCAATGTCAGAAAACGTTGTTTTGAGTTCTGCGTATCTTATTTTTGAATCACATAAACTCTTTATGTGATGGTTTTATTATATCACGAGTTCACTTGAACCGCAAATTTGATTATATGGCAATTAAGTCGAATTTTTCAAAATTTTTGCGATTTTATTAATATACATATGATTTGCTAACTATTTTTATAATTTTCTAATTATTTTAAAGTTTTACACCATATAATCTTTAATCAAACAGCACTAAACACCATTTTTTAATAAAAAAACAGATGTTCCGATACAAAAAATTACTTGTTTCGGAACATCTGATCATAATTTATCACTGAATTTTATCTGTCTGCTAAATTACTTTGTATATTTTTTCAGAACAACATCAGGATCCTTGCAGATAAACTGTTTAAGTGTTGCAAGATCACGAATATCAACTTCCCCGTCTCCGGTTACATCTGCTGCAAGCATCTGGGCTGGTGTAAATTCACAATCTCCTAAAAGGAATACTGAAAGATATGAGAGGTCTGTCAGTTCTGTTACTCCGCTTCCGTCTATATCTCCCGGTTCATAGTCTTCAGAAGCTGTTATTTCTTTAATGGTTTTTCCGTTATCAGATATTTCAAATGAATATTCTTCTTCTGTATCGCTGCTCTTTATTACAACTATACCATCATTCAAATATTTACATTTCAAAATACAATACTGTTTTCCTGCATTGGCTGTATCATCATAATATGAAAAGCCCATTTTTTCAATTGCAGATTTCTCTTCTCCATTTTTGGATATGATAAAACTATCATTGGTTATCTTTTCAGATTCTGTGATAAATCCCAAAACAACCAGTCCGTCTCCTGCTGCGGCTTTCTTATTTACACAGAAATCTACATATTCCTCCGGTCCAATCGGTACGCAGTCCGGAATATTTTTAAGTATTCTTTCAGCAGCGTAAATTGAAATTTCTTCAGCTTTATTTCCGTTTTCCGATATTTCATAATAGTATTTTTCTTCTGTATCCTTGTTCTTTATTACAACTATTCCATCATTCAAATATTTGCAGTTCAGAAGAATATATTTATTATCATCAGTGAACATGAATCCGGTTTCTTTAACTACAGGTTTCTCTGTACCATTTGTTTCTACAGTAAAACTATCAATATTTACTTTGTCAGAAGCTGCTTCGAATCCAAAAATAACCATTCCGTTTCCGACAGCTATTTTCTTATTTTTGCAGAAATCTACAAATTCATCAAATCCAACCGGCATACAATCCGGAATATCGCATATTATTCTTTCAGCTGCGTTAATCGAAATTTCTTCAGCTTTATTTCCGTTTTCTGTTATTTTATATGCAGTTACTGCTTCATTTGCTTTATTGTTCAGAATAAATATTCCGTCATTTATATCATCACAGGAAAAAATATAATATGTTTTTCCATCGGCATTTTTATAACTCATCTGAAGATTTAAATCTGTGTATGTCCAGTTACAATCAACTAAGACTTTTCCGTTTTTATTGTAAAAATATTCATATTCAGGTTTTTCATCTGAACTGATGCATCCAAATATTACTTTTCCATCACTGCATGCAATTTTAGTATTTTCACAAAAATCAATCATTGCATCCTTATCTTCATATAAATTTATATAAGAAACTGATTTATTTACAGCAGCAACAGTGCTGTCTGTATCTTCTGCAAATACTGCAGCTCCGCTGTTTGCTGCTGCACTGCAAAGCATAACTGCTGACATGAATGCTGATAATTTCTTAATGTTTTTCATAACGGTTTCCTCCTTATAACAAAAAACTGTATTTGTGAAGAATCTATCAATCACAAATACAGTTTTTCTTTAAGCATTGCTTAATTATTTGACTTATTTCTTCTTTTGTTCTAAACTTTCTATTTTTCTTTTTATTGTGTCTCTTTTTCTTTTGTTCTCTTTGCTTTCTCTTTTTTTATTGTGTCTCTTTCTTTTGTTCTCTTTGCTTTCTCTTTTAAATTGTGTCTCTTTCTTTTGTTCTCTTTGCTTTCTCTTTTAAATTGTGTCTCTTTCTTTTGTTCTTTTTTGTGTTTCTTTTCTTTGCTCTGTTTGTATCTATCTTTTTCTTAGTTTGTTGTTTTGTAATTTCCTTTGGTTTTTGTATCCTTCCAATCATATTTATCTCTCTATCATACTTCCTTTCAAAATAAATAAATCATATTAAAGAATAAGAATAGCAGTCAAAAAAACTTTTTCAAAGTTCCATAAAACATTTTTTGATGTCACAAAACGTTTTTTTAAGTTCTGCATATCTTATTTTTGAATCACATAAACTCTTTATGTGATGGTTTTATTATATCATGAGTTCATGTGAACCGCAAACTTGATTATTTGGAGTTTAAGCCTGATTTCTTGCAATTTTCGTAAATTTATTAATATACATATGATTTGCTAATTATTTTCATCATTTTCTGATTATTATAAAGTTTTACACCATTTTATTTTTAATTAAGCGGCAATAAATATCATTACTTAATAAAAAACAGATGTTCCGATACAAAAAATTATTTGTTTCGGAACATCTGTTCATAATTTATCACTGAATTTTATCTGTCTGCCATGTTATTTTGTATATTTTTATATAATTTAACCTGTGTTTACTGTAAACCTTTGAGCATCGCTTCAACAATATCCGGATATACTATCGTCATTCTCTGTCTGTCAAAAAGTCCGAATTTTTCACCTTCGCCCTGGAAGAGGTTGTTATCCCACCATACGCAGCGGATCTTGTATTTTTTAGCGTTTCTTATATAGCTTTCTGCCCATTTTACTCTTGATTCATCATTGTTTTTGTTAAGCGCACCGAATTCGCCGATGATAACTGCATTGCCGTTTGCTATAAATCTGTTGTAAAGAGTTTTGAAGGTATTTTCCATTTCTCTTTCATCAGAATCAGAACCCCATTTTGTTGTCTGTCCCTGAACAGATTCATCTGCAAGCGCGAAGAAATAAGGTGAGTATGAATGGATAGAAACAATTACTCTCGGATCATCCGGAACTACATAATCGTTTAATGTATCGTTTGTTGCAGCAGCTGCATATGTCGGACACATGATATATCTCTTGGCGTTGTTTCCGCCTGTTTTTCTTATGGCGTCAACAGCATCCTGGTTTAATTTGTTTATGCACTGTCTTGACTCGCTGTCTCCGCCGTTCCATTCAAGCGGTGAACCTACAAGTCTTGGTTCATTCATCGTTTCAAAAATAAGCTTTTCATCATAGTTCTTGAATCTTTCACAGATCTGAGCCCAGAGATGTGTCAGTTGATCTGATGCTGCGCTGTATTTTGCATTTGTAGGAACAAGCCAGTCGTTATCATGATGAACGTTCAGTATACAGTACATATCGTTGTCTATAACATAATCAACAACTTCATTTACTCTGTTCATCCATTCTTCACTTACTGTATAATTCGGAGCAGGTCCCATTTTTTCGCCCCAGCTTACAGGAACTCTGACTGTGTTAAAGCCCTGTTTCTTTATTGTATCGATCATTTCCTTGGTTGTTACAGGATTTCCCCATGCAGTTTCAAACTGTGCCGGTGAAGCATTGCTTATCCAGCTTGCTGTGGAATCCAGCGTATTTCCAAGGTTCCAGCCTATTGTTATATTCTGTACAAAATCAATTGCGGTCTGTCCGTCATCAGAAATGCCTGAATCAAGCATTTTTACGAACTTGTATTTCATCTCAATGAAATCAACAATGTTTACAAGTCCGTCAGAATTGTAGTCAGCAACAGCGTCGTAATAATCACCTGAAATGCTGCCTGTCATGTATTCTGAAAATACCACAAGATCACTTACGGTTATTTTCTTGTCCTGATTGAAGTCACCTTTAAGAGCACTTCCTGTACCACCGCTTACGTTTACACCTATTCGTTTGACGGTAACAAGATTGTCTCCGTTATCTCCGCCCCACCAGTGCTGGATATAGAGTTCATTAAAATCTTTTCCGTAAAGTGAACCTATTTCCTTGTCAAATGTATATGAGAAAACAAGTTCTTTTCCTGTACTCTGTCCGGAATCAGAATACCAGTCGTATTCATTATAGCCTTTAACATTGCAGCCAATAGCGATCATCGCTGTCTCGCTGTCAGATCCGGTATCAACTTCAACAATGACCTCTTCGATAACACTTCCTGCAGGAACTGAACTCAGATCAAGAACATACTGATCTTTTTCCAGTCCTTTATCCTTGTCTTCAACACCGCCTATAACCGCATCAACATCAAACTGATAATCGCAGTTTGAAACTGATTTTCCGGCAGCAAAGACTGATGAATATGCCGTTTCAGAGTTTGAATTAAACGGCATCCATGATAAAGAAAGGCATGAAAGCATTGATACAGCAGTCAATGTACTCAAAATTGCTTTTGATGCCTTTTTGGCTGATAATTTCATAATCTTTCCTCCGATCATTTCAACGAATTTTGTAAGTAATCGTTTTCTTGTTTTATTTTTTGTATAAAATTCTGATAAACAGGCTGCTTATTTTTGTATAGTGACCTAAGCCTGATATTTTATATTTTTATTTTATCATATCAAAAAGAAATATACTTGTTTATCTTTGATTATTTATTGTACTATATTGATATCATTATAGACCAATTTTGACGTTTGACATATCATTGCCGTAAAATTTCGCCAACTATCGAATTTCATAAATCTTTCTTGCTTTTTCAGAATAAAATTATATATAATAATTCTTTTTTTTCAAAATAACATTAAAATAAATTGACAAATTGAATAATTAGTGTTATAATCACATTATATAATCACATATTATAAATCATTGTAAAAAGGGGTATGATTATGAGTAAGGATACAAAAAAAACCGATACAAAAAAAGCCGCAGCTAAAGATGCAGCCAAAGAAACTGCTAAAGAAACAGCAAAAGCTACTGCTAAGGCAGCTAAAGAAACAGTAAAAGAAACCAAGGAAGCTGTTAAGGACGCTGTTAAAGAAACTGCTGCTGAAGTTAAAGCTCCTGCTGCTCCAAAGACAGCTGCTCCGAAAGCTCCTGCTGCTCCTAAGGCTGAAAAAACATGCGTAAAAGAATGCTTTATTGAATTCAGCGGAAAGCAGATCAAGGTTTGCAGTCTTTCAGACAAGGCTATTGAATGCTGGAAAGCAGATCATAAGGGCGAAGTTTCTGCTGTCAGAATCTATGTAAAGCCTGAAGAAAGCAGAACTTATTACGTTATCAACGAAACAGATATCGGTTCATTCGAAATCTGATAATTAACAATAAGATTAATTAAAAGGGATTATCGAAAAAACAAGGTGTAAGCATACAGTTTTTTGTTTTGCTTACACCTTGTTTTTTTATGTCTGCAGACATATTTTTACTGAATTTACAGTTGCTCTCTGTATTAACACTATCTTTACAGGCAAAGCTCCTTTTTTCAAATATTGTATTTTTAATGCTTACATATTAATACTTTATTTGTAATAATATGTATGTGAAATAAATATTTATAAAAAGTTTTTTTCTTAACATTTAGCTGTTTTGGGATTCAAATTCCCTTTTTATCGGATTCAAGCATAGATTTGGAATACATTTACAAGAATAAAATTCCATTGCAAAGCACATTATATTGTGCTATAATTTAAATCGTAATACAACATATGAGGAGTGAGTGGAAATCATGACAAATGTTAAAGTACTTAACGGAACGCTTACGCAGGAGGAGATAAACGCTTATGTTCAATACGCTGCGGACAAATATCCGAACAGAGTCATAAGATCGATGCAGATAGATCTTGATGGTGATTTTGTAAACTTAAACTATCAGTTTGATGATGTTCCTTTTCAGCGTATAAGAAGAATCACAGGCTATCTGGTAGGCGACCTCAGTAGATTTAACAACGCAAAGCGCAAGGAAGTTGAAGACAGAGTAGTTCACAATGCATAAAAACAGTAGTGGGGCATATTTTATGTCCCACTTTTGTTTTTCCGGGTTTTAAGTCCATACATTTCACTCTGCCCGTTCTTACTATATATAAAAAAAATAATGTCCTCTTTTTTGAAGGACATTATTTTTTTTAATTAATAAGTATTTAAAACAAATCAAATATCCATAAATATAGAAGCAAAAATGATGACCATGCAAACAGGAACAACATATTTGATCATTATGTTAAACAGAAGCTTAGATTTGAATTTTCCTGACGATTCCACTTCTTCTTCAACATATTTAGGCTTTACTACCCAGCCTATGAGAATTGCTGTAATAAGTGCAACTACCGGCATCATGATATTGTTGCTGATAAAGTCAAAGAAGTCAAGGAACTGCATTCCGAATATAGTTACATCTCCGAGCACACCGTAGCCAAGCGCAGAAGGAAGTGCTATAAGCAGTGAAACTACGAAAACAACAATACATGCCGGTATTCTTTTCATTTTAAGCTTTTCCATAACTATAGCCACGATTGTTTCCATCAGTGAAATAGCTGATGTAAGTGCAGCAAGAAGAACAAGGATAAAGAAGACAAGTCCGAGAATGTTTCCGCCCGGAAGTGAATCAAATACCTGAGGAAGTGTAATAAACATAAGTGTCGGTCCTGCCTGAAGCTTTTCCATATCTCCGTTTGAAAAGGCAAATACAGCAGGTATGATCATCATTCCGGCAAGAAATGCAACGAGTGTATCAAAGATCTCAATGTTTCGAACAGATTTTTCAATGTTATCCTCTTTTCTCATGTACGAACCGTATGTTATCATGATACCCATGGCAAGAGACATTGAATAGAAAAGCTGTCCCATCGCGGCAACAACTGTTTTCAGACTGAATTCCTTGAAATTTGGTTTAATATAGTAAACAAGACCATCCATGGCGCCTTCAAGTGTAAGGCTGTATACTGCAAGTCCCAGAGACATAACTATAAGCAGCGGCATCATAACCTTGCTTACATTTTCTATACCCTTCTGAACACCGAAAACAACTACAAGTGCTGTTAAAACAAGGAATATTAAGAGACATATCACAGGTCCTGAAGCACTTGAAATAAATCCGCCGAAGTATCCGTCCGCCGTCGCAGCGGCACCCTCACCTTTTCCGTATACAAAAAGAAACTTTACGACCCAGCCGCCGATAACACAGTAATACGGGAAAATGATTATCGGAACAAGTGAAGCAAGTATTCCAAGGACAGAAAATTTAGAATTGACGTCCTTGTAAGCTGTCAGCGCACTTTTTCCTGTTTTTCTTCCTATACATATCTCGGCAGTCATAAGCGTAAAGCCAAATGTTACTGCAAGTATCAGATAGACCAGAAGAAACATTCCGCCGCCGTATTTTGCTGCAAGATATGGAAATCTCCATATGTTTCCGAGTCCGACAGCAGAACCTGCAGCTGCTAATACAAAGCCTATTCTGCTTGAAAAGCCGCTGCCTTTTTCATTTTTTGTTTTTTCCATCATAGTACCTCTTTCATAAAAATAATCTAATGTATTAAGTATATCACAATATAACACAAAGTTCAAGGATAGTGTTGTTGATTTTATGTTATTTTTGCACAAAATTATAATAAAGTTCAATAATGCAAAAATTTTTTTTAAAAAACTATTGACTTAATATTATTTTGATAGTATCATATAGATATAGAAAATAATATTTCCCGAAAGGATGATAATAATGAAATACAAATGCGGAATGTACGGAGGAAGCTTCAATCCTCTCCATCTCGGACATGTCAGATGTATCATACATGCAGCAAATATGTGTGAACGACTGATAATAGTAATTAGCCATTCTGAAAAAAGAAATGAAATAGATGTCAGAATTAAATACAGATGGATATATACCATTACAAAGCATCTGCCGGATATAAAAATAATGATACTCCCGGATGAATGCTCATCAAAATCAGAATATAACAACATCGATCAGTGGATGAGTGATGCCCAGAAAGTCAAAGATTTTGCAGGGATGCCTATCGATGCTGTTTTTTGCGGAAGCGACTACGACGAAAACAGTTTCTGGAACAAATGCTACCCGGATGCAGCACTTGAAATTCTCCCGCGTGATGAAATATCATCAACAAAGATTAGAGAAAGCCTCTACGCACACTGGGACTGGCTGCCGGAAGTCGTAAGACCGTATTTCGTGAAAAAAGTTCTCGTCATAGGTACAGAAAGCACAGGAAAATCAACACTCTCCCAAAACCTTGCTCTTCATTTTAATACTGCTTACATGGAAGAGGCAGGAAGAGAAATTTCCGAAAGATCAGGAACTGACACCATGATGCTCCCGGATGATTTTACGGACATTCTTCTTACTCACAAACAAAGGGAAATACAGCTTTTAAAGGGTGCAAACAAAGTGCTCATCGAAGATACCGACTGCCTTATCACAAAATTTTTCCTTGATTTTCTTGAAGGAAAGGAAAAGGAAAAAAATGCAGCTCTGGCAGAAGGCATAGCGGCTGTAAACCAATATGATCTGATACTTTTCTGTGAGCCGGATGTTAAATTTGTACAGGACGGTGACCGAAGCGAGGTCATAGCAAATGAACGTGAAAAATACAGCGATAAGATCAAAAAAATGTACACTGATCACGGGTACAGCTTTGAAATACTAAGCGGAAATTATGATGAAAGATATAAAAAAGCAGTTTCTCTTATCGAAAAGCTCATTAACTGATTTTAAAGGAGGAAGCAAAAATGAAAGAAAGACAAAAAAATATTTTAGGACTGACATTGTTTCAGTGGTTTGAAATATTATCAGTTACACTGTTTACAATATACTTTGCCATCATTGACAAAGAATCTTCACCGTTATATCTTTTCCTGAGTTCAACAGCAGCAATATGCGGAATCTTCTGTGTAGTTCTCTGTGCCGCAGGTAAAAAGTCACAGTACTACTGGGGATTTGCAAACATCATTGCATATGTTGCTGTATCACTCAGTTCAAAATTTTACGGTGAGGTCATGCTGAATGCCCTTTACTATCTTCCGTCACAGTTTATAGGACTTTATCTGTGGAAGAAAAACTACAATGACAGTGAAAATACAGTCAAAGGCAAAAAAATGAAGCCGCTCGCCCTTGTAGTTATGCTGGTTTTAACAGCAGCAGGAATATTTGCCTACAAGCTTCTTCTGAAAAAGCTCGGCGGAAATTCAGCAGGACTGGACAGTGCAAGTACAGTGATCTCTATTACAGCAAATGCTCTTATGGTTCTCAGATACCGCGAACAGTGGACACTCTGGATCATAGTTGATGCCGTAACAGTTGTGATGTGGGCTGCAAACGGTGATCCGATAATGACAACAATGTGGGCGGTATATCTGATAAACGCATTTTATGGATTTATCAGCTGGACAAAAATGAGCAGAGAGGCTGAGAAAAAAGACGGCTATAAGGTATTGAATCCTGTTCAGAACTGTTAATTAACAATACTTTTATTTATCAACAATAGTTTCAACAACGATGTTGAAACTATTGTTGAAATTTTTCAGCATTTTCATGTGCACTTTTCACAAATTAGATTAACTTTGTTTGATACTTCATATTTATTCAATATTGTTAAACCCCATTTTTTTATTTTTCCACAGAAAAATCCACGAGTATTTCAACACATGTTTAAACAGTGTGTTGAATAACGTGTTTACGAAGGTTCGTGATGTGGAATAAAAACTAATGTTTCAACATAATATTATTTAACATATTGTTACAATATCTTTTCTATATTATCATAAATAAAAACGTTCCGGATACGTATGTCTGTATCCGGAACGTTTTTATTTCACATGAAAATATTTTTTAATCAGCACCGCCGCCACCGCATCCGCTGCATGAACTACCGGAACTACTGGAACTACCGAAACTACGTGATCTGTCGGAATCGTAAGAGTCTGACGAAGAACCGCCGCCTTTTATTAAGGATAATATTACTAACACGATAAATCCTAAAAACAATGCTCCACAAAAAACACAGTCAAATATAGTAATTTCCCCGTTCATTTCTTTCTCAGCTTTTATCAGCTTCTTTGGAATCACAACTTCATCAGTTTTTTTCAAAGAACTAAAGTATTCAGGTTTCATATTGATTTCGCATTTATAAAGACCATTGTTATTTTCTGTTTTTACCAGCAGAGTATTCCCCTCAAAATAGTCCTCACCGGATGTAAAAGAGGTACCTGTAACTGCATCCTTTTCAGGCGTATTTACTTTCACAGAAACATACAGAACCGGTTGGGAAAAATTTTCTCCGATAAAACGATAAGCAAATACAGCCTCATTATTTTCATTTAACCTGACAGCATCCTTTATCCTGTATTTGACCTGATAGTTTACTGTTCTGTTGCTGACAGCTAAAAACCAGTCCATTTCATGAGCAACCGGAGAACTATTTTTTATCAGTGTATAATGATTATCCACTCTGTCAGTCGAATCCTGCCACTGTGCTTCTTTGCCGTCAATTGAACAGCTCAGTACTTCAATATCTTCATAATATTCAAGCTGGTTAAGAGGATCATTTATATCCTTGTAAAACCGTGTAAAATCTCCCTGAACATACGATACATCCCAGCTTTCAGAAATAACAGCCGAACCGTTTTCCTCAAAATCCACTTCAAATTCTGCACCTTTGACACTATACTCCTTGTCTTCAGCAGATATTTGCTGCACAGGCATTATTAAAACAAGCAGCACCGGAATGAACATACAGAACAGCCTGAACACTTTTCCTGATATTAATTTTGATTTTGTCATTACAATTCTCCCTTTCAAATCAAAGCTTCCCTAATCCTTAACGTAACAATTTATATCCCTCGTATGATAGTCCCCGTTTACAGCATATGAAAGACACTTCGCACCGCCGCGGCAGAGTAATGCCTTTGAGCATGATTTACATTCATCGGGGATCCTGTTCTCCAGAAGTTCTTCTATTACCGGACTGTTTTCATACAAGTCGGTGATATCATGTTCAAGACAGTTGCCTATCTAAAGAGGAAGTCTTCTGCACGGAAGCAGTGTTCCGTCAGCCAGAACAGTCAGAAGTGTTATTCCGGCAGAGCAGCTGTAAAAACAGTTTACACCCTCTGAAAACTGAAGTGCACGGTTCAGATGAACAACCGTCCTGTTAAACGGGATCTTTCTGAAATGCTCCTTTGTAAGCGTCTTTATCATCTGACGAAAATCCTCTGTTGACAGTATTCCCTCTGTACTGCTTCCCAAAGGTATCATTCTGTCGGCCCAGAACCTGTCTATCCTGTGTTTTCGTGCTTCTCTTATGACATTTTTAAGCTCATCCTTATTATTACTGTGACAAGTAAATGCAGCCATCGACTGTATTCCTGCTTTTTTCAGCAGTTTAAAGCCATTCATCGCTTTCCGGTAATTCCCCTCACCTCTGACACTGTCATGAACACTTTCCGTTCCGTCAAGACTTATCTGTACAAATGAGAGCTTTGTGTACTGTTTCAGTCTTGAAACTGTTTCCTCATTTAAAAAGGTTCCGTTTGTTAAGATCCCGAACGTATTTTTGTGTTCTTCGCAAAGATCAAGGAGCGGGAAAAAATTTTCCGATAAAAACGGCTCTCCGCCGGTAAAATTTATATGCCCTCTGTAATTATATTTTCTGCAAAAATCCTTGTACTGTAAAAATATCTTTTTAAGTTCTTCAAGGAAAGCTCCGCTTTGTAGTCGTCCTGATAGCAGTGACTGCATCTGAGATTACACTTATGACAAATATGCCACTGAAGAACATGCTTTTTTCTGATTTCATTTATCAATTTTGGAAATGCGCCACGCTTTAAGTGTATTTTATATGGCCGTGAATTGCTGTATTATTGGGATTTGTGTAAATAAGGAACAAATTGTTGTTGTTTATTTGTATTATACTACTGATTTTATGTAAATTCAAGGGGGGTGGGAATAATTATATATTAACAGTTATCAGATTCCTTGAATTTCTATTTTTGGTATAAACAAACAAATATCCTGCTATAAAAAACTATTTGTTTTAGCAAACCTCCTTAATAGAGTAGGGGGAGGTTAAACCTCGCCCCTCTCATTGCACCGTACGTACGGAACTCGTATACGGCGCTACATCTGTATTAAACACCATTAATTCGATAAATAGTACTCAAGCGGATTGATCAGACCTGGTCGGTCCGCTTTCTTAATTGA
>JAZQPR010000021.1:0-2397 GCA_045628605.1 Oscillospiraceae bacterium
TTGTAACTGTTCAGGACTTTGAAAAATCCTGAACAAAAATTTAAAGGTTTTCAACATAGAAACTGAGTTTTCCAAGTCAAGACGTTGATAATATATTGTACATTCGACTAATAGAAGTCGAGCTTTTTTCGTAGTATAATATTAGTATAGAATACTACGAAAGAAGGTGGCTTGAATGCCGTTTGAAATTACTGAAGAGCTTGTTCGTTTCCTTATGGAGCAGAACAAAAAACAGAGCGAACAGATATCTGAACTAACTGCACAAGTAGAAGCTCTAACCAAGAAAATAGAAGAACTTACAGAACAGAAAAACAAGAATTCAAACAACAGTTCTAAGCCTCCTTCAAGTGATAGCTTGAAGAAGCCAAATAAAAATAAAAGTCTTAGAGAAAAAACAGATAAAAAGCAGGGTGGCCAACAAGGTCATGACGGACATCATCTTGAAATAGTCGGCGAACCTGATGATATTAAACCTGTTATTCCCTCAAGATGTAAAGGATGCCCTAACTGGATTAACTGTCAGGGCAACTCCTGCACAGGTGAAAAGAGATATGTTGTTGACATAGAAATCAAGCAAACTCTAATTGAATATCGTAGTCTTACAATCACTTGTCCTTTGGATAATGAGAAACTTAAAGGAGATTTTCCGGAAACAATTAACGGAAGAGTATCATACGGTAATAAAATATCAGCTCTCCTTGTAGCACTTAATACTGTTGGTGCAGTCAGCACAGACAGAGTAAAAGAAATTGCCGGAAGCATACTCAATCTTCCTATTTCCAAAGCAACCATCGTAACAATGGTATCAAGATTCAGTGAAAAAGTTCAGCCTGTTCTTGCAGTAATAAAAGAACGCATTCTTTCTTCACCAGTAGTAAATTTTGATGAAACCGGTTCACGAGTAGCAGGAAGAACCAGCTGGATACATGGCTCAGTAACTTCAATGTACACGCTTCTCGGATTCAGTAAAAAACGTGGAGCCAAAGGAATGAATGAAGTTGGTGTACTGCCTTTATTTAAAGGTATTATCCAGCATGACTGCTGGGCATCATATTGGAAGTATGATGTAGAACACGCAGTTTGCTGCGCTCATCTTCTCAGAGAACTGAATGGTATTATTGAAAATCATCCAGAACAGGAGTGGGCCAGTCATTTCAAGACATTGCTTGTTAATATGAAGAAAACCAAAGACGTTTCCATCATTAACGGTGAAGAAAGTGCTAATGAGCATTATCTTGAAATGTATAATGAGCAGTATGATTATTTAATCAAATCTGCATATGAATTTAATCCTCTTCCAGTTGATAATGAATCAGGAAAACGTGGAAGAAAGAAAAAAGGAAAAATCCGTGCGCTTATTGAACGTCTGGATAATTACAAGGGAGCAGTCTGCCTTTTTTTCAATGATTTCAAGGTGGCTTTTGATAATAACCAGGCTGAACGAGATTTAAGAATGATAAAGGTAAAAACCAAGGTGTCCGGATGCTTCCGTTCTGAAGATGGTATTCGTGATTATCTTGCTGCTATGTCGTATATCGGCACAGCTAAAAAACATGGTAAAAATGCTTTTCAGGCTATTCTGAACGTTTTCGAAGGCAATATATTTTACGCTATCGAAGAATGAGGTCCTGAACAGTTACCAAATTTTTTCATAATATACAGCATAACCGGATAATCCTCCGGCAAATGATCCGGTTATGCTTTTCCTCCCTGTAAAAAATTTAAATTATTCAGCTTATTTTACGGATGCTTTTTGTTATTTCTTATATTTATCAATATACTTCTGGTAATATTCGTCTGAATCAGGATCATAAAATCCTATATGCTTCTTATTCAGAAACATTCCGCAGAAATATATAAATTCAAAGTTATAGCTTTCTTCAGCTGTGTACGGACTGAACCTTGCCGCTTCAAGAATTGGCGCATACTTACCTGCGTTCTGCATTTTATTAAAATCTTCTTCAGAAACAGCAGCTATTACATCATAGTCTTTTCCAAGATAATCGATGTAGACATCTCCGTTTTCTTCTGTACGTCTGTGAAGAGTTACTATCTTTCTCGAAGAATATTCCAGATAATCATCGGAAGCACCCAGATAATCAATATATTTCTGAACATCATATCTGACTTCATCAGGTTTTTCATATATTTTTTCCCAGCTGTGTTTAAAATCACTCCAGTAGTATTCCTGCTTATCATGATCAAAGCCGTATGTATTAAAGACTCCGTCATCAGATGGCATAAACCTGATCTTAACATCCATCTCTTCGTTATAGAGTACGGTTGTATAAGAGTCTGACTCTTCGTGAACTATACGCCATCCTTCAGGAATGCGTCTTTTAAGTATAAAATTATGAGGCTGATAATCGTTTATATATTCTTCTTTTGAAGTGTTGT
>JAZQPR010000022.1:0-14280 GCA_045628605.1 Oscillospiraceae bacterium
TTTTGCAATAGAAAAAGCCCGGAAATCATAGTTTTTTTCGAGCTTTTCCGGGCTTTGATCATTATGATACGTGAGGGCTAACTTGTTGAGTGTTAATTTTTTGGGAAGTTAAGATTATAATCAAAACAAATATTTCATAAACCGGAAATGAAATGAGCAATGAAGCAATTATAATAAATATCTGTTCAAAAATAAATTCTGCAAACAATGAACCTCTGTTCATCCCTATTGCAGCAAGCATTCCGTAATATTTTTTTGATGAATTTATATTTGTTTTTACTATACTGAAAACACTTAAAATCATTGCAAATAACAAAAAAGCACAAATTACAGACAGTATTTTTTCGCTTACATCTGACAATTTTTCTGTATATGAAAGTCCTTTAAGCAGTTCTTCGCTGCAGTATATGTTATTTTCAGTATTAAACTGCTGAACATCATTATATACATCTGTATTATTCAGCAAATTATTTATTGGCAGATAAAAATCCACATTTTCGCCGCCTGCACAATAGTTTCTCACATTTTTGATTGAATCAAATATTATTATATCACTTTTATAAAAAGTACTTGGCATATTAAAATAATTACCATTTAAAATGCCCGCAATCTTTGCGTTTTTTATGTACTCATGATCATCAATAAAAAATGACACATTTTTTCCGACAACACTTCCGGGATTTTCTATATTATAAATTGAAAAGATCCTGCTGCTTATTAATATTTCTCCTGAATTTTCTGCAGGACCGCCATACAAAAAAAGATTTTCATCCGGATTATTATGTTCAAACTGCTTTTGCGTATTTATATCCATAGAATCATATTCACTAAGATACAAATCGACAGCAAAACCGGAAGAAATTGAATTTAAGCTGCTATTTTCCCTGCTTTTTTCATCTGTTCCATCATATTTTTTATTATCAACTGACATAACAGTACGGCTGAATTTGATAAATCTATGTTCTTTATCAGATATATATCCCATTATGTCGGGAAGAATCCGGCAAACCGGTGATACCGTGTTTTCAATCATTGACAAATTTTTAAACATATCCGCATCTTTGTCCGATATTTCTGCGTTATCCGAAACAACCGAAGAATAACTGACTGCATTATCAGTTAAGTTTTTGTACAGTACATCATCATAATAATTTTGAATTACTCTCAAAATAAGAAAAGAACTTTGTAAAACTGCATTTATAAATACTATTCCTGCCATTAAACGAAAAGCATATTTTCTTTTATATAATATATTTTTGAGGGCATTTGAAATACAATACAAAGGTTTCATAAATTCCTCCCGCTGCTGTCCGAAAATGTTTTGGATATGACTGACTTAATTCTAAAAAGAACAAAAAAAAGACTGACAGCCAGGATAACAAAGCTGATAATGAACTGATTGATCGGAAATCCACGAAGTTCAAAATCAATACCAAACAGATCAAAAAGATAATTATCAAAGTAATTCATAATCAGCATACAAATACATCCTGAAACCATCAATGAAATAATCAGAAGCATTCCAAGAAGAATAAATATAATTCTTACAATATCCTTTTTCGGCATTCCGATAATATAATTAACCGCATAAAAGTCTCGTCTTTTACTAAAATAAAGATCTGAAAGATAGATCATAATACCTGTCAGTGCTGCAAACAATATAACAACAGATGCATAAAACGATGCAAACATCATATTTACAGCTGAGTACATTTCATCCGAATAAGAATAGTTCATATCATACTTTTTTAGAATATCTATGTATTCACCTATTTTTTTTAAGTCAGAACATTTCAACAAAACATCATATTTTTCCTGAGTGTTTTCGGCAACCATGTTTCTTACTTTTTCATATGCACAGTCTGTTATAAAAAGACAGCAGATATCTTTGTCAGCTTTATAAATTCCCGCCACTTCAAATACATAACTATCCTGATCAGGATCAGGAAAACTGTATTCAAGAGCGTCTCCGGCATTTATATTATAAAAACGAGATAATTCATCACTGATCCAGATATAATCATCGTCAGAGTTAAAATCAGTATTACCGGAAATCATATTTTCAGATAAATAAATCTTATAATTATCTTTTAATTTTGAAGTTTCACAAATTACACCTTCACTGTCATTTGAAAGAATGCAGCCGGAATTACTATTATAATTAAATATCTGAGATTTAAATGAAAAACTAATATCAGATCTGATATGTTCAAGTTCAGCATCGTTCTTTTCAAAAAATCTCTCTGCATCGCCTATTTCACAGCATTTTACAGAAATATAGTTATATCCCAGTTCTTTTGCTATATCGGATATTTTATCCGGAGTATCCGAAGCTGCTCTGAGAATTGTAATAGTTATAGATTCGAGACAAACAAGAATAATAAAATACAGCAAAAAAATTCTGACAGAGCGAATGAATTCCCTGAACGCAACTGTTAAACAAGATTTTATATTCATTATTATTTTTCTCCGATTTTACCGTCTTTAATATAGACTATCCGGTTGGCCATACGTGCTTCATTCATATTATGAGTTATCAGAACAATAGTTTTCCCATTTTTATTTAATTCTTTAAGTATATCCATTATTTTTTCTGTATTTTCAGAATCAAGATTTCCGCATGGTTCATCCGCAAGAATGATCTCAGGATCATTTGTCAATGCTCTGGCTATACAAACACGCTGTTTTTCTCCTCCGGAAAGATGTCCTGCCGGTTCATTTATTTTCCCATCGAGTCCAACCAGCTTAAGACATTCCAGAACCCGTTTCTTTCTCTGAGCAGAAGATACTCCAGCTATAATAAGCGGCATTTCAACATTATGAAAAACAGGATACAAATTTTCAAGATAAAAAGACTGAAATATGTATCCTATTTTTTTGTTTCGTAAAACTGAAAGCTGCTTGTCTGTCATGTTTTGAATTTTTTCACTGTCAATAAAAATATCACCCGATGTCGGACGTTCAATAAGTCCGATCATATTCATAAGAGTTGATTTTCCGCTGCCGGATTTTCCTGTGACAGCAACAAATTCTCCTTTTTTTATATCAAGATCAATATTGTTCACTGCATAAAAGTCTACACCTGAACAAAATTTTTTTACCAGATTTCTGCATTTAATCATAATTTTAAGTCCTAAAATATTTTTTCAAAGCTCTGCTTTTAACTTATTTTCCTTTATAGCAATAAGCATTTTCCATAGTATTTCCAACAAAACATTTTTTTTCTTTTATATCAAAATACAGAGATATGCCATACAGCTGTTCGTCCGGTTCTTTTACTAACAGAGAATAAGAGTCCTGCTCTTCACCATCCAGATCAATTGATCTTTCAAGGTCATAACTAAATTTTTTCATATCATAGGCTGATTTATAATCAATTCCAAATTCTTCTTTTATTTTTTCACGTTCTTCGATTTCATTATCAAGGTCATGGTCATGATCATGATTTAACGTATCATCATTTATGTTCATTTCAAGCTCATACATTATTACAGCTAAGTTTTCACATTCTTCGTAATTAATATTTTCCAGATAAACGGTTTCTTTGTCAATTACTATAAGTGATTTTTCACCTGCGTCATTTACAAATTCATATTTTCCATACAGCATTTTTTCATCGCTAAAAAAATTCGGCAGCAGTATCACAGAAATACTAAGCAATACCAATATTACTGCTGCTATAATCACTATTTTAATTTTATTCGACTTTTTTTCCATATTCAACTCATCCATTTCCTAATATAATAAATACCATTAATAATTACCCATAAAAAAACAGCTATTATATCCTGTTATTAACAGGAAGAAGCTCGTGATATCCTAAGTTCAGTTATAAATTAAAGCATTTTCTCATATATCCATATTTCAAAAAATTAACTTAATTTGATAGCTAAATAAACTGAATTATTTTACTTCATTAAGATATAGTCTAACTTTATTATCAATAATTTTTACAGTTTCATCTATACTTTGATCGTCATTAAAAAACTTATTTGTTTCTTCATAAACTATTTGAAAAATATATTTATCAGAAATAAAATCAAAACATTCTTTCTTTGAATAATCAAACATTTTGTCTATAATATCACTATTACGATCGTTGTACATACTTTTTCTTGTTTTTTCAAAAGATTCTTTATTTACCGGAAAAATGACAGCATCTTTACCTGTAAGATTATCCTGGTATTCTTCTGAAAGCAGATAACTTACGATTTTCCATGCTGCATCTTTTTTGGGTGATTCTTCCGTTATTCCTATATACGTATTTGGTTTTAAACATGAATACATATTATCGTCTGTCGGGAAACCCAAAAGCAAAAATTCTTTTAGTACGTTGTTCCTGATTTTTAAAAGTACTGATTCATTTAAATTAACTTTTTGAAGTAAACATTTGTTTTCATCAAAACGCTTATCTTCTTTTTCAAAATCGCTCAAAGACATTATCTGAAATTTTTCTTTAACAGCATCTTTTTTTATAAATTTTAGTATTTCCAAAAATTTTTCTGTATTAAAGTTACAGTCTTTTTTTTCAGAATCAACATATTCTCCAATGTTGCTGTAAACAAGAACATCAAGTAATTCTTCAGCAGTCATATCATAAAATATATGATTCTGACCGTTATTCAACTGAAGCAGATCAGCATAAGTCAAAACATCATTTTCAAATTTACTGCTGTCACAGATCAAAGCTTCAGCTGTAAAATCAAGAACATAATATTCTGTCTTTCCAGAAGCTGAACATGCCTTATTTATATTTGCAAGCATATCATCTGATGAAATATTTTTATCTTTTTCAAAAAAAACATTTAAATCAGTAAAAAAATCATCACGGCAAAATGAACTCATATCTGTATCATAATCCCATATGACTGCATCCGGTATTTCGCCTGATACAACGGATTTATCAAATTCTGAAATACTGTTTTTTTCTTTTATTTTAATATAGCATTCTGTACTCGTATTGTTAAATTTGTTTACTGCTTTTCGAAGAACCGGTGATTCACCCAGCACAACCAGATCTACGACTGTTCTGTTTTTTAGCTTTTCTATGGTTTCTTTATCAGCCTTTTTTAATAAACAGACATTTACTGACTTATCATCATCTGTTGTTGAACAAACAATAGTACCGTTTGGTTTTAAACATACCTTATCATGATCGGTATATAACTGAGAATTATTCCAGTTAATAATTTCTTCAGACTTTTTTTCAGAATCTGTGTATCCGTATACAGATTCTGATTCAGCGTAGCAGAAATCATAATTATCATATCCGCAGTATATCTTATCAACATTGTCGATATTGATGCCATGAACTGTTTTTTTCTCATTTCCCGTCTTATAGTCAACAGAAATTACCGTGAACTTTTTATTTTTGTCTGCATATACCATTTTAAAGGTACTGTCGTTATCGGAAGGAAAAACACCGCATATATCTGAACTTATTTCTTCTTTTTTGTCCAATAACATCTTTCCTGCAACATCAGATACATTATAATTAAGATAATATTTTTCAGTATCTGATTCATATGTTATACACCCAACATGAATAATTCCGGAATCATCAATATACAGTCCGCATATTTCTTCAATATTTTCAGTATATGTAAATGAACACAGCTGTTTTTCAGAACTGCAAACGGAAATCCCGTTATCACCGGTTATCTGAATAAAATAAACATTTTCATCTTTATCGATATAAACTTCGCCAAGATATCCTTTATCAGTATAAAAAACTTCATTGTCAGCCACTGATCCGTTTTCATCGATTTTACATATTGAAAATGTGCGATAATCGTTTTTTGAATTATATATATATATATTATCGTCTTTTATATATACACAATCATTTGATCCTTCTGACACGCTGTCAGCTATTTTTTCACTGATCTCTGATTTAAGATCGTATCCGAAAATTCCATCCGGTTTTGAAATATAAAAGTCATATTTATTTGAAGACTGTCCGGAAGAATTCAGTAAATCTCCTGTAAAAAATGTACTGTTATCAAACTCACATTCATATCTTTCGACAATACTACCATTCTCACATGAAACTTCATTAATACTATACTTGTTTGAATTATTTTCTTTAAAGATAATAAGAAGATTATTATCATGATTTATGCACAGATTTTTGATTTCACCGTCCATGTCAGAAAAATCATCAATACAGTATTTAACTTCAAATTTATCTGACACGCTGTAAACAGCCGGAGAAAAACTATTTGAAAAATTAAGTGTAAGTACATAATATCCGTTTTCATCATTAGAAATAATCTTCACCGGTATCTCATTTTCTTTTAAGTGCAAATTGTTCGATATTTCTTTATCATTTAAAAAATTCAAAGAATTATCATATTCTTTTGTGAGTGATTCTATTGTACCGGTATTTATCATATGAAAAAACAAGTGACCGGAACTGTCTTTAAAAATTGACTGCACTCTGAAATCATCAGACAAAAAAACATCATTTACTTTCTTACCTGTTGTTTTTTCAAACTTTCCGGCTCTGGAACATGAATTTCCATCAATATACCCTACATATACCGCAGAATCATCCGCATAAACAGCACTGACCACTGAACAATTATCAATTTCCAAAGTTACTGACCGGTAACTGTTTTCTGTTTTATCATATATATCAATAACAGTCTCACATGCAATATTTGATAACGAACCAATTGCATATACAGCATTATCTGTACTTTTTAAATATGATATATTATCCAATTCTTTGATGTCATCAGAATATATACCTGAATAATAATTATCAGAAGGTATTATCTGTATATCACGTTCATCATTTTGACATCCGTTTAACATTGGCATTAATGACAGCATTATTAATGACCAGTATTTTATTTTTCTCATATCTTTTCTTCTCCACATTTAATATATTAGGAATTATACCACTCATTTTTTTTTATGTCAACAGAACGCAATAAAATGTTAAAAAATCAATCATATTCACATATATTAATTAAACAAAATGACAAGTTTTTGCTCAGTTGTTAAAAATATCAAACAAATGCATATAGACACATAAAAAATATTCATGTTTTAAGATTATCTGAAAATACAGAAAAGCTCCCAAACTGTACAGAAAGCTGCTAAGAAAAATGTTACGCCGGCGGTAATTTTTAACGGCAGCTTATCGAACAGCTTTTTAATTCCGGGCTTGAGAAGCTTCATGTAAAAAACTGCAAGAAGTCCGAAAATACAGCTGCTGATAATTGATATCCTGCCCTGGAACTGTAACGGCCAGTCATCATATGACCAGAGGATCATGTGGAATTTGTATTCCAGAATATATGAGGCTCCAAGTTCAACAGCTGTTGCGATCAGAAAGCTTCCCAGGAAGTACAGAGAGCCGTTTTTGATCCTGTGAAGAACCGCATCCAGAAACAATACTCCGAAGCCGTATATCGGACACATCGGCAGATGCAGAACACCTCTGTCATAATACTGATGGTACATGATATTGACGGTTATTATCTCATACAGCCATCCGATAAATGAAGCGATCATAAACGTAAACAGAAGCCTTGAAAATGTTTTGATCTTCATGATGTTTCTCCTTTGAAAAAACATTTATTTCTCTTTTACACGGTTATAACAGATATACAGGATAACCCCTGTCAGTGCGCCGAATGATACATCACTGAGAAAATGTGCACCGAGAACGATCCTCGAAAGCATGATAAACGGGGCACTCACTGCTGCAATGATAAACAGCAGTCTTTTTTTGTTTTCAAGCTTCGGCATAACGAGCGCCAAAGCAGGAAAAACCATAACGTCCAGAAATGCGTCTATGGAATGACTGCTCGGAAAAGAACTGAAGTCATCCCCTTCAAGATCATACTGAAGCTTAAGAGCTTTCATGTTTTTGTCTATAACGTACCACGGCTGATAATCAACATTTTCGAGTTCCATTTTTGTTATCAGGAAACGCGGTCGCATGAAAACTGCTTTTACTGCGAGAGGAATGACAAATGCAAGAGTCATATAGAAAATAACGCTCAGGAGTTTTTTTACGATTTGTTTGTCATATTTTTTCTCACTGACAAAAAATCCAATAAAAAACAGCGGAAACATGGTGATAAGCCCTGCTGCCATTGCCTCCGGTTTACTAAAAGGCCGGTCAAAATATACTCCGAGACATGATTTTTTCAAGAGTCCGGATGTACTTATCCATGAGGTCAGTGCTCCGCATATAACACATACTGATGATAAAAGTGATTTTTTTAGTTTTGACATATCGGATGATACAAGCTGTCTTGTCATGCTGCCGTAAAAGAAAACATATATGCCGAAGAAAATATACATTGCTGCTGTTGACAATATCATGGAAAACGGTTCCTTTGGTGTATACAGTGCTTCGGAAACCTGTTTGTCGAAAAATGTTCCTGTAAGAAACAGTATGGAAAAAATAATAAGTGAAACTATGCAGAAAATATCTGTTTTTTTATTTATGGTTGTTTTTCCCTTGTTCATCAATGTACTCCTTTTTCAACTTTTTATTAAATAGTAACATATTTTTTTTATACAGTCAATGGTGATGAAAATGCTGTGTGTATATATAAAAAAAGACTGCCGGTGAAATACACTGACAGTCTTTTTTGTATGGATAAGTTTTTAGAAATGATATCAGAAATTGTCTTTGTGAAGTTCAAAATAGCTTTGAGGGTGATCGCATACGGGACATTTTTCCGGGGCTTTTGTTCCTACTACTATATGTCCGCAGTTACGGCATTCCCAGACTTTTACTTCACTTTTTTCAAATACTTTTTGGGTTTCAACGTTTTTTAAGAGTGCACGGTATCTTTCTTCGTGACGTTTTTCTATTTTGATAACGGCTCTGAATTTTTCTGCAAGGTCTGTAAAGCCTTCTGCTTCGGCGGTTCTGGCAAAATCTTCGTACATATCGGTCCATTCATAGTTTTCACCATCTGCTGCGGCAGCGAGGTTTTCGGCTGTTGAACTTATTTCGCCAAGTTCCTTTGCCCACAGTTTTGCGTGCTCTTTTTCGTTTTCTGCGGTTTTCAGGAATAGTTCGGATATCTGCTCGTAGCCTTCTTTTTTGGCAACTGATGCAAAGTATGTGTATTTGTTTCTTGCCTGTGATTCACCGGCAAAGGCTGAGCGGAGGTTTTTTTCTGTTTGTGTGTTGGAATATTTGTTGGTTGTTTTCATGGTTTTTACTCCTTTTGTGGTGGGAATGGGATAGGTTTGCAGGGCTTTGCGGTCGCCCTGCACCTTCGCGATGTATTTTCTTTGTGTTTATGATTGGTGGTTTGGTTGATGGGGGCGGTTAGGTGGTTGCAGGGCTTTGCGGTCGCCCTGCACCTTCGCAAATGCATGTTCTTTTTGTTTACGATTGGGGTTTTTGTTAATGGGGAGCACTTAGGTGATTGCAGGGCTTTGCGGTCGCCCTGCACCTTCGCATTTGCACCTTCTAATTATTTTCTTCGAATTATTTTCTTCAATTATTTTCTTCGAATTTCGCATAAGTTTATTGAAGTTAAAAGCAAGGGTGGGTGTGGAGTTGGGGGCAGGTGGGGAAATGGAGGCATTTGTAGCAGAGTTCGTTTGGGGATGTGGTGGAATGGTAGAAAGAGAGGATGTTTTCAAGGGTGGTGGAGGCTATGTTTTCTAAGGCTTCGATGGTTAGGAAGGCCTGGTGGGAGGTTACTATTACGTTGGGCATGGAGATGAGGCGGGCGAGGGTGTCGTCTTTTATGAAGCTGTCTGAAAAATCGTGGAAGAAGATGTCTGATTCTTCTTCGTAGACGTCGAGACAGGCGCCTCCGATGCGGCGGGATTTTATAGCTTCGAGAAGGGACTCGGATTCGATAAGTGCGCCTCTGGAGGTGTTTATAAGGATAACGTTTTTCTTCATTTTTGAAATGGAATCTTTGTTTACTATATGCTTTGTTTCTTCGTTGAGAGGACAGTGAAGAGAGATAATGTCACTCTTTTCCCATATCTCTTCAAGTGAAACGTATCTGAGACCTTTGGTTTCATCAGGGTGTCTGTCATATGCGATGACGTTCATGCCGAAGCCTTTGCAGATGCCTGCAAATACACTCCCTATTCTTCCCGTTCCGACTATACCTATTGTTTTTCCATGAAGATCAAAGCCGGTCAGTCCGTTCAGACTGAAGTTAAAATCCCTGGTTCTGATATATGCCCTGTGTATCTTTCTTATAGATGTCAGAAGCATTGCCATTGCATGTTCTGCCACAGAATACGGTGAATAGGCAGGAACTCTGACAATATGTATCTTTCCGTATGCATATTCTATGTCGACGTTGTTGTATCCGGCACATCTGAGTGCGATGAGATTTATGCCGTATGAACACAGGGCGTCTATAACCTTTCTGTCGATAACGTCATTTACAAAAGCACAGACAACGTCATATCCGTCTGCAAGATTTACGGTATCTGCTGTCAGTCTCGTCTCAAAAAACTTCATTTCAAAACGGTCACTGAGTGCAGATCTTTCAAATGATACTTTGTCGTATTCCTTCGAATCAAAAAAGGCTGTTCTTATTTTTTTATTATGCTCCGTCATATTAATATTTCCTTTCAAAATCTGTCCTGTATATCTGTAGTATAATTATTTTGAAAATAAATATCTGTAACTCTGTCACATAAGGAAAATATTTTTATCCGGAGTCTTCTGATAAAAAAGCACGTCAAATATGCACTTCACGTGAACATATTTGACGTGTTATTTTAATAAATATACCCGGTTTAAAGATCCTTCTTTTGTTTTTTATTCAGTATAAACATTTGTCTGCTTTTTTCAGCAATATACCGCAGCTGTGAATAATATTTACTCCGTAATAAGCTCTCTTACCGAAATTTTCTTCACACCATTTGATGCTAGATAAGCAAAAACAAAGAAGCTTATGCTGATGACCAGTGCAGGTATCAATATCAGCTGAACACTGAAATCCCTGATAAAATCTGTTATACCTATCGAACGGAAAATAATTCTGAACATCTTTTTTGAAATAAATACCGCAGCAGCTGCTCCAAGAGAAGAACCTGTTATCGCAGAAACTGAAAATCTCACTGCGAACTGGAGTCTCTGCTGCTCGACAGAAAAACCGACTGCTCTGAAAATGCCGATATTTCTTCTTTCCATCATAACAGCCTTTCTGCACATCATGGTAACTACCACAAAAGCAAATACGACCGAGATGGAATAAACTATCGCTGAAACCATGTCAAGAAGGCTTTCTATAAGAGCTATTTCACCTTTTTCCAGCTGACCGGGCTCATATTTCTGTGCTCTGAGCACATCTGAGTATTTTTCATTAAGCATATCAACGATTTCATCAGCTTCATCACCATCATTTATGATGATAATTCCGCTTTCTGCCGGAATACAAAGCCTGCTGCCGGCTTCTTCATTCATGATCACTGATCCGCTGTTAAAAATCTGCTGAAAAATACCTGTTATTACAAATTCCTCAGTCGCATCATTTGTATGGATGCTCAGTGTATCACCAATGTGAAATCCGTTATCTTCCTCATAAAATTCAGAAATTGCTATCTCATTTGAATACCTGGGTATTCTTCCTTTGATTATTTTATCAAAATAATCAATGTCATTTGTTACCATGACAGGCTCGACCGCATCGTTTATAAATGTATTGTCGTACTGTGAATACACTATTACCTTAGCAGACTCTGAATGTTCTTTGACAGAACTTATTATTTCCTCAGTATCTGAAAAATCATAATTGTCAAACAGTGAAAATACAGCTTTTTTATTGTCATCAATACCAAACAGATACTCTGTCTTTAAAGAATCTGACATTATAGAAATACTTATCATAAAAAACACAAGCAGCGCTGTTATCAGTATGATTCCCGCAACCGTACGAATTCCGGATGTCATTTCCCTGAGAGCGAGACTGAACGTCAGCGGCTTCTTTTTAATTTTTGTACTTACACGGCTCCTGAAATATATATCGCTGCGTCCTCCGTTAATTGCTTTTACCGGAGATATTTTTGAGACATTTAAGGTTGAAACAACAACAGAAACCACACAGACCATGCAGACAGCAAGTGCCATGAGTGAACATTTTCCGATCGATATATTTCCATAAGTCATTATATCAGTCAGTTTGATAAACATTTTTCCAAGTATTTTTAACAGTGGGAACGATAAGACCAGACCTGCCGCGGCTCCTGTCAAAAGTGCCAGAAGATACTGAAGAATAAAAATCTGTCTTATTTTCCATGTGGAAAAGCCCTGGGACTTTAATATTCCGAGATCTGTATACTCAAATTTGATCGTTGTCTGTATGTTGTTATGGATAATAAGGATTATGACTGCAGTAAGTATTATTACAAATACAGCCAGAAGCTTTGTTCCGGTATCTGAAAACGCCATGACAGAAGACTCGAGCTCATATCTGTTTATGTACAGTATCGCTTTGTCTGTAAGCCCGAATTCATCGTTTAATTCCTTTGAAAGCTCCGAATACTTTATATCTCCGTTTTTTCGGATATGAAGCATTCCGTATTTTTCAAGATACCTGAAAGGCGCATTTCTGTCATCGAGCTTTTCATTCATTAATCTGCTGTAGTCATTTTCTGAAACATACATATGTTCTACGGAAATAAGCATCGAACCATACAGAGGATCCTCAAAAAATCCTGCTGCATGAAAAACCTCATCGCCATATGCAGTCTGTATCTTTATCTCATCGCCCTTTTTTATTTTCATCATCTGTGAAAAAGTATAACTTACATATATTTCTCCGTCCGCCGGTTCGGCATCTTTTTCAAAGCCGGTTATATCGTCATTGAACACTCGCAATCTGCTGTCATATTTTGCTATTCTGAGATGACTGTCATACTGCTTTCCTTCTATGTCCAGTCCTGCGTTGACTGCGATCCTTTCTTCAACGTGGGCACTTTTAACATGAGGGTTTTCTTTTGCTCTTTCGCAGAATTCCTCTGCATCATCATAGTTCAGAGTAACTATGAGGTCTCCTATCTCATAGTTATCCATAGAGTCTGAAAATGCCTTTTTCAGATTGTCATTGTTGCTTACGGTTCCTGAAAACGAAAATGTAATGATCGCCATAAGCGCTATTATACTTATAAAAGAACCGTTTTTATGTCTGAGATTCGCCTTCAGAAGAGTAAAAATACTTTTCATGCTGCACCTCTTTCTACCATCCCATTGAAGAAAGCCATGAGGTTACCTGTGTGTCACGGCTCTTTTCATCTGATGCGTCATATGGTGAAAGCTTAAGCTCACCGGATATTTTTCCGTCTTCTATATACAGTATCCTGTCCGCTCTTAATGCAGCACGCGAATCATGTGTGACCATCATGATGCACTGTCCTTTTTTGTTAAGCGCAGTCATGATATCAAGTACTTCCAGTGAACTTTTCTTGTTCAGTGCACCGGTAGGTTCATCTGCAAATATTATCACAGGATCGTTGATAACAGCCCTTGCAACAGCACATCTCTGCTGTTCTCCTCCCGAACACTGCGACGGCAGATGCTCCTTGATATCCGAAATGCCTACCTTTTCGAGCAGCTCATTCGTTTTTCTGTCCGTCTCCTTTTCCGAAACATTTTTATTAAGATACCCCGGCACCGCAATATTTTCAAATATCGTCAGATTACTTACCAGATGCATCTGCTGAAAAACAAATCCGAACTCACTGCATCTGAGCTTAGTCAGCTCCTTCTCCTTCATCTTAACGATGTCTTTCTCTTTATACACCACTTCCCCCGCAGTCGCACGGTCCATCCCGCTGAGCGCATACAGCAGCGTAGATTTCCCCGACCCGGATTTCCCCATTATTACAATAAACTCCCCTTCATAGATCTCCATATCCACCCCGCTCAAAACATGAGTCTGCCCCCCATTGAGCGCAAAACTCTTACAAACCCCTTTCGCCGTCAGAATCTTCTTCTTTTCCATTTTTTTCGCTCCTTTTTCTTTCATTCCCCATTCTCATCCCCCAGTCAGCTTCGCTCTTCACTTCCTTCGGTCGCCTTTTCAAGGTGACCACTATTACTGCGCCAAGGGATTGATTATAGGACACTAACAGTTATTCATGCAAATATATATGCGAAGGTTGCAATTGCGAAGGTGCAGGGCGACCGCAAAGCCCTGCAATCACCTAACCGCCCCCATCAACTTAAAACCTAATCGCAAATACAAAGAACATGCATCTGCGAAGGTGCAGGGCGACCGCAAAGCCCTGCGATCACCTAACCGCCCCCATCAACCTTCCCCATTA
>JAZQPR010000023.1:0-2682 GCA_045628605.1 Oscillospiraceae bacterium
GAATTCCTTTTAAATTCAGACTCACTTAGTTTATAGGTATATTATTATGAAAAAGGATTTGCTGTTTTACAACGAATACGAACAGTTTTATAGGTTTGCTGAAGAGTCAGAAGCATTTAAAGAATTTTGCAACGAAGCATATGGTGCTGATTTTTCCCAGGATGGTTTTAGTGATATTAAACAGATAAATAAGATAGTTCCGTATATCAAAGAGTCAAATGCCCATATTCTTGATGTTGGTTGTGGCAATGGTAAGATGCTTGAGTATTTACGCAGTGAAACAGGAGCATACATTCATGGATTTGATTATTCGGAAAAATCAATTGAAAGTGCAATTGCATCATTAAAAGATGCAGACTTTCGCGTTGGCGTAATCGGTGAAATAGATTATCCGGAGAAATCGTTTGATTTTATAATAGCTATGGATAGTATATACTTTGGTGAACTACTTCGGTAATTTAATTACCGAGCATCGGGTGCGCGCGGCTTACGCCGCGTAGGTCCCAAGGTGCGTCCATGACACCCTTACTGCTACCCTTTCGGGTTACACAGCTACTTTTATTACTTCTATGTTGTTCAGCCCGGATATGGGCATGTTTATTGTAGTGTCCGATACGGCACAGCTCTTTCGCAGAATATTATACGCCCCAACCACATCAGCATTGAACACTCTGCCATCGTCCACATACAGTCCACGTTCTGTCCGGTTTGACTTATGCGCGTATTTCTCCGATACACCTTCCGATAATGGTGAACACTGGCTGGAATATGACTCCTCCTGCTTTATCAGTCTGATTCCGTACAGCTTCAGTTTATACTCCAGCATGGTATACAGTTCTGCATACGGCAGGCCATGCAGCTGCTGATTAATTCGGCTCCCAAGGTCATTATCCTTCCTGATTCCGGTGATGTTACCGATGACAACGGTACTGATTTCTTCGCTGCGGCAATAATCCGCAACATACCGTGTAATCTTGTGGAGATAGTCCTTCACGCAGTGCCTTTTTTTATCATACAGCTTAATAAGATGTTTTGAAGGTTTGGGATATTTTACCCCTGCATTGGCCTGTACTTTAGCCCACTGTGACTGGACTCTCGCAATCTCCTTGTCGTAACGCTGCACAATCGACAGATACTTTCGCCCGAGTATGATGCTTCTGCCTTTGTTATCATAACAGGTCATAAGGTTGTGAAGCCCCAGGTCCACCGAAAGATATCTTCCATTTTCCTCCCGCATCTTAACATCGGCTACCTCATAAATGACTATCAGCCTGCTCCGTCCATCATCTTCGGTCGGATATATCTTTATCTGCTTGATGACATCGGTATTCTGAAAAACCTTATTTTTCAGAAAAAGATAGTTGTTACTGATGCCATAAACTGAAAGCATATGCTCCTTGAGTGCTTTGGGAAGCGACAAACGAACGGTATCCGAACCCTGTTCATGTACGATTCCGTTCTGCATGTATGTAATAACAATGCCCTCCTGCTTGTACCTCGGAGGCTTCGGGTTCTTTATTCCGCCGGTCTTCTGCAGCCTGTAGAAGGACTTCCATGACTTGTCCAAAAGCTTGCATACCTCCTGGGCAGTCTGGGAGGGAAGTGATTTATACCAGATATCATCCTTATGTACAGACTTTTGATAATACCAGTCGGGATACCTTTGGAGGCCAAGTTCCTTATATTTGTTTCTTTCGTAGTTGCAGACGTTCCAGAGTTTCGATGCAGCGTAACACATGTGGCCGATAATGTTGGCAGATGCACTGTCTGTTTTTATTACAGTCTCATGTGAAAGCAGCATGGTTTTCCTCCTCTTCAGTATGATTTGCTCTGGTGCTCGATATAACGCCTGATGTTTTCCTCAGACACCGAGCCTATAGTCTCACAGTAATACGAATGGTTCCACAACTCACCTTTCCAAAGTTTTGAACGTATCTCCGGAAACCGTTCGAACAGTTTGCGTCCTGTGATACCCTTAAGATACTTGACGATATCTGTCACCGACAGTTTGGGCGGTGCTGTGACAAAGCAGTGGACATGATCACACTCGCCGCATTCGAACAGTTGCACCGTGAACCCTTTGTCTTCAGCTATCTGCTGAACAAGTTCTTTGAGATACGCTTCAACTTCTCCGCTGAGTATCTTTCGTCGGTACTTGGCAGACCACACCACATGGTAATTAATGTTGCACACACATGTGCGGTAATGAATAAGATTTTCTTTCATACATATAGTATAGCAGAAGAGCATAGAAAATGCAAGAAAAATTCGAATGTTTGTTCTGCATTCTACTACTTTCTCGATTCGATTTTTCCTGCATTTTTCCTGCAATTTTTCCTGCAAAACATAGCGCTTTCATCTGCGGTAATTGAATTACCGAGGATTCCCGTTTGTTATCCTAAACCGTCAGGAATTATTGGAATGAGTTTTTTTATTATAATCTGTATTTTGGTTATGAAAGAATTTGAAAAGAAGGGTAAGAAAGAATAGCTTTAAATTCAATTTGTCGAGCTACTTAGTGAAAAAAATTTTTTGAAAAAGGTATTGACTCCGACGTTACGTAATAGTTTATGCTGAAGTCACCAAGTTAAGGGAGGAAATAATAATGATGACAGTGCATGAAGTGAGTAAGCTTGCCGGAGTGAGTATACGCACTCTACAATATTATGACAAGATCGGTCT